>NZ_JBEUPD010000031.1:0-114231 GCF_040492135.1 Actinomadura sp. NPDC000600
GGCGCGCGCGGGCCGGGCACGGCGTCCCGCACGCCCGCCCGCGCGCCCGGCAGCTCCAGCGGGTCGACCAGGAAGATGATCGCGTCGGCCGCCTCCAGGTACCGCAGGTGCAGGTCGGTGGCCTCGCGGCTGCGCAGGTCCTCGCCGGCGGTGTCGAACAGCACCAGCGCCAGCGAGTCGTTGCGGGACCGGGAGAAGCGGCCCCTGCGGGTGCGGGTGAGCAGGTACACCAGCGGCTCGCGCGGGCCGGTCGCGGCGCTCGGCGTCGTCGGCAGCAGCCGCCGCTCCTCCAGCAGCGGCCGGGCGAAGTCCCGCTTGTACCGCTCGATCGTCCGGTCGTCGCACGCGACGAGCGACGCGTCCAGCTCGGTCCCGACCCGGTTCATCAGCTCGTGCAGCAGGACGGCGATGTAGGTGCTCTTCCCGGCGTTCTTCGCCCCGACGAGCGCGACGATCCGGCCGGGGGAGTCGCAGTACGCCGACGGCAGCGGGTTGTGGCACTCGGGGCAGGCGCGGTTCCCGGTCGGCACGCCGCACGCGGGGCAGTCGGCCCGGCCCTTGCGCCCGGACGCGGCGAACACCGGCGGCAGCGACGCCCCCGCCGTCGACCCGGTGTAGGCGGCGAGCTTCTCGTCCAGGACGGGGGCGCAGCCCTGCCGCCGCCCGGCCTGCCCCCGGCACCGGAACAGGATCCGCTGCGGCGCGACCGAGGCGAAGCAGTAGGGGCAGGTGACGCCCTGCCGGGACGGAACGCCGGGGATCGCCACCCGGGCCAGGGGTCTCGTCATCAGGGGACCTGCAGTCGGCGGACGGGGGGATCGCTCAGCTCGACGGCGTCGTCGTCGGCGAAGCAGCGCAGCCAGTACGGCCCCGGCGCGCGGGGCGCGCCGAGCGACAGCTCGCCCGGCACGGGCACCTGGTCCCACGCGGCGAGGGTCTCGCCGTCGGCCGCGCGCTGCGGCATGACCCGCCCGGCGCGCAGCACCAGCGACAGCCGCGCGACCCGCAGCGGGCGGGACGAGGTGAGCCGGATCGTCAGGGCCCGCCGCCACGGCGGGCCCGACCGCAGCACGTCGTACCGGACGACCGCGGTCGCCGCGACCTCGGCGGTCACCGGCGGGCCGGTCACCCGCGCGCCGCCCACCGTCCCGGCGGCGGCGACGGACAGCTCGACGGGCTCGTCCTCGGGGACGGGCAGGCGGATCCCGCCCTGCGTGTCGTAGGCGGCCCGGGTGACGCTCTGCGCGGCCCGGACCGGGACGGCCGCCGGGTCTGCGGTGTGCGCGGGGTCGCGCCCGATCCGGTAGGCGATGTCGACCTCCGCGACGTCCGGCGGCCAGTCGAACCCGACGTGCACGTACGCGCCCCGCCGCTCGGCGACCAGCCGGCGCGGCGGCGGCAGGTTCACGTGCCGGTGGTACGCGCCGATCGCGGCCGTGCCCTCCGCGACCGTCACCGCGAGCAGCCACCCCCCGGCCCCCGGCCGCACGGCGAGCCCGCCCGGCGCCGGCGCGCACGCCAGCCGCCGCGTCTCCCGCCGCACCTCCTCCAGCGGGACCAGCGCGCTGCGCGGCCACGGCGGCGGCCCCTCGCTCAGCACCAGCTCCACCGTCCCGTGCGCGGGCGGCTCGAACCGGGCCCGGACCAGCCCGGGGTCGGCCGCGTCGGTCTCGGCGGCCAGCTCGTACACCGGTTCGGGCGGCGCGCTCGGCGTGGCCGACGCCGCCACCCCGTCCGTCACGACCTCCCGCCCGGACGCGTCGAGGTAGACGGCGGAGACCCGGTAGTGGTGCGTGCGGCCGTTCGGCACGCGCTCGCGGAACCCGTCGCGGCCCGCCGCGACGGGCTGCCCGTCCCGGAGCACGACGACCCGCGCCGCCTCCGCCGGGCACCGCCACCGCCCGGTGACCTGCCCGTCCCCGGCGGTCAGCTCGACCTCGTCCGGCTCGGGCCGCACGACCACCGGCCCGGCGACCGCGGGCGCCGCGGCGGCCTCGCCCCGCGCCGCGAACACCCCGTAGTACAGCGGCACGTTGACCGGGGGGCGGGTGTCGAGCGCCCCGCCGACGGCCGTGCCGTCGCGCACGTCGCGCGGAGCCCTGCCCGCCTGCCGCACGACGTGGTGGGCCACCTCGCCCCCGGTGGACGGCGTGTCCTCCCAGGACACCCGCACCGACGCGCCGTCCACGTCGAGGCGCGCCGCCTGCGCCGGGCGGGGCGGCAGGCGCCGCAGGCGGGCGGCCGCGCCCGGGAGGTCGCGGACGAGGCGCAGCGCGTCGGTGAGCATGCCGTAGGCGCGGTCGGGGTCGGGTTCGGCGGACGCGGTCTCGCGCAGGCGCAGCGCGGTGGCGAGGCGGTGCCGGGCCTCGGCGGCGAGCACCTCCTCCTCGGGCGCCTCGGTCCCCGAGGAACCCGGGGACGGGGGCGGGACCTGCGCGGCGTCGGCCAGCTCGGCCGCCGCGTGCACCTCACCCGCGTCCAGCAGCGCCCGGAGCCGCCCGGCGAGGCCGCCGCCCGGGTCGGTCTCGCGCACGACGGCGAACACCAGGCGGCGGGCGTCGCCGTGCTCGACGCCCAGCTCCTCGACGGCGTACCGGAGCAGGGCGCGCTCGGACGCCCGCTGCCGCAGCCGCTCGCGGAGCCGGTCGGCCACGTCGAACAGCAGCAGTCCGGGCAGGTCGGCGCCCGAGCGCAGCGCGGCCAGCACCGTGTCGGCGTGCGTGGTGCTGGTGTCGCGGCTGCGGCGCGCCCACTCGGCGCCCGCGGCGGCGACCGCGTCCGCGTCCGGGCGCAGGCCGCCGCCCTGGACCGCGAAGCCGCCCAGGACGCGGAAGGGGCCGGTGAGGCGGGCGCCGAACAGGAAGTCGGCGAGATGCCGCTTGCCGAGCACGTCCAGCGACTCGCGCACCTTCCGGTACGCGGGGTAGGGCGCGGCGGACGGCAGCCGGTCGGGCTCGCGGATCTCGATGCCGTCGGCGGCGGCGAGCTCCGACAGCTCGGCGCCCCGCACCCCGGCGGTGCGGGCGATGGCCTCGACCTCGGCGGGCGCGGCCATCCGCAGCGTCCCGGCGGCGTCGGCGAGGCGGGCGCGGGCCTCGCCGAGGCGCCGCTCGGCGCGTTCCCGGCCGCCGCGCAGCCGCGCCTCCAGCGGGCGCAGGTCGCCGCGCTCGGCGGCCGAGAACAGCGGCGCCAGCTCGCGGTGCTCGGCCTCCAGCCGGTCGATCAGCTTGCGGTACTTCAGCTGCCCGCGCGCCCGCCGCCAGCACTGGCGGACCTGCTTGACCCGCGCCGCGACGGCCGCCGCGTCCATCCCGTCGAGCGTAGCCCCTCCATTGAATGGCGGTGGGTGGGGGCTGGAGGACGGTCCGCCATCGAGCGCGTACCGGGCGCGCAGGTCCTCGGGCGGCTGGTCGCCCGCGGCCCGCGCGGGCTCCAGCACGTCCCGCCGGTAGTCGTCGTCGAACGCCACGGGCGCCTCCAGGGGCTCCGCCGCCCGCTCAGCTGACCTGGACCCGGGAGAGGGCCTTGCGGGACCGCTCGACCTCCTCCTCCGACATGCCGCCGACGTCGACCTTCAGCTCCAGCCGCTCGCCGGTCTCCTTCTCCACGGCCGTGACGTTGAGCAGGCCGGAGGAGTCGAGCGCGAACGTCACCCCGATCGGCCAGCCCGCCTTCTTGCCCGGCGGGACGCGGATCTCCCCGGTCGCGATCTCGGTGTTGTCGATCAGGTCGGCGGACTCCACGACGCCGGCCTGCTCCATCACCCGGATGTCGGCCGAGGCCTGGTCGTCGTAGACGGTGAAGAAGTCCTCGGTCTTGGCGGCGGGCAGCTCGTCGTTGGCGTGCACGAGGTGCGCGACGCTCTCGGCGCCGGTCTCCCGGTCGACCACCACGATCCCGAACGCGTGCGAGGCGACCGTCCTGATCCGCCGCCCGGCGATCTGCCGCTGCTGCTCGGCCGACAGGCCCGCCCGGGTCGCCATCTCCTCGGCGCGCTCGGCGGCGCCCTCCCGGACGAGCCGCCGGTAGGTCTCCTCGAACGCGTACAGGGCGGCGCCCTTGGCGACCGCGAGGTCGGGGTCCTGGAGGCGGGGGGTGATGCCGAGCTCGGTCGCCAGCCGCGCCGCGACGACCGGCATCTTCGTGGAGCCGCCGACGAGGACGAGGTCGTCGTAGTCCTCCACGCCCTTCTCGGCCGCGGTCGCCAGCGTCCGGCCGGTGATCTCCACGGCGCGGTCGAGGAGGTCCTTGGTCAGCTCCTCCAGCTTCTCGCGCGTCACCTCGACCGCCGCGACCCGCCCGCCGTGCATCACCCGGACGGTGTGGGACGTGCGGGTGGTGAGGGCCTTCTTGGCGTCCTCGGCGTCGCGGCGGAGCTGCTGCTCGGTCTGCCGGTCGTCCAGCGGGTCGCCCGCCTCGGGGTGCTCGGCGCGGAACCGCTCGGCCAGGTGCTCCACGAGCCGCGCGTCCCAGTCGGCGCCGCCGAGCTCGTGGTCGCCGTCGGTGCACACCACCTCGATGTGGCCGCCGCGCAGCGCGATGACCGTGGTGTCGAACGTGCCGCCGCCGAGGTCGTAGACCAGGATCGTCCGGTCGGCCTCGGGGTTGAGGACGCCGTAGGTGATCGCGGCGGCGATCGGCTCGGACACGATGTCGATGACGTTCAGCCCCGCGATGCGGCCCGCCTTGCGGGTCGCGTCCCGCTCGGCGGCGCCGAAGTAGGCCGGGACGGTGATGACCACGTCGCGGGCGTCCTCGCCCGTGGTGGTGCGCGCGTCGGTGGCCAGCTTCAGCAGGATGAACGCCGACACCTCCTCGGGGGTGAAGTCGATCCCGTGGATCGGGCGCGTGACGTCGCGGCCCATGTCCCGCTTGATCAGGCTGACGACGTTGTCGGGCTCCAGGACCGCGGTGTCCTTCGCGGTCTGGCCGACGACGACGTTCTCGCCGCTCTCGAAGAACACGACGGACGGGGTGGTGTCGGTGCCCTCCAGGTTCCGCAGGACCGCGGGCCGGCCCACATCGTCGATGGAGGCAATGCAGGAGTACGTGGTTCCCAGGTCGATCCCGTAGACGGCCATGTCCCTCTCACCCGCTGTTCGTCGTCTGTCCGTTGTGCGTCGCCTCGCCGGCGGACGCCGGCTCGGCGGGCCTGGCGGCGGACGCCGGCTCGGCGAGCCTGCCGACGCTGACCGCCGCCTTGCGCAGCACCTTCCCGCTCTGCTCGAACCCGTCGGACTGGACGGCCGTGACGGTGCCGTCCGCCACGGGGTCGTCGACCGGCGTGACCGCGACCGGCCGGTGCCGGGACGCGTCGTAGGGGGCGCCCGGCTCGACGGTGAACCGCTCGACGCCGAGTCGCGCCAGCGCGTCGGCGACCTCGTCGGCCACCGCCGCCAGCAGCGCCGCGGTCCGCCGCGGGTCGGGCGCCTCGGCGAGGTCGGGCGCGCGGAGCCGGTCGGACTCGCGGCGCGCCTGGTCGTGCAGCCGGTACAGCGCCGCGCGGACCGGCTCCAGCATCGCCTGCAGCTCCCCGCGCCGCAGCCGCTGGTTCTCCTCGTGCAGCCGGTCGATGACGGCCTCGCGGTGCGCGGCGCGCTCGTGCTCGCGGTCGAGCCGTGCGGCGAGCCCGGCGAGCGCGTCCCGCACCTCGGCGTGCAGCGCCGCGCCGACGCCGCCGACGCCGCCGACGCCGCCGGCGTCACCGGCTCCGGCCGGGGCCGCCTCGTCCCCGGCATCTCCGGCATCCCCGGTGGGCGCCGGCTCCGGCTCGGCTCCGGAGTCCTCGCTGACTGGGGGTTCCCCGTCCCTCGACACGTAGAGTCACCTTAATGATGGGCGGCAGGAGACGTCAGGCCATTCGATGACCTCCACCGGACTCTAGTTTGACCTGTACCACCCTTCCAGCACCGACTTTCCGTGCCGTTTTCTTGGGACGACACGTATGGGTAACACGGGGGAAACGGGGGTCGCCCAAAGTGGAGACCTCGCACGGAGACTGGAGGTGGCGATGTTGCTGCGGATACGGGTGCGCCTGCCGGACCGTCCCGGATCGCTGGGGCAGGTCGCGCGCACTCTGGGCGCGGCGGGCGCGGACGTCGTCCAGATGGCGGTGCTGGAACGCGCCAACGGGCGGGCGATGGACGACTTCACCGTCGCGTGGCCGGCGGGGGCGGGCTCGGAGCGGCTGGCCGAGGGGCTCGGCTCGGTGCCGGGCGTGGAGGTCGTCGGGATCTGGCCGACCGCCGAGCCGCAGGGCGCCTTCCCGGACGCGGCCGTGATCGGGCAGGTCGCGGCCGTCCCGGAGCGCGGCCTGGAGGTCCTCGCCGACGCCGTCCCGGCGATCCTGAGCGCCGACTGGGCGGGCCTCGCCGAGCTGAAGGGGGAGGGCGAGGCGGTCCTCGTGCACGCCAGCTCCGGCGGCACTCCGGGCACCGGCCTGCCGGAGCTGCGGCCGCTGCGCCCGCGCGCGTTCACCGCGCCGGACGGCGTGCGCTTCGCGGTCTGCCCGCTCGCCACGGGCACGATCGCGCTGGTGGTCGCCCGGACGGGCGCGCCGCCGTTCCACCGGACGGAGGTGTTCAGGCTGGAGCAGCTCGCCGGGGCGGCGAACGCCGTCCTGTACCGGGACCGCCGCACGGCACAGCTCTGAGCCCGCGTCGCTCCCGCTCCGTGCGCTTCGTCGGCGTCACCCCAGGAGGGCGAGGACCGCGTCCAGGTCGGTGAGGCAGGCGTCGGAGCCGAGCCCCTGCGCGACGGTGGCCGCCGCGGCGGTGCCCCAGCGCGCGGCCTCCAGGACGTCCTTGCCGTGGGCGAGGCCGGTGATGAACCCGGCGCAGTACGCGTCGCCGCAGCCGGTCGTGTCGACGACCTCGACGGGCAGGGCCGGCAGCCGGTGCGCGCCCTCGGCGGTGGCGACGAGGCTGCCGCCCCCGCCGAGCGTCACGACGACGGTGCTCGGCCCGCGCGCCAGCAGCGCGGCGGCGGCCCGCTCCGGGTCGTCCTCGCCGGTCATCAGGGCGGCCTGCTCCCCGTTGGGCAGGAAGTGGTCGACGTGGGGGAGGAACGCGGCGGCGCCGGTCAGCAGGTCGGGCATGTTGGACAGCAGGTCCATCGTGACGACGGTGCCGGCCTCGCGGGCGGTGTCGAGCATCGCGAAGAACCCGGGGTCGTTGAGCCCGAACGTGACGTCGGGGCCGCCGAGGTGCACCGCGCTCGCCGCGCCGAGCAGGCCCGGCCCCACCGCGCCCGCGGTGAGGGTGAGGTTCGCGCCGGGGACGTGGAAGCTCGGCCGCCCGCCGTCCGGCCGGATCGGCAGGATGGACGCGCTGGTCTGGTCGGCCTTCCGCCGGACGAGGCCGCGCACGTCCACGCCCTCGCGCGCCATGATCCGCACCAGCAGGTCGCCGAGGTCGTCGTCGCCGATCGCGCCGACCGAGACGACCCGGTTGCCGAGCCGGGCGAGGGCGACGGCGGTGCCGGCGGCGGCGCCCGCCGCGGTCACCCGGATCTGCTCGACGACGACGGTGTCCTGCCCGTCCGGGATGCCCTCCACCGGGCGGGCGAGCACGTCCAGGATGTGCGCGCCGAGAGTGACAACGGTCATGGCCGGCCCCTTAGTGATCGTCCGGGCCGTAGCGTACGCGGTGCAGGCCATGAAATGTGAGAGGTATTCGCATGTTGCTGAGGGACGAGCGGGACGCGCTGTGCGAGGTCGGCCGCAGGCTGGCCGCGACCGGGCTGGTGACGGGCGCGTCGGGCAACGTCAGCGTCCGGTCGGGCGATCTGGTCGCGGTCACGCCGGGCGGGATGATGCTCGACCGGATGGAGCCCGCCGACTGCCCCGTCGTGAACACCGCCGGGCAGTGGGTCGACGGCGACAGGGCGCCGTCGTCCGAGACGCCCATGCACCTCGCGCTGTACGAGGAGACCCCGGCCGCCGCCATCGTGCACACGCACTCCACCTACGGCGCCGTGGTGGCGACGACCATGTCCGAACTGCCGCCGATCCACTACAACACGCTGCTGCTCGGCGGCGTGGTGAAGGTCGCCGAGTACGCCACCTACGGGACGCCCGAGCTCGCCGAGAACGTCCGCGAGGCCATGGCGGGCGGCAAGCGCGCCGCGCTGATGGCCAACCACGGTGGCGTCACGATCGGCCGCGACCTGGAGGAGGCGTACGAGAACGCCCGCCTTTTGGAATGGCTCTGCGGCGTCTACGTCCGCGCCAGGATGATCGGCGAGCCGCGCGTCCTCACGGACGAGGAGCTGGCGAAGGTGGTCGAGCGGGGCCTCGCGCCGCCCGAGTTCCCCCGCGTGTAACCTAACGCTTGTTAGGTCACTCTGGGAGGCCCGCCTTGCCCTTCGTCCTGGTCGACAAGCCGCGCCCGAACGTCACCCTCATCACCCTCAACCGGCCCGAGCGCATGAACGCGATGGCGTTCGACGTGATGGTCCCCTTCCGTGAGGCCCTGGAGGAGGTCAGCCGCGACAACGGCACCCGCGTCGTCGTCATCACCGGCGCCGGGCGGGGGTTCTGCTCCGGGGCCGACCTGGAGAACCCGGGGAGCATCCCCGGCATCGACGGGCTGACGCTCCCGACGATCGCGCTGCGCTCGATGGAGCTGCTGGACGACGTGGTGCGGGCGATGCGGCGCGTCCACCAGCCGGTCATCGCGGCGGTCAACGGCCCGGCGATCGGCGGCGGCCTGTGCCTGTCCCTCGCCGCCGACATCAGGCTCGGCGCGGAGACGGCCCTGTTCCGCGCGGCCGGCATCAACAACGGGCTGACCGCCAGCGAGCTCGGCCTCAGCTACCTGCTGCCGCGCGCGATCGGCGCCTCCCGCGCGTTCGAGCTGATGCTGTCCGGCCGCGACGTGGACGCCGCCGAGGCCGAGCGGATCGGCCTGCTCTCCCGCGTCGTCCCCGGCGACAAGCTCCTCGACGCCTGCTACGAGCTGGCCGAGCGCATCGCCGGGTTCAGCCGCCCCGGCACCGAGCTGACGAAGCGCATGCTGTGGTCGAGCCTTGACGCCGCGAGCCTGGACGCCCACATGGGCCAGGAGGGCCTCGCCCAGCTCTACGTCCGCCTCACCACCCACAACTTCGAAGAAGCCATCAAGGCCCGCCGCGAGAACCGTCCCCCGGACTTCCAGGACTGACGCACACCGGCAGGGTCCGCCGCTGGTACGACCACGCCGCGGCGCCAAGCGCCACGCCGTAGGCGGCGAACGCGCCGATCCCGCACGCCGCGACCGTCCAGCCCGACCATCCGCTGATGAGCCCGTCATGGGGGAGACCGCCCAACCCCAGGACGGGCGGCAGCAGGTAAGCGACGGACCCGACGACCCCGTAGGGGCCGAGCGTCAGGGCGCCGAGCCAGGCCGGCGCGAGCGGCAGCCAGCGCGGCACCCGGCGCCCGGCCAGCGGCGGCGCCCATCGCGGGAAGACCTGCCCCCACTCATGCGTG
Source organism: Actinomadura sp. NPDC000600 (assembly GCF_040492135.1). NCBI lineage: Bacteria > Bacillati > Actinomycetota > Actinomycetes > Streptosporangiales > Thermomonosporaceae > Actinomadura > Actinomadura sp. NPDC000600. Next base: position 9,470 of record NZ_JBEUPD010000031.1, read on the forward strand.
AGCCCCATCAGCAGGAAGACGCCGGCGAGCGCCGCCAGGGTGGTGAAGTCCAGCCCGTACCTCTCCAGCGTGAGGACCAGCCCGGACGCGCCGTTGCGCTCGAACTCGGCGACGACCCGCTCGCCCTCGATCCCCGCGAACGAGCCCCCGAGCGCCCACGTCGTCTTCATGGCGATGTAGGGCGCGAACCCGAGCGCCCCGGCATAGGCGGCCCACCGCACCGCACGCGGCGCGGGGGACACGGGCGCCGGGACCCTGACCGTCCCCGCCTCGGCGTGCGCTCGGCCGCATCGCGCGCACGTCCCCGCGGTGGCGCGCTGGTAGGCCAGGGCCGTCGCCGCGAGCAGGGCCGCGCCCACCGCGCACAGGACCTCGACGCCGAACCTCGGCCAGTCGTCGACCGTCCCGTCGAAGACGAGTTGCAGCGCGTTCATCACGAAGCCGAACGTTCCGGCCGCCGCCAGCACGCACGCCGCCCAGAGCCCGGTGAGGGGCCACCAGCGCGGCATCTGCCGCCCCACCTCGCGGACGCTCGACACCGCCATGATCCCGCCGACCCCGAGGAAGGCGGCGATCACCCACGCCGCCGCTCTCGTGCCCGCCGACGGGGACCCGGCATCCCCGCCGCCCGCCCAGTACAGGGCCACCCCTACCGCGACCACCGACCATGCCCCGGCCGCGTACCCCGCCCAGCGCGGCCGCAGCCTCCCGACCGATTCCATGGGACGAGCCTCTCCGCGCTTCCGGTCGCGGCACCTCCCGCCCAAGGGCGAATGCCCTGCCCCGCGCGGGGGAGCGGCGTGGGAGGGTGAGGGGGTGCCGAAGCTTGCGCCGGACGAGGCGCGCCGCCTGCTGACGACCGTGCCGGTCGCGCGCCTCGCGACCGTGGGGGAGGACGCCCGCCCGCATCTCGTCCCAGTGACGTTCGCCGTCCACCGCGGCGCCGTCTACACGGCCGTCGACCACAAGCCCAAGAGCACCCGGGAGCTGCGGAGGCTCGCCAACATCCGCGCCAACCCGCGCGTCGCGCTCCTGGCCGACCACTACGAGGACGACTGGGACCGCCTCTGGTGGGTCCGCGTCGACGGCCACGCGACCGTCGTCGACGACCCCGCCCGCATGGCCGACCCCGTCCGACTTCTGGCGGACCGCTACCCCCAGTACCGCGACCACCCGCCGGAGGGCCCGCTCATAGCCGTCACCATCGAAGCCTGGACAGGCTGGTCCGCGTCCTAGAGGGAGCGCTGGAAGGTGGTGACGGCGGCGGCGACCTCGTCGGGGAACTCCACGTGCGGGTGGTGGCCGCCGCCGTCCAGCAGGACGACCTGGCCGTTGAGCCTCTGGGCGACCCATTCGGCCTCGGCGGCGGGGTCGGGCCAGTCGATGTCGGCCGTGCCCATGATGACGAGCGTGGGCGCCTGCACCCGGTCGAGCCGCGCCTCCGACTCGGCGTGCGACATGCTCAGGTACTCGGCGATGACCTTGTCGCGGCCGGGCTCCTTGAGGTTGGCCTTCAGCTTCGCCTTGTGCTCGGCGAAGTCGGCGGGCGGCTTCGGCTCCCACTTCGGGTAGTAGGCCATGTAGAGCGGCAGGGCCAGGCCGGGGACCCGCATGAGGGCGGTGGTCAGCCGCTGCGCGAACCCGCCCTTGCCGTCGCGGACGAACGGCGCCGCCAGCACGAGGCCCTTCACCAGCTCGGGCGCCTCGGCCGCGACCCACACCGCGGCGGCCGCGCCGTTCGAGCACCCGTAGACGAGGGCCGGGCCGGCGTCGAGGTGGCGCAGCAGGGCCAGCAGGTCGTGGGCCAGGGGCGTGCTCCCGTACTCGGGCCACCGCGCGCTGGTCTCGCCCATCCCGCGCTGGTCGACGGTCACGACCCGGTACCCGGCCTTCAGCAGCAGCGGCTTCAGGAACCGGTACTGCGACCGCAGTTCGAGCATCGGGGGCAGGCAGACGACCAGCGGGCCGTCGCCGTCGTCGTCGTAGGCCAGCCGCCCACCGGGAAGGTCGAGGAACCGGGTCTCGCTCATCGCGCACTCCTTGAAGCTCTGTAGCTCTATAGCTAATGAGATTAGCTTCAGGGCGGGCGAGAGTCAAGAGCGGTGCTCTCGCGGGATCAGTCCCAGGCCTGGCCGAGCCTCGCGAGGCCGTTGGCGTACTCGATGCGGGCGGACCATTCGGCGGGCCAGGCGTCCATGCCGAGGTGGGCGCCCGCGAACGCGCCGGCCAGGCAGGCGATCGAGTCGGAGTCGCCCGAGCTGGCCGCGCCGCGCCAGATCGCCTCGACCGGCTCGTCCGGGAACAGCAGGAAGCACAGCAGGCCGGTGGCGAGCGCCTCCTCGGCGACCCAGCCCGCGCCGGTGGTCTCGCAGGGGTCGGACGCCCGGTCCGCGCGCGCGACGGCCTCGTCCAGGCGGTCGAGGACGGCCAGGCACTCGTCCCAGCCCCGGGCGATGAACGCCTCCGGAGTGTCCATGCCGGGCCGCTGCCAGAGCGTGCCGAGCCAGTGCTCGTGGTAGACGGTGCGCTGGTCGTGGCAGCGGGCCCGGAGCGCGCCGGGCAGGTCGGACGGGGCCATCCCGTCGGCCAGCCACCGGACGGCGAACGCGGTCAGCTCGCTCGCGGCGAGCCCGGTGGGATGGCCGTGGGTGAGCGCGGCCTGGAGCTGGGACGCCCCGGCCCGCGTCTCGTCCGACAAGCCCGGGGCCAGGCCGACCGGCGCGACGCGCATGTTGGCGCCGCACCCCTTGGAACCGGTCACGGTGACCTCCACCCAGGGCTTTCCGGCCGCCAGGCCCCGGCATGCGATGAGGCAGGTGTTCCCGGGCGCGCGGTTGTTGTCGGGGCTGTTCAGCCAGTCGACGAAGCGCCGCCGCCACATGGGCGTGACCAGGTCCGGGGTGAACGGAGGGTTGGCCAGGGCGTCCAGCAGCCCGAGCCCGACCGCGATCGCCATCTGCGTGTCGTCGGTGACGAGCGCGGGATCGCCGTTGAGCTGCGTGGGCCCGTGGTCGCCGAAACGCCTGTGGATCTGCTTCATGTCGAGGAACTCGGTCGGCGCCCCCAGGGAGTCCCCGTACGCCAGCCCGAACATCGCACCGCTCGCCCGTCTCATGGCGGGCATTCTTCCCCAGACGCCCTCAAACGGCCGACTGGAAGCGTCCGGGCGTCATGCCGTAGCAGCGGACGAACCAGCGCGTCAGATGGCTCTGGTCGGCGAAGCCGGTGCGGGCCGCCACGTCCCCGATGGCCTCGCCCCGGGCGAGCAGGCGGCGCGCGGCGCGCAGGCGCAGCTGGCGCTGGTAGTCGCTCGGCGCCATGCCGTACTCGCGCCGGAACCCCCGGTACAGCGCGAACCGGCTGCACCCCGCCGCCTCCGCCAGCGCGTCGGCGCCGATGTCCTCGGTGCAGGACTCCTCGAGCCGCCGCCGGGCCCGCTCGACGAACCCGCCGGCCGGCGACGCGCGCACCCGCCGCATGGCGGCCCGGTCGACCAGCGACCCGACGGTCGCGGTCAGCAGCTCGTCGCGCCGGAGGGCGGGCGCGCCGCCGAGCAGCGCCGCGTGCAGCGCGCGCAGGGTCCTCGCCAGGCCGGGGTCGGGCACCACGGGCGCGTCGAACAGCGGCAGCCCGACCGGCCGGTCCGCGATGTCGGCGAGCACGTCCGAGATCAGCCCCGCCCCGATGTGGACGATCCGGTACGTGAAGCCGAGCTCGTCGGCGGGGTGGCCGTCGTGCGGGTCGTCGGGGTTGAACGCGAGGACCATCCCGGCCGCGCTCGTGTGCGCCCCGCCCCGGCACCGGAACGCCTGACGGCCGTCCTCGGTGACGCCGAACGAGTACGTCTCGTGGCTGTGCCGGTGGTAGACGTGCCGCTCGAAATGGGCGTGCATCGCCTCCAGGGGACGGTCGGGAGACCGCCAGTACCTGCTCCAGTCCACGCCTCCAGTCTGGCGCACGAGCGTTCAAGACGGCGCGGCACGACCAGGGGAAGGATCGGCCGCATGCGTTTCGACACCAAGATCGGGATCGTGGTCCGGGACGACCTCGCCGCCTGGCAGCGCCTCAACGTCACCGCGTTCCTCGCCAGCGCGGTCGCGGGCGGCGTCCCCGGCGTCATCGGCGAGCCGTACGAGGACGCGTCGGGCAACACCTACCTGGCGATGTTCAGGCAGCCCGTCCTGGTCTACGAGGCCGGCGCCGAGGCGATCGCGCAGGCCCACGCCCGCGCCCTCGCCCGCGGCATGGACACCGCCGTCTACATCGAGGACATGTTCAAGACGGGCCACGACGAGGCGAACCGCGCGACCGTCCGGGCCGTCACCGCCGAGGAGATGCCCCTCGTCGGGTTCGCCGTCCACGGCCCCCGCAACGGCGTGGACAAGGTCCTCAAGGGGTTGCGGCTGCACCCGTGAGCCCGGCCAGCGCGGCCAGGCGCTCGCGGTGCCGGTCGGGCGACCCGAAGAGCTCCCGCGACGACTGGGCCCGCTTGAAGTACAGGTGCGCGTCGTGCTCCCAGGTGAACCCGATGCCGCCGTGCAGCTGGATCGCCTCGCCCGCCGTGTGGAAGAAGGCCTCCGAGCAGTACGCCTGGGCCAGCGCGGCCGCGGCCGGCAGCTCCTCCGGGCTCTCGTCGGCGGCGGCCGCCGCGTTCAGCACCGCCGACCGCGCCGACTCCACGAGCACGAACATGTCCGCGCACCTGTGCTTGATCGCCTGGAACGATCCGATCGGACGTCCGAACTGGTTGCGCACCTTCGCGTACTCGACCGTCATGTCCAGGGTCCGCTGCGCCCCGCCGAGCTGCTCGGCCGCCAGCGCCACGGCCGCGACGTCGAGGGCCCGCGCCAGCGCCTGCGGCCCGCCGACCCGGCGCGCCGGAACGCCGTCCAGCTCGATCCGCGCCAGCTTCCGCGTCTGGTCGAGCGTCGGGAGGGCCCGCCGGACGAGCCGCGCCGCGTCCTCGACGGCGTAGACCCCGACCCCGTCCTCACCCCGGGCAGCCACGAGGACGAGATCTGCGATGTGCCCGTCCAGGACGTAGTTCTTCGTCCCCCGGAGCACCCCGCCCTCGAAGACCGCCCGCACGGAACCCGGATCCCAGGACCCGCCGTCCTCGGCCACCGCGAGCGTCGCGATCACCGACCCGTCGGCGATGCCGGGCAGCAGGTCGTGCCCGCCCTCCCCGGCCTCCAGCGCCGCCGCGGCCGTGATCGCCGCGAGGAAGGGCGCGCACACCACGGCCCGCCCCATCTCCTCGAACACGACGGCCAGCTCGCGAACCCCGAAACCCGCCCCGCCGTGCTCCTCGGCGATCGCGAGGCCCTGCAGCCCGAGCTGCTCGGCCATCTGCCGCCACACCTTCGGGTCGTAGCCCTCGGCCGTCTCCATCAGCCGCCGCACCTCGGCGCCGGGGGACCGGTCGGCGAAGAAGCGCCGCAGCGCGTCCCGCAGCTCGCGCTGCTCCTCGGTGACGACGAGCTTCATCGGGCGTCCTCCCACACGTGTCCCAGGCCTACCGGGTCATCGTGCCGTACGCCCGGCGTCCGCTTCCAGGCCTTCCCGGCCACCGGGACGGTCAGGGCGCCCAGTCGTGCGGCCCGAGCACGTACCCCTTGCTCGTCGAATGCAGGTGGTTGATCGACACGAGGTGCCCGAGCGCGGCCCACAGGTCCTCCTCGGGCGCGTCGACGAGCGCGCCGATCGTCTCGAAGTCGGCCGCGCCTCCCTCCTTGTCGATCTCCGCCACGGTCTCGTACACGGCCAGCTCGAAGTCCGACAGCTCCTGCACGTCCCCACGCGGAACATCTCGCTCATCCATAGACACACCGTGCCCACTCGCACTCGTTCTAAGTCCCGCGCGGGGTGCGGCACCGTACGCTGGGATTGGAAAGCTCGGCAACTACGTTCTGTATGCGAAAGGTGGCGCTCTGCTTATAGACTCGCTCGCGAGGAAAGGAGCAGGGCATGACTGTGATGGTTCAAGAGCCTCTGTCGCGCGATGACGCTGACGTCGTCCTGGAAGGTTTCCTCGCCCTCGACACCCCGGAGGGCTTCCGAGCCGAGCTGATCGACGGAGAGATCGTCGTGACCCCACCCCCCCTTGGCGACCACGAGCGATGCATTGGCAAGATCATCCGCCAAGTCATCCGGTACAGCGCCACCGAGTTCGAGTGTTCCGGCAACAAGGGCCTCACGGTTCCCGGTGTCGAGGGGCAACCGGACAACCGCGTGATCCCGGACATCACGTTCATATCTATCGAGAAGGACCCGTTCCAGGGGGCCGCCTCATGGATGCCCGTAGAGGCTGATGGCGCGATCGTCATGGTGGTCGAGGTGACCTCCGCCAAGCCGAGACGGGATCGAGAGGCGAAGCGGACCGGTTACGCACGGGCGGGAGTTCCGTTCTACCTGCTGGTAGACCGCGACGAACAGAAGGTGAGCCTGTTCAGCGGGCCGGACGGCGAGGACTACGGGCACATCGATCAGGTGCCGTTCGGCAAGACGATGCCGCTGCCGGAGCCCTTCGACATCGATCTGGACACCTCCGAGTTCGGTTGAGGTCTCGGCACGGCTCCGCGGTGGTGCGTCCGGCTGTCACAAGGGCTGGTGGTGCGTCGTCTCCCTGGGGAAAACGCGAAGGTGGAGGGGACACCCATGAAAGCTGTACGCATCCACAAGCCCGGCGGTAGTGACGGGCTGGTGTTCGAGGACGCGCCGATGCCGAGTCCGGCCACGGGCGATGTCGTGGTTCGGGTGCACGCCGCCGGGTTCGTCCCGGACGAGTTGGACTGGCCCGGCACGTGGGTCGACCGGGCCGGGCGCGACCGGACGCCGTCCATCCCCGCGCACGACGTCGCCGGGGTGGTCAGCGAGGTCCGCTACGGCACCGCCGGGCTGGCCGTGGGCGACCGCGTCTTCGGTCTGGCCGACTGGCACCGCGACGGGGCGGCGGCCGAGTACGTCGCGGTCGAAGCCCGCAACCTCGCCCTCATGCCCGAGTCGCTGACCTACACCGAGGCCGCGGCGCTGCCGCTGTCCGGGCTGACCTGCTGGCAGGGGCTCTTCGTCCACGGCGGCCTGGAATCCGGGCAGACGGTGGTCGTCCACGGTGGCGGGGGCGGCACCGGCGCGCTGGCCGTCCAGCTGGCCCGGCAGGCCGGAGCGCAGGTCATCGCCACGGGACGCGGCCGGGCGGCCGACCTCGCGATCGAGATGGGCGCGCACACCTTCGTCGACCTGGAACGGCAGCGCTTCGAGGACGCCGTCGAGCCGGTCGACCTGGTCTTCGACACGATCGGCGGGGACCTCCTCGCCCGGTCGGCGGGCAGGGTGAAGCCGGGCGGCGCGCTGGTCTCGATCACCGCGCCGCCCCCGGTCGAGCCGGAGGGCGGGCGCGCCCTCTTCTTCATCGTCGAGCCCAACCGCGAGCAGCTCACCGAACTGGCGAAGCGGGCCGAATCGGGAGGCCTGCGAAACCACGTCGGGGCCGTCTATCCCCTGGCACGGACGCGCGAGGCGTTCCAGGCCAAGCGGAACGGCATCCCGGGCAAGGTCGTACTGGAGATCTGATCTCGGCGAGGGGCCCGCGCGGCTTCCCGGCACGGGCCCCGCCGCTGCTGCTGATCGATGCAGCCCGCCAGAGCTTCCTCGCGGCGGCGGGGCGCCTCATCGGGGGTTCTCGCTGAGATGGCCGCCCGGGTGACAGGTCATGCGGGCAGGGCGCCGTCCTGCAATTGCAGGACGGCGTGGACCAGCGGCGCGAGCGCGGGGTCGGTGGCGGCCTCGTCGAGGGCCTCGCGCAGAGCGGTGTTGTGGGTGGGGCGGGCCTCCTCCAGCAGGCGCAGGCCGGCCTCGGTGACGTCGGTGTAGATGCCGCGCCGGTCGGTGGGGCACAGGTAGCGGGAGAGCAGCCCGCGGTCCTCCAGCCGGGTCACCAGCCGCGTGGTGGCGCTCTGGCTGAGGACGACCGAGTCGGCGACCTGCCGCATCTGCAGGTGCCCGCCCTCGCCGTCGTGCTGGCGGCTCAGCACGTCCAGCAGTGAGTACTCGCGTGCGCTCAACCGGTGCCGGGCCTGGAGCGCGCGTTCGACCCTGCTCTCGATGCGTCCGTGCAGCAGCGAGAGGGCCGACCAGCCGTGCGCCAGTGCGGTCATCGCCGGGTCGGTGGCGGTCATGAGCGGCTCCCTCGGTCGGGCCGTGCGAGCGGACGCGTCGGCGGTGCGCCTGCCGCCGTGTTGCGGACCTCACTATACCCGCGTTTGCCAATAGTCCGCGTATGCAAATATTGTCAACGCCGGTAGAGCGCTTGCACAACCTTGCCCGGAACGTCGAGAGGACCGCCACCATGCCGCTCGCGCTGCTGGCCCTGGCCATCGGGGCCTTCGGAATCGGCACCACGGAATTCGTGATCATGGGGCTGCTGCCCCAGGTCGGCGCGGACCTCGGCGTGTCCGTGCCGACGGCCGGCCTCCTGGTCACCGGCTACGCCCTCGGCGTCGTGATCGGCGCACCGATCATGACCGTCCTCGGCACCAGGATCTCCCGCAAGACCATGCTCATGCTGCTCATGGGCCTGTTCATCCTCGGCAACCTCATCTCCGCCGCCGCGCCGGCCTTCGCCGTCATGCTGATCGGCCGGGTGGTGGCATCGCTGGCCCACGGCGCCTTCTTCGGCATCGGCTCCGTCGTCGCCGCCCAGCTCGTCGCGCCGGAGAAGAAGGCCGGCGCCATCTCCATGATGTTCACCGGCCTGACCGTGGCCAACGTCGTCGGCGTGCCCCTCGGCACCTTCGTGGGGCAGACCGCCGGCTGGCGCGTGACCTTCCTGATCGTCGCCGCCCTCGGCGTGATCGGCCTGGGCGGCGTCGCCAAGCTGGTGCCGGACGTCCCCAAGCCGGAGGGGGTACGGCTGCGGCACGAGGTGGCCGCCCTCAGGAAGCCCCAGGTCGTCCTGGCCATGGCCATGACGGTCCTCGGCTTCGGAGGAGTGTTCGCCGCGATCACCTACATCGCGCCGATGATGACCGAGGTCGGCGGCTTCGCGGAGTCCTCCGTCACCTGGCTGCTGGTGGTCTTCGGGCTGGGCATGGTGGCCGGGAACCTCATCGGCGGCCGCTTCGCGGACCGCAAGCTCATGCCGATGCTCTACACCGCCCTGGGGGGCCTGGCGCTGGTCCTGCTGCTGTTCACCTTCCTGGCCTCCGGAAAGGCCGCGTCCGTCGTGGCGGTCTTCCTCATCGGGCTTCTCGGCTTCGCCACCGTCCCACCGCTGCAGAAGCGCGTCCTGGACCACGCCCACGGCGCGCCCACGCTCGCCTCCGCGGCCAACATCGGCGCCTTCAACCTGGGCAACGCCCTGTCCGCCTGGCTCGGCGGCCTGGTGATCTCCGCAGGCCTCGGCTACACGGCGCCCAACGCCGTCGGGGCCGTCCTGGCCGCCGGCGCTCTGGTGCTGGCCGTCATCTCACGGCGGCTCGAAGTGCGCCAGGCCCGCACCAGCGCGGCCTCCGCGCCGACGAGCCCCGCGCCCGCCGAACACGGCGCCACTGCCGCCGCACCGGAACCTGCCCGCTCCTGACCCCGCACCTCCGCCGCACCGACCCGGCCTTCGATCACTGGGCGGTCCAGCCTCCGTCCACGGCGATGAGAGCGCCGGTGATGAAGCTGGAGGCGTCGGGCGACCCCCGCGTGCGGCAGGTGCTCGCCGAACTGCTGGAGCGCAGCCCCGAGTTCGCCGAGCTGTGGGGGCGGCACGACGCGCGCGGGAAGGCGCTGGAGCGCAAGCGCTTCGGGCACCGGCACGTCGGGCCGCTGACGCTGACCATGCAGACGTTCGACGTGCGGTCGAGCCCGGGGCAGGAGCTCGTCGTCTACCACGCCGAGCCCGGCTCGGAGAGCGCCGATGCGCTCGCCCTCCTCGGGTCGCTCGCAGCGACCGGGCGTCAGCCGTAGCGCTTCATCTCGTGGAAGAAGTCCGGCACGGTGTTCAGCGCGCCCGACGACGCGACCTGGTCGTAGACGTACTTCGCCACGGCCAGGTCCAGGACGCCCAGGCCGAACGGTGAGAAGACCACCGGCTTGTCGGCGGGCGGGGTCGTCTTCTCCGTCAGGACGTCGTACAGGGTCCCGGCGACGAAGTCGCGGTTGCCGACCCGCTGCTCGGCCAGGTGCGGGGACGTGTTGGCCTTCATGCAGTGCTCGACGTCGTCCACGACGTTGTAGGACGCCAGGATGATCTCGGGGGAGAGGTCGCGCAGCGACACGTGCAGGACGAGGGGGTTGTGCGCGAACCAGTCCGGGTCGGTGACGTGCGGCTCCCCGGCGACGGTCGCGAAGACGACCAGGTCGGACGAGCGGATCAGCGACTCGGGCGAGTCGTGGATCGTGATCTCGCCCTTCTCGGTGCGCTCCAGGTAGCCCTGGAAGCCCTCGGCGTGCTCGCGCGACAGGTCGTGGACGCCGAGCTCGTCGAAGGTGAAGCCGTTGCCCGCCAGGTAGGTGTGGATGTACCGGGCGATGAGGCCGACCCCGACGAAGCCGACCCGGCGGGGGCGGGCGCCGCGGCGGTCGGCGAGGGCCGCGGCGGCCAGCGCGGCGGACGCGGCGGTGCGGGCCGCGGAGATGATGGAGCTCTCCAGGCACGCGAACGGGTAGCCCGTCTCCGCGTCGTTGAGGATCAGCACGGCCGACGCGCGCGGGATGCCGTTCGCGACGTTGCCGGGGAAGCTGGAGATCCACTTGATGCCGTGCACCCCGACCTCGCCCTTGACGGACGCGGGCAGGGCGATGATCCGGTCGGACGGGCGGTCCGGGAAGCGCAGGAAGTAGGAGTCGGGGTTGACGGTCAGGCCCTCGCCGTGCAGCCGGTAGGCCGCCTCGACCATCCGGGTGACCTCCGCCTCGCGCCCGGCGACCGCCTCGTGGACCTGGGCGCCGGAGACGACGGCGAACGTGGGGGCCTGCGTCATGGGGAGAACTCCGTCTTTCTGTAGATGATCAGTCGCCGAGGATGGCGGCCGGGTCGCCGAAGTGCTCGCGCACCCAGTCGTCCTCGTAGATGGAATCGAGGTAGCGTTCGCCGAGGTCGGGGGCGATGGCGACCGCCACGGGGTCCTCGCCGGGGTACTTGGCCTCCAGCCAGCGGGAGGCGCCCGACACGACGGTCCCGGTGGAGCCGCCGAACAGGAACCCGCGTGCGGCGAGCGCGTGGACGGTCCGGATCGTGTCGGTCTCGGGGACGTGCACGACGTCATCGATGAACGACTCGTCCACCAGCGCCGGCTTGCTGCTGGTGCCGAGGCCCGGCACCATCCGCCGCTCGGGGATGCCGCCGAAGGTGACCGAGCCGACCGCGTCCACCGCCACGATCGTGACGGGGCGGCCGTGCTCGCGGAAGTAGCGGGCGCAGCCCATCAGGGTGCCGGTCGTCCCGGCGCCGACGAACAGGACCTCCAGGTCAGGGAACTCGCGGTCGATCGCCGGGGCGGTGCCGCGGTAGTGCGCCAGCCAGTTGTTCCGGTTGGCGTACTGGTTCAGCCAGACGTACTCGTCGCCGGACGCGCACAGGTTGCGGACGTAGGCGATGCGCCCGCCGAGGTAGCCGCCGTTGGCGTCCCGGTCGGACACGACGCGGACCTCCGCGCCGAGCGCCCGCATGACCCGCATCGACGCCGGGTTGCAGCGCGGGTCGGTGACGCACACGAAACGCAGGCCGCGGCTCGCGGCGATCAGGCTGAGCGCGATCCCGAGGTTGCCCGAGGAGGACTCCACGATGATCGAGTCCGGGGTCAGCGCGCCGTCCCGCTCGGCCGCCTCCACCATCGCCGCGGCCGCCTTGAGCTTCACCGAACCGGCGAAGTTGAAGCCCTCGCATTTAAGGTAGAGCGGGCGGTCAATGACATGCCGAAGATCGACGTAAAGGTCGTCGACATTGAATTCCTGCGGCGAGGTTATTATCGGCACGCTGCCACCCTGAAATGAAGAAGCAATTCCCTCGTCTTCCCCCGAAGTTCGCCGCGGGCTTCACGCCAGAGCCATGGCGGAGCATCACGGTACCTTCGGGCATCTTGCTGCCGCAACCCCCTGATTACCCGCCGGTAGGGCAGAATGCGTGGTGCTTCTGCCGGGCCGGACTTAGGCTATGGCGGCCGCTTTGTTCCGCTGTTACAGCGGAGAAGTTCTACAACACGGAGAGTAATGATGAGTGCTCGCGGACCCGCCGTGGACCGGCTGCTGCCCCTGGCCGGGCTGCCCGCGCTGGACGTGCCCGCCGCGCAGGCGGAGCGCGCCCGCGAGCTGGCCGCGCGGCTCGGGATGCTCCGCGAGCGGGACGTCGACCTCGCCGACCCGGTCATCACGCGGGTGGAGCGAATCGCCGCCGAGCGCGACCGCCCCGCCGTCGCCGACGAGCACCGCTCGCTCTCCTACGCCGAGCTGGCCGCCGAGGCGCGCCGCCTGGCCGCGCTGCTGGAGGACGAGGGGGTCCGCCCCGGCGAGGTCGTCGGCGTGGGCGGCGGGCGCTGCGCGGGCGTCATCGCCGCGTTCCTCGCGATCGAGCTGGTCGGGGCCCTCTACGTCCCGGCCGACGAGACCTGGCCCGCCGGACGCGTCCGCGACGTCCTCGACCAGGCGGGCGCTTCTGTGCTGGTCACTGTGGACACGCCAGAACAGAGCGCGCCGGCGCTGCTGGAGGGGGCGGCCGAGGCGGGGTGCCGCGTCGTCGCCGCGTCCCGGGCGGACGGCTTCGCCCCCTGGCCGGGCGAGCCGCGGCTGAGCGCGCCGGACCAGCCGCGATACGTGCTGTTCACCTCGGGTTCGACGGGCCGGCCCAAGGGCGCGGTCGTCGAGCACCAGGGCATGCTCAACCACCTCTGGGCGAAGATCATCGACCTGGAGCTGACCGGCGCGGACGTGGTCGCGTTCACCGCCCCGCTGGGCTTCGACATCTCGATCTGGCAGATGCTCTGCCCGCTGCTGATCGGCGGCCGGGTGGACGTGGTCGGCGACGAGACCGGCCACGACCCGGTCGCGTTCGCCCGCGCGGTGGACGCGCAGGGCATCACGGTCGTCGAGCTCGTCCCGACCATGGTCAGGCACCTGCTGGACGACCTGGCGGGCTCGCCCGCGGCCGGGGGGCGGCGCCCGCTGGCGGGCCTGCGCTGGATGATCGCCACCGGCGAGGAGCTGCCGGCCGAGCTGGCCCGCCGCTGGCTGGAGGCGGCGCCGCACGCCCGGCTGCTGAACGCCTACGGCCCGACCGAGTGCTCCGACGACGTCACCCACCACACCGTGACCGCCGGTGACCTGGACCTTCTCCGCCTGCCGATCGGCACGCCGGTCGTCAACGCGCGCCTGTACGTGCTGCGGTCGGACGAGGACGGCGGCACGGACGACACCTGGTCGGCGTGCGACGTCGGCGAGGCCGGAGAGCTGTTCGTCGGCGGCGTGGTGGTCGGCCGCGGCTACCTCGGCGACGACGAGCGGACCCGCGAGGCGTTCTACCGGGACCCGTTCGGCGCGTCCCCGACCGGGCGCCTCTACCGGACGGGCGACGCGGTGCGGCTGCTGCCGCCCGGCGCGGGCGGCGAGGACCGCCCCACCCTGCAGTACCTGGGGCGCGTCGACCGGCAGGTCAAGATCGCCGGGGTGCGGATGGAGCTGGGCGAGATCGAGGCGGTGCTGCAGCGCCACCCGGGGGTGCGGGCCGCCGCGGTGGTGGTGCACGAGTACCCGTCCAGGTAGCGCGACCGCCGTTCACCGAGCGTGATCGCATTGGCCGGATTCGGTTGCCAACCTTTGTCGCCCCGCGAGCGTCCGGCCGTCGCAGTCGCCCTGACAGCCGATGGTTTTGTCACTCCTGTTAGCAATGGGGCGGTGCAACTTCTGCTTTTGAGGGGATTGCGAGGCATGTGACCGGCTGGTTGACTGTGACCCCGCTACTCCTGAGTAGATCGTGGGACGCGGGCGGAAGACGGGCAAGGGCGCAAAGCGGCGGCGCTCCGTATTGGCCGGAACACAGGGCGTTGACTCCGGGATCGCGCGGGCGATCGCGTGCCCCGGAGGGAACTCGGGGTGAAAGGGGACGGGGAAACCCGATCAGTTCTGTGGTCATTCTCTTTGAATTTCTGCCCGCCGGCGCGTTGCCGGACCCGAAACCGGGCGTTAAGAAAGCCCCCTGCGACCGGGAAAGCACCGCTTGATGTCCACCGAGTACGTTCCTCTTTCGGCCGCTCAGCAGAGCGTCTGGTACGCGCAGCAGCTGGCGCCGCGGACGCCGATCCACATCGCGCAGTACATCGAGATCGAGGGCCCGGTCGACCCCGAGCTGTTCGACCGGGTGGCGCGCATCGCGGCCCACGAGTCGCCGGCGCTGAACGCCCGGCTGGACGAGCGGGACGGCGTCCCGCACCAGATCCTCGACCCGGACGCGACCGGTTCGATCCCGTTCGTGGACCTGTCCGGCGAGCCCGACCCGGACGCCGCCGCGCGGGCGTGGATGCGGGAGGCGATGGCGGCGCCGCTGCCGCTGGACGCCGAGCGGCTGTACGTCACGGCCCTGCTGCGGCTGGCCCCCGGCCTGCACCGCTGGTTCATCCGCGCGCACCACGCGATCCAGGACGCCTACAGCGGGTCGCTCATCAGCCGCCGCGCCGCCGAGATCTACACGGCGCTGGCGAACGGCGGCGAGTACGTCCCCGCGGAGCTCGGCGACTACCGCAGGGTCCTCGCCGAGGAGGAGGCCTACCGGGCGTCGGAGAAGTTCGAGCGGGACCGCGCCTACTGGACCGAGCGGTTCGCCGACCGGCCGGTCGCGGTGTCGCTGTCGGACGAGATGGCCGAGCCGACCGCCGACTACCTGAGCCTCGTCTCGGTCGTCCCGCCGGAGCGGACGGCCGAGCTGGCGGCCGGCGCGCGGCGGCTCCGCACCGCGACGCAGGGCCTGGCGATCGCGGCGACGGCCGCGTACGTGGCGCGGATGACGGGCACCGAGGACGTCGTCCTCGGCCTGGCCGTCACCGGCCGCACGACGCAGGTCGCGCTGGACACCCCGGCGATGCTGGCGACCATCCTGCCGCTGCGCGTCCAGGTCCGCCCCGACATGACGGTGGACGAGCTGGTCCGCGCGGCGACGCGGGCGAGCGCGCGGGCGCTGCGCCACCAGCACTACCGGCGCGAGGACCTGCTGCGCGACCTGAAGCTGCTCGGCGAGCGCCGCCGCCTCTACGGCCCGGTCATCAACATCATGGCGTTCGACTACCGGCTGGACTTCGCGGGCCTGCCGGCGCGGATGCACGCGATCACCACCGGCCCGATCGACGACCTGTCGATCAACATCTACGACAACTTCGACGGCGCCGGCATGCGCGTCGACTTCGAGGCGCACCCGGACCTGTACGCCGAGGACCAGGTGGCAACGCACCTGGACCGGTACATCCGGTTCCTGGGCGTGCTCGCCGACGTCGACCCGGCCACGCCGCTCCGCGAGGTCGAGCTGCTCGACGACGCGGAACGGGCCCGCGTGCTGGGGGAGTGGAACGACACGGCGGCGCCGGTCGAGCCGGCCGTCGTCCCCGAGCTGTTCGAGGCGCAGGCCGCCCGCACGCCGGACGCCCCGGCCGTCACCCGCGGCGGCACGACCCTCACCTACCGGGAGCTGGACGAGCGCGCCAACCGCCTCGCCCGCCACCTGATCGCCCGAGGTGTCGGCCCGGAGGACTTCGTCGCGCTGGCCCTGCCGCGCGACGAGGACCTGGTGGTCGCGGCGCTGGCCGTGCTGAAGGCGGGCGCCGCCTACCAGCCGATCGACCTGGCCTACCCGGCCGACCGCATCGCCTACATGCTGGAGGACGCCGCCCCGGCCTGCGTCATCACCACGTCCGGCGCCGACCTGCCCGGCACGACCCCGCGCGTCCTGCTGGACGCCCTCGACCTCGCGGGCCGCCCGGCGGCGAGCCCGTCCGACGCCGACCGCGTCCGGCCGCTCCGCCCGGGCAACGCGGCCTACGTCATCTACACCTCGGGCTCGACGGGACGTCCGAAGGGCGTCGTCGTCTCCCACGCCAGCGCCGTCGACCTGTGCGCCTGGGCGGGGAGGGACTTCGGCCCGGAGCGGCTCGCCCGCGTGCTGTTCTCCACGTCCCTCAACTTCGACGTGTCGGTCTTCGAGTGGCTGACCCCGCTCACGGTGGGCGGCCGCATCGAGGTCGTCCGCGACCTGCTGGAGGTCGCCGAGCGCGGCGGCTGGCAGGGGACGCTGATCAGCGGCGTCCCGTCCGCGATGTCCGCCCTGCTGGCCACCGGCGCCCTCGACCTCCGGGCCGGGGACGTGGTGCTCGCGGGGGAGGCGCTCCCGGCGCGGCTCGTCCAGGACCTGCGGGCCCTCCTGCCGGACGCGCGGATCTCCAACATCTACGGCCCCACCGAGGCTACCGTCTACGCGGCGGCCTGGTTCGACGACGGCAACGCCGCGGGCCACGCCCCGATCGGCGGCCCGATCGCCAACACCCGCGCCTACGTGCTGGACGCCTCGCTGCGGCCGGTGCCGGTGGGCGTGCCCGGTGAGCTGTACCTCGCGGGCGACGGGCTCGCGCGCGGCTACCTGCGCCGCCCCGACCTGACCGCGGACCGGTTCGTCGCCTGCCCCTTCGGGGAGCCGGGCGGGCGCATGTACCGGACGGGCGACCTCGTCCGCTGGAACAGCGCCGGCCACATCGAGTACCTCGGCCGCCTCGACCACCAGGTGAAGGTGCGCGGGTTCCGGATCGAGCCGGGCGAGATCGAGACGGCGCTGTCCGCGCACCCGGCCGTGACGCAGAGCGTGGTCGTCGCGCGCCGCGACAACGCGGGCGACACCGTCCTCGTCGCCTACGTCGTGTCGGACGGGGCGGATCCCGCCGAGCTCCGGCGGTCCGCGGCCGCCGTGCTGCCCGAGTACATGGTCCCCTCGGCGGTCGTCGTCCTGGACGAGATGCCGCTGAACCCCAACGGCAAGCTCGACCGGGCCGCCCTGCCCGCGCCGGACCTCACCGCGCCGACGGGCGGCCGGGAGCCGCGCGACGCCCGCGAGGAGACGCTGTGCGCCGTGTTCGCCGAGGTCCTCGGCGTGGAGCGGGTGGGGATCGACGACAACTTCTTCGACCTCGGCGGCGACTCCCTCAAGGCGACCCGGGTGGTGTCGCGGGCGCGTGCCGCGCTGGACGCCGACCTGGGCGTCCGCGCGCTGTTCGAGGCGCCGACCGTCGCCGCGCTCGCCGCCCTGCTCAAGGAGGCCGACGGGGACGCGCGCCCCAGGCTCGTCCCGGCCGAGCGCCCCGCCCTCGTGCCCGTGTCGTACGCGCAGCGGCGCCTGTGGTTCATCCACGACCTCGAAGGCCCGAACGCGACCTACCACATCCCGATCCCGCTGCGGCTGACCGGCGAGCTGGACCTCGCCGCCGTCCGCGCCGCGATGCGCGACATGATGGCGCGCCACGAGGCGCTCCGCACGGTGTTCGTGCAGGTCGAGGGCGAGCCTTACCAGCGCATCCTCGCTCCCGACCAGATCGAGGTCGAGCCGGAGTTCACCGACCTCTCCCCCCTCCGGGGGGAGTGGGGGGTCGCCCCCCCACAGGGAGACGTATCCGAAGACGGGCTCCACGCCGCGGTCTTCGAGGCCGCGACGCGCGGATTCGACCTGGCCGCCGAGCCGCCCGTCCGCGCGCACGTGTTCCGCGTCGCCGAGGACGACCACCTGCTGCTGCTGGTGATGCACCACATCGCCGGGGACGGCTGGTCGATGGAGCCGCTCGCCGCCGACCTCATCACCGCCTACGCCGCCCGCGCCGCCGGGGGCGAGCCGCGCTGGGAGCCGCTGCCGGTCCAGTACGCCGACTACGCCCTCTGGCAGCGGGACGTCCTCGGCGGCGAGGACGACCCGGGTAGCGTGATCAGCACGCAGCTCGCCTACTGGCGCGAGGCCCTTGCGGGACTGCCCGAGGAGCTGGCGCTGCCCGCCGACCGGCCGCGCCCGCCGCGCGCCACCTACCGGGGCGCCCAGCATCCGTTCACGCTGCCGCCCGCGCTGCACGAGGCTCTCGCCGCGCTCGGCCGCGACCACCGCGCCAGCCTGTTCATGGTGCTGCAGGCCGCGCTCGCCGGCCTGTTCACCCGGCTCGGCGCCGGGACGGACGTGCCGATCGGCTCGCCGGTCGCCGGGCGCGCCGACGAGGCCCTGAACGACCTGGTCGGCGTGTTCGTCAACACGCTCGTCCTGCGCACCGACACCTCCGGGGACCCGACGTTCGCCGAGCTGCTGGCCCGCGTCCGCGAGGCCGACCTCGCGGCGTTCGCCCACCAGGACGTCCCGTTCGAGCGGCTCGTCGAGGTGCTGAACCCGCAGCGGTCGATGGCGCGGCACCCGCTGTTCCAGGCGATGATCTCGATCCAGAACAACCCGTCCGCGCGGGTCGAGCTGCCCGGCCTGACGGTCGCGCTGGAGCCGGTCGACCCGGGCGTGTCCCGCTTCGACCTCGCGCTCCTGGTGGACGAGACGCGGGACGCGGCCGGCGCCCCGGCGGGGATCGACTGCCGGCTGGAGTACGCGCTCGACCTGTTCGACCCCGGGACCGCCGCCGCGATGGCGGCCCGGCTGGAGCGGCTGCTGGCGCAGGTCGCCGCCGACCCGTCCCTGCCGCTCAGCGCCGTCGACCTGCTGGACGACGCCGAGCGCGACACGCTCCTGCACCGCTGGAACGACACGGCCCTGCCGGTCGCCCCGGCCGTCGTCCCCGAGCTGGTCGAGGCGCAGGCGGCGCGGACGCCGGACGCCGCCGCCGTGGTCGCCGGCGGGACGCGGCTCACCTACGCCGAGCTGAACTCCCGCGCGAACCGCCTCGCCCGCCACCTCATCGGCCGCGGGGTCGGCGCGGAGGACTTCGTCGCCCTCGCGTTGCCGCGCGACGAGAACCTGGTCGTCGCGGCGCTGGCCGTGCTGAAGGCGGGCGCCGCCTACCAGCCGATCGACCTGGCCTACCCGGCCGACCGCGTCGCCTACATGCTGGAGGACGCCGCCCCCGCCTGCGTCATCACGACGCGGGACGCGGACCTGCCCGCGGGCGCCCCCCGCGTGGAACTCGACGCGCTCTCCCTGGACGGCCTGCGCGGCGACGACGTCACCGACGCCGAACGCGTCCGGCCGCTGCGCCCGGCGAACCCGGCGTACGTCATCTACACGTCCGGGTCGACCGGGCGCCCCAAGGGCGTCGTGATCTCCCACGCCAACGTCGTGGACTTCTGCGCCGAGTCGACGGCGAGCTACGGGCCCGCCCGGATGGCGCGCGTGCTGTTCTCCACGTCGCTGAACTTCGACGTGTCGGTGTTCGAGTGGCTGGTGCCGCTCACCGTCGGCGGCGAGATCGAGGTCGTGCGCGACCTGCTGGAGGTCGCCGAGCGCGGCGGCTGGTCCGGGACGCTCGTCAGCGGCGTGCCGTCCGCGGTGTCGGCGCTGCTGGCGCGCGGCGGCCTGCGGCTGGAGGCCGGGGACGTGGCGCTCGGCGGCGAGGCGCTGCCGCCGCAGCTCGTCCGGGACGTCCGGGCGCTGCTGCCGGACGCGCGGATCTCCAACATCTACGGCCCCACCGAGGCGACGATCTTCGTCACCGGGTGGTACGACGACGGCAACACCGAGGGCCTCGCGCCGATCGGCCGCCCGATGGCCAACACCCGCGCCTACGTGCTGGACGACCGGCTCGGCCCGGTCCCGGTCGGCGTGCCCGGCGAGCTGTACCTCGCGGGCGACGGCCTCGCGCGCGGCTACCTGCGCCGCCCCGGCCTGACCGCGGACCGGTTCGTCGCGTGCCCGTTCGGCGGGCCGGGCGAGCGGATGTACCGCACGGGCGACCTCGTCCGCTGGAACCGCGCCGGCCACATCGAGTACCTCGGCCGCCTCGACCACCAGGTCAAGGTGCGCGGGTTCCGGATCGAGCCGGGCGAGATCGAGACGGCGCTGTCCGCGCACCCCGCGGTGACGCAGAGCGTCGTGGTCGCCCGCCGCGACGCGGTCGGCGACACCGTCCTCGCCGGGTACGTCGTCGGCTCCGCGGACCCGGCCGAGCTGCGCGCCTTCGTCGCCGGGACGCTGCCGGACTACATGGTGCCGTCGGCGATCGTCGTGCTGGAGGAGATGCCGCTCACCCCGAACGGCAAGCTCGACCGCGCCGCGCTCCCCGAGCCGGACTTCGCCGCGTCGCTCACCGCCCGCGGCCCCCGCGACGCCCGCGAGGAGATCCTCTGCGGGATCTTCGCCGACGTCCTCGGCCTGGACCGGGTCGGCGTCGACGACGGGTTCTTCGACCACGGCGGCGACTCCCTCAAGGCGACCCGCGTCGTCGCCCGCGCCCGCGCCGCGCTGCGGGTGGAACTGCCGGTCCGGGCGCTGTTCGAGGCCCCGACCGTCGCGGGCCTGGCCGAGTACATCGCCTCCGCCGGGGACGCGGAGCGGCCCGCGCTGCGGGCGGCCGAGCGCCCGGCGCCGCTGCCGGTGTCCTACGCGCAGGAGCGGCTCTGGTTCCTGAACCGGCTCGAAGGGCTCACCGCCACCTACAACATGCCGATCCCGCTGCGCCTCACCGGCGCGGTCGACCCCGGCGCGATGCGGGACGCCCTGCGCGACGTCGTCGCCCGCCACGAGCCGCTGCGCACGCTGTTCGCCGACGCCGACGGCGAGCCCCACCAGGTCGTCCTCGCGCCGGACGAGGCCGAGCCCTGCCTGACCGTCGGCGAGCCCGCCGACCTGCACGCCGCCCTCTTCGCGGACGCCACGCGCGGCTTCGACCTGGCGAACGAGCTGCCGGTGCGCGCCCACCTCTACCGGCTCGGCGCGGACGAGCACCTGCTGCTCATCGTCCTGCACCACATCGCCGGGGACGGCTGGTCGATGGCGCCGCTCGCCCGCGACGTGATCACCGCCTACCTGGCCCGGCGCGGCGGCGAGGCCCCCGAGTGGGAGCCGCTGCCCGTCCAGTACGCCGACTACGCGCTCTGGCAGCGCGAGCTGCTCGGCGACGAGCGCGACCCGGCGAGCCTCGCCGCGCGCCAGATCGCCTACTGGAAGGACGCCCTCGCCGGGCTGCCCGACCAGATCAGGCTGCCGCACGACCGCCCCCGCCCGGACCGCGCGTCCTACCGGGGCGGGCAGGTCGCCTTCGAGGTCCCGGCGGAGCTGGCGGACGGGCTGCGCGCCCTCGCCCGCGACCACCAGGTCAGCGTGTTCATGGTGCTGCAGGCCGCGCTCGCCGCGCTGCTCACGCGCCTCGGCGCCGGGACGGACGTGCCGATCGGCTCGCCCGTCGCGGGCCGCACCGACGAGGCCCTGGACGACCTCGTCGGCGTCTTCGTCAACACGCTGGTGCTGCGGACCGACACCTCCGGCGACCCGTCGCTCGCCGAGCTGCTCGCCCGCGTCCGGGAGACCGACCTCGCCGCCTACGCCCACCAGGACGTCCCGTTCGAGCGGCTCGTGGAGGTGCTCAACCCGGCGCGGTCGCTGGCGCGGCACCCGCTGTTCCAGGTCATGCTGACCCTGCAGAACAACCCGGAGGCGTCGGTCGAGCTGCCGGGCCTGACCGTCGCCGTCGAGCCGGTGGACGCCGGGGTCGCCAAGTTCGACCTGGAGTTCCTGCTGGAGGACGCCCGCGACGGCGCGGGCGGGTACGCCGGGACCCTCGAATACGCCCTCGACCTGTTCGACCGCGAGACCGCCGAGCGGCTCGCCGGCTGGTACCGGCGGACCCTGGAGGCGGCCGTCGGCTCCGCCGGCGCCGTCACCGTCGGCGCCCTCGACCTTCCCGGCGCCCCGCGGGACCTCCCGGCGGCGCCGCGAGCGGCGGAGGGGCCGGTCGAGAAGCGCCTCGTCGCCTACGTCGTCGCCGCGCCCGGCGAGACCCTCGACCCCGAGGAGCTGCGCGCCCACATCCGCGAGAGCCTGCCGGAGTCGATGGTGCCCGCCGCCGTCGTCGTCCTGGACGAGATGCCGCTCACCCCGAACGGCAAGGTCGACACGAAGGCGCTGCCGAAGCCGGACCTGGCGATCACCCCGGCGACCGCCTACCGCGCCCCGTCCGGGGAGGCGGAGGAGGCCGTCGCCGCCGTCTTCGCCGACCTGCTCGGCGTGGACCGGGTCGGCGCCGACGACGACTTCTTCGCTCTCGGCGGCAACTCGCTCATCGCGATGCGGGTCGTGAGCCGGGTCCGCCGCGCCCTCGACACCGAGCTGCCCGTCCGGGCGCTGTTCGAGGCGCCGACCGTCGCGCGCCTCGCCGCGCTGCTCGGCGGCGACGGCGGCGCGCCCGTCCGCCCGGCGCTGGAGCCGCGCGAGCGCCCGGCCGTGCTCCCGCCGTCCTACGCGCAGCAGCGGCACTGGTTCCTCAACCGCTTCGAGGGGCCGTCGGCCACCTACAACATGCCGACCGCGCTGCGCATCCGCGGCCCGCTGGACGTCGGCGCGCTCCGCGCCGCCGTCGGCGACCTCGTCGAGCGGCACGAGTCGCTCCGCACGGTCCTGCCGGACAGCGGGGGAGTGCCGCGCCAGCTCATCCTGGACGCCGCCGCGGCCCGGCCCGAGCTGGAGGTCACCGAGACCACCGAGGCGGAGCTGCCGACGCGGCTCGCCATGGCCGCCGGCTACGCCTTCGACATCTCCGCCGAGCCGCCGCTGCGCACCCACCTGTTCCGGGTCGGGCCGCAGGAGCACGTCGCGCTGCTGCTCATGCACCACGTCGGCGGCGACGGCTGGTCGATGGCGCCGCTGGCCCGCGACTTCATCACCGCATACGCGGCACGGGCAGGGGGCACCGCCCCCGACTGGGCGCCGCTGCCCGTCCAGTACGCGGACTACACGCTGTGGCAGCGGGAGCTGTTCGGTTCGGAGGACGATCCGGAGAGCCTGATCTCCCGGCAGATCGCGTACTGGCGTGAGGCGCTGGCGGGGCTGCCGGAGGAGCTGCCGCTGCCCGCCGACCGGCCGCGCCCGGCGCAGGCGTCCTACCGGGGCGGGACGGCCCGGTTCCGCCTCGGCTCCGGCGTCCGCGCCGGCCTGCAGAAGATCGCCCAGGAGACCGGCGCCAGCCCGTTCATGGTCGCCCAGGCCGCGTTCGCGGCGCTGCTGACGCGGCTGGGCGCGGGGACGGACGTGCCGATCGGCTCGCCGATCGCGGGGCGGACCGACGAGGCGCTGGACGATCTGGTCGGCATGTTCGTGAACATGCTCGTGTTCCGCACCGACACCTCGGGCGACCCGTCGTTCCGCGAGCTGGTCGGGCGGGTGAAGGAGACCGACCTCGCCGCCTACGCCCACCAGGACGTCCCGTTCGAGCGGCTCGTGGAGGTGCTCAACCCGCCCCGCCACCTGGCCCGCCACCCGCTGTTCCAGGTCGGGCTGACGTTCCAGAACAACCCGGAGGCCCGGCTGGAGATGCCGGGGTTCAGCGCCGAGCTGGAGCCGCTCACCGCCGGGGTCTCCCGGTTCGACCTGCTGATGATCCTCACCGAGCGGGCGGACGGCCTCGACGGCGAGCTGGAGTACGCGCTCGACCTCTACGACCCGTCCACCGCGCGCGGCCTCGTCGAGCGGTTCGAGCGGTACCTCGCGGCGCTGCTCGCCGACCCCGACGCCCCCATCGGGGCCGCCGACGTCCTCGCGCCGGAGGAGCGTTCGCTCCTCCTCGGCGAGTGGGCGGGCGGCTCCGCGCACTCCGCGGAGTGGACCACGATCCCGGCGCTGTTCGAGGCGCAGGCTGCGGCGCGTCCGGGTGCCGTGGCGGTGTCGTTCGAGGGTGTGTCGTGGACGTTTGGCGAGGTGAACGCGCGGGCGAACCGTCTTGCGCGTCGTCTGGTCGAGCGGGGTGTGGGGCCTGAGCAGTTCGTGGCGCTTGCTCTGCCGCGTTCGGCGGAGCTGGTGGTGGCGATTCTCGGGGTGTTGAAGGCGGGCGCGGCGTATGTGCCGATCGACCCGGACTACCCCGAAGACCGGATCGCGTACATGGTCGAGGACGCGCGCCCTGTCCTGACCCTGCGTCCGGAGGATCTGGCCGATCTGGACGCGGCCGGGTACGACGACACGAACCTCGGTGTCTCCATCGACCCCGACCATCCGGCGTATGTGATCTACACGTCGGGTTCGACGGGGCGTCCGAAGGGTGTGGTGATTCCGCATCAGAACGTGGTGCGGTTGCTGCGTTCGACCGAGGAGTGGTTCGACTTCGGGCCGGAGGACGTGTGGACGCTGTTCCACTCCTATGCCTTCGACTTCTCGGTGTGGGAGCTGTGGGGTTCGCTGCTGTACGGGGGCAGGCTCGTCGTCGTCCCCTACCTGACCTCGCGTTCGCCCGACGACTTCCTCGCCCTCCTGGAGCGGGAGCGGGTGACCGTCCTCAACCAGACCCCGTCGGCCTTCTACCAGCTGATGGCGGCCGACCGGCAGAACCCGGGCGCGGACCTGGCGCTGCGCTACGTCGTCTTCGGCGGTGAGGCGCTCGACCTCGGCCGGCTGGAGGACTGGTACTCCCGGCACGACGAGAACGCCCCCGTCCTGGTCAACATGTACGGGATCACCGAGACCACGGTCCACGTCTCGTACGTGGCGCTGGACCGGGCCTACGCTGAGGCCGCGCCCGGCAGCGTCATCGGCGTGGGCATCCCCGACCTGCGCGTCTACGTGCTGGACGACCGTCTCCAGCCGGTCGCGCCCGGCGTCATCGGCGAGCTGTACGTCGCGGGTCCCGGTCTGGCGCGCGGCTACCTGAACCGTCCCGGCCTGTCGGCCGAGCGGTTCGTCGCCGACCCGCACGGCGAGCCCGGCACCCGCATGTACCGGACGGGCGACGTGGGCCGTTGGCTGGCCGGGGGCCGTCTGGAGTACCTCGGCCGCAGCGACCAGCAGGTGCAGCTGCGCGGCTTCCGGATCGAACTCGGCGAGATCGAGTCGGCGCTGGTGCGGCACGGCGAGGTCTCCGACGCCGCGGTGATCGTCCGGGACGACCGCCTCGTCGCCTACGTGGCCGGCAGCGGAGTCGACACCGCCGAGCTGCGCCGGTTCGTCGGCCGGGAGCTGCCGGACCACATGGTCCCGGCCGTGGTCGTGGAGCTGGACGCGCTGCCGCTGACCTCGAACGGCAAGCTGGACCGCAAGGCGCTGCCCGCGCCCGACTTCTCGGCCAAGGTGTCCTCCCGCGCGCCCCGGACGCCCGAGGAGGAGACGCTGGCGCGGCTGTTCGCCGAGGTCCTCGGCCTGGAGCGGGTGGGGATCGACGACGGGTTCTTCGACCTGGGCGGCGACTCCATCATCGCCATCCAGCTCGTCTCCCGAGCCCGCCAGTCCGGCCTGGTCATCACCCCCCGCGAGGTCTTCCAGCACCAGACCGTCGAAGAACTCGCCGCCACCGCCAGACCGGTCGGCGAAGGCGAAGAGGTCGAGACCGAGGCGCCGGGCGCCGGGGTCGGGCCCGTCCCGATCACCCCGATCATCGCGTGGCTGCGCGACCGGGTGGACGGCGACGCGTCGCTGATCAGCGGCTTCCACCAGGCGATGCTGCTGCGCACCCCGCCCGAGCTCGGCGCGGAGCGGCTGACCGCCGCGCTCCGGACCCTCATCGACCACCACGACGTGCTGCGCCTCCGCCTGGACGTGGACGGCGGCCGCTGGCAGCCGGTCGTCCGCCCGCAGGGCGCGGTCGACGCGACCGACCTCGTCACCCGCGTCGACATCGCGGGCCTGGACGGCGACAAGGCCCAGGCCGTCATCACCGAGCAGGCCGCCGCCGCCCGCGACCGCCTCGACCCGGCCGCCGGGACCGTCGCGCAGCTCGTCTGGTTCGACGCGGGCCGCGAGCAGGGGCGCCTCCTCGTCGTCCTCCACCACCTGGTCGTGGACGGCGTCACCTGGCGGATCCTGCTCCCCGACCTCGTCACGGCCTGGGCCGGGGGAGAGCTCCAGCCGGTCGGGACGTCCTTCCGCCGCTGGGCGCAGAAGCTCACCGCCGCCGAGCGGGGCGAGCAGGACCTGGAGGAGTGGCTCGACATCGTCGACGGCCCGCCGCAGAAGCTCGCGGACCGCCCGCTCGACCCGCGCGCCGACATCGCGGCCCGCGCCCGCTCGCTCACCCTCGACCTGCCCGCCGACGTCACCGGGCCGCTGCTCACCGACGTGCCCGCCGCGTTCCACGGGCGCGCCAACGACGTGCTGCTCACCGGCCTCGCCGTCGCCGTCGCCCAGTGGCGCCGGCGCCGCGGCGGGCGCGGCACCGGCGTGCTGGTCGACCTGGAGGGCCACGGCCGCGAGGACTCCGTGCCCGGCGTGGACGTCTCGCGCACGGCCGGCTGGTTCACCTCGATCCACCCCGTCCGGCTGGACGCGGGCGGCGCGGCCGGCGGCGCGGCCGTCAAGAAGGTGAAGGAGCAGCTGCGCGCCGTCCCGGACGTCCTCGGCTACGGGCTGCTGCGCCACGTGGACGGCGACGAGGAGCTGGCGGGCCTCCCGCCCGCGCAGATCGCGTTCAACTACCTCGGCCGGGTCGCTGCCGGGGACGAGGGCGGCGACTGGACGCTCGCGCCGGAGGGCCTGCCCGCCGGGGAGGACCCCCGCATGCCGATGGCGCACGCCCTGGAGATCAACGCCCTCACCCGGGACCTGCCCGCGGGCCCGGTGCTGTCGGCGACCTGGACGTGGCCCGGCGGGCTGCTCGACCCCGCCGACGTCCGGGAGCTCGCCGAGGGCTGGTTCGCGGCGCTGCGCGGCCTCGCCGCGGAGGTCGCCGCCGGCGCGGCGGGCGGGTTCACCCCGTCCGACCTGCTGGTGGACCTGGACCAGGGCGAGATCGACAAGTTGCAGACCGCGTGGAGGCAGAAGAAGTGAACCGGGGCGACCTCGAGGACATCCTGCCGCTGTCGCCGCTGCAGCAGGGCTTCTTCTTCCACGCCCTCTTCGACGCCGCCGACGGCGACGTCTACACGGCCCAGTTCGTGCTGGACCTGGAGGGGCCCCTCGACACCGCCGCGCTGCGGACCGCCGCCGAGACGCTGCTGCGCCGCCACCCCAACCTGCGCGCCGCGTTCTGGCACGAGGACCTGTCGCGGCCCGTGCAGGTCGTGCCGCGCACCGTCGAGCTGCCGTGGGAGGAGGTCACCGCCACCGGCGCCGAGGCCGACGCCGTCGTGCTGCGCGAGCGGGCGCGCGGCTTCGACATGACCGCGCCGCCGCTGCTGCGGTTCGTCCTCGTCCGGACGGGCCCGGAGCGGCACCGCCTGGTCTTCACCAACCACCACATCCTGCTGGACGGCTGGTCCACGCCGATCCTGGCGACCGAGCTGTTCCTGCTGTACATGCAGGGCGGCCACGACGCGGGCATGCCGCGCGTCACCCCGTACAAGAACTACCTGGCCTGGCTCTCCCAGCAGGACCGCGCCGCCGCCGAGGACGCCTGGCGCCGCGCCCTGGACGGCGTCGGGGAGCCCAGCCTCGTCGCCCCCGCGGCCGCCGCCCGCGCCCCCGAACCCCCCGAGCGCACGATCACGGGGCTGGACGAGCGCACCACCCGCCGCCTCACCCGCGCCGCCCGCCGGCACGGCGTCACGCTGAGCACCGTGCTGCAGGGCGCCTGGGGCCTCGTCCTCGGCCGGTTCCTCGGCAGGGACGACGTGGTGTTCGGCGCGACCGTGTCCGGCCGTCCCCCCGAGCTGCCGGGCATCGAGCAGATGATCGGGCTGTTCATCAACACGCTGCCCGTCCGCGTCCGGTACCGGCTGGACGAGCCGCTCGGCGCGCTGATGGAGCGGCTCCAGGACGAGCAGACCGAGCTCCTCGCCCACCACCACCTCGGCCTCACCGACATCCAGCGGGCGGCGGGCCACGGCGGCGCGCTGTTCGACACGATGACGGTGCTGGAGAACTACCCGTTCGACCCGTCCTCGATGGACGGCTCCCTCAACGGCGTCCGCATCACCGGGGTCGACTCCTACGACGCCACCCACTTCCCCCTGTCGTTCGTCGCCGTCCCCGGCGAGACTCTCTCGCTCCGCCTGCACTACCGGCCCGACGTGTTCGAGCCGCCCGCCGTCGAAGCGCTGCTCGCCCGGGTCCGCCGCTTCCTGGAGGCGTTCGCCGCGGACGCCGACCAGGCGATCGGCGCGGTCGACCTCGCGGACGACGCGGAGCGGGCGGCCCTGGCGGCCTGGAACGACACGGCCGCCGACGTCCCGTCCGGCACCCTCCCGGCGCTGTTCGAGGCCCAGGCCGCGCGAACCCCGGACGACACCGCCCTCGTCTGCGGCGGCGACCGGCTGACCTACGCCGACCTGAACGCCCGCGCCAACCGCCTCGCCCACGAGCTGATCGCGCGGGGGATCGGATCCGAGGACCGCGTCGCCCTCGTCCTGCCGCGCACCCCGGAGATCGTCGTCGCGATCCTCGGCGTGCTGAAGGCCGGCGCCGCGTACGTCCCGATCGACCCCGAGTACCCGGCCGACCGCATCGCGTCCACGCTGGAGGACTGCCGCCCGGCACTGGTCATCACCGCCGACGGCCTCCCCGCCGCGGCCGGACGGCCCTCCCACGACCCCTCCGACGCGGAGCGGGTCCGGAGCCTGCGGCCGGACAACGCCGCCTACGTCATCTACACCTCCGGATCGACGGGGCGCCCGAAGGGCGTGACCGTCCCGCACGTGGGCGTGCTGAACTACTTCGAGGCGCACCGGGGCGCGTTCTTCGACCCGGCGATCGAGGCCGCCGGGGGCCGCCGGATGCGGTTCGCCCACCTGGCGTCGTTCTCGTTCGACACGTCCTGGATGGGCCTGCTCTGGATGATGTACGGCCACGAGCTGCACCTCATCGACGACGAGACCCGCCGCGACGTCGAGGCCTACACCGCCTACGTGGCGCGTGCGCGGATCGACCTGGTGAACACCACCCCGTCGCACTTCACCTCGCTCCGCGAGGCCGGACTGCTCGACGCCGACGGCAGGCACATGCCCTCTCAGCTCCTCCTGGGCGGCGAGGCGGTCAGCGAGAGCCTGTGGGCGGAGCTGCGCGCGGTCCCCGGCCTCACCGCGCGGAACTTCTACGGGCCCACCGAGTCGACGATCGACACCATGAACGCCGTCGTGGCGCGCAGCGAGCGCCCGACCGTCGGCTCCCCCTACCGGGGCACCCGCGCCTACGTGCTGGACCGCGCGCTCCAGCCCGTCCCGGCCGGCGTCCCCGGTGAGCTGTACCTCGCGGGCGTCCAGCTCGCGCGCGGGTACCACGACCGGCCCGGCCTGACCGCCGAGCGGTTCGTCGCGGACCCGTTCGGCGCGCCCGGCGAGCGCATGTACCGCACCGGCGACCTCGCCCGGTGGCGGCCGGACGGGACGGTCGAGTACCTCGGCCGCGCCGACGACCAGGTCAAGATCCGCGGCTTCCGGGTGGAGCCCGGCGAGATCGAGAACGTGCTCGGCGGATGCCCGGGCGTCGCGCGCGCCGCCGTCGTCGTCCGCGAGGACCGGCCCGGCGACCGCCGCCTCGCCGCCTACCTCGTCGGTCCGGATGCCGACGCCGCCGCCGTCCGGCGGTACGCCGCCGAGCGGCTGCCGGACTACATGATCCCCTCCCTCACCGTCCTCGACGCGCTGCCGCTCACCGTGAACGGCAAGCTCGACCGGGCCGCGCTGCCCGCGCCCGACACCGGCGCCGACACCGGCCGCGCCCCGCGCTCGCCGCAGGAGGAGATCCTCTGCGGGCTGTTCGCCGAGGTCCTCGGCGTGCCGAGGGTCGGCGTGGACGACGGCTTCTTCGACCTCGGCGGCGACTCGCTCACCGCGACCCGCCTGGTCAGCAGGATCCGGTCCGCGCTCGGCGCCGAGCTGCCCGTCCGGGCGCTGTTCGAGGCGCCGACCGCCGCGGGCCTCGCCGAACGGCTCGCCGAGGCCGGCGGGGACGTCCGCCCGCCGCTGGTGCGGGCCGAGCGCCCGGACGTCGTCCCGCTGTCGTACGCGCAGCAGCGGCTCTGGTTCCTCAACCGGTTCGAGGGCGCGCCCGCGACGTTCAACATGCCGATCGCGCTGCGCCTGGAAGGCGCCCTCGACCTGGCCGCGCTGCGCGCCGCGCTGGCCGACGTCGCGGCGCGCCACGAGCCGCTCCGCACGATCTTCCCGGACCGGTCCGGGACCGCGCGGCAGCTCGTCCTCGACCCGGCCGACGCCCGCCCCCGCCTCGACGTCGCGGAGGTGGACGAGAGCGCGCTGCCGGC
The DNA here is from genome assembly GCF_040492135.1 of Actinomadura sp. NPDC000600. NCBI lineage: Bacteria > Bacillati > Actinomycetota > Actinomycetes > Streptosporangiales > Thermomonosporaceae > Actinomadura > Actinomadura sp. NPDC000600. The sequence continues at coordinate 39,727 of NZ_JBEUPD010000031.1, forward strand.
GGCGCTGGCCGCGACGGTCGGGCAGGGCTTCGACCTGTCGGTGGAGCCGCCGCTGCGGGCCCGCCTGTTCGCGCTCGGCGACGGCGCGCACGTCCTCATGCTCGTCCTGCACCACATCGCGGCGGACGGCTGGTCGATGGCGCCGCTGGCCCGCGACGTGATCCTCGCCTACGCGGCCCGCGCGGAGGGCCGCGAGCCGCAGTGGGCGCCGCTGCCCGTCCAGTACGCGGACTACACGTTGTGGCAGCGGGAGCTGTTCGGTTCGGAGGACGATCCGGAGAGCCTGATCTCCCGGCAGATCGCGTACTGGCGTGAGGCGCTGGCGGGGTTGCCGGAGGAGTTGCCGCTGCCCGCGGACCGGCCGCGCCCGGCGCAGGCGTCCTACCGGGGCGGGACGCACGCGTTCGAACTGGACGCCGAACTCCACGCCGAGCTCCTCGCCCTCGCCCGGCAGAGCGGCGCGAGCCTCTTCATGGTCATGCAGGCCGCGTTCGCTGCGCTGCTGACGCGGCTGGGCGCGGGGACGGACGTGCCGATCGGTTCGCCGATCGCGGGGCGGACCGACGAGGCGCTGGACGATCTGGTCGGCATGTTCGTGAACATGCTCGTCCTGCGCACCGACACCTCGGGCGATCCGTCGTTCCGTGAGCTGGTCGGGCGGGTGAAGGAGACCGACCTCGCCGCCTACGCCCACCAGGACCTGCCGTTCGAGCGGCTCGTGGAGGTGCTCAACCCGGCGCGGTCGATGGCGCGGCACCCGCTTTTCCAGGTCGTCCTGTCGTTCCAGAACAACCCCGAGGCGCGGCTTGAACTGGACGGCCTGACCGGCGGCGCCGAGCCCCTCGCGGCGGGCGCCGCGAAGTACGACCTGTCCCTCTACCTGGAGGAGCGGCACGGCGACGACGGCGCCCCCGCCGGCATCGAGGCCGGGCTCGAATACGCCCTCGACCTCTTCGACCCCGCCACCGCCCAGGCCGTCGCCCGCCGGTTCGAGCGCCTCGTCCGCGAACTCGTCGCCGATCCCGACGCGCCCGTCACCACCGCCGAGATCCTCGACCGCGGCGAGCGGCGCACCCTGCTGCGCCGCTGGGCGGGCGGCAAGGGCGGCGACGTCCCGCGCACGACGATCCCGGCGCTGTTCGAGGTCCAGGCGGCGGCGCGTCCGGGTGCCGCGGCGGTGTCGTTCGAGGGTGTGTCGTGGACGTATGGCGAGGTGAACGCGCGGGCGAATCGGCTGGCTCGGCGGTTGGTCGAGCGGGGTGTGGGTCCTGAGCAGTTCGTGGCGCTTGCTCTGCCGCGCTCGGCGGAGCTGGTGGTGGCGATCCTCGGAGTGTTGAAGGCGGGGGCGGCGTATGTGCCGATCGACCCGGACTACCCCGAAGACCGGATCGCGTACATGGTCGAGGACGCCCGCCCTGTCCTGACCCTGCGCCCGGAGGATCTCGAAGGGCTGGACGACCCCGGTCTTCCGGGCACGGACCTCGGCGTCGCGATCTCGCCGGACCACCCCGCCTACGTCATCTACACGTCGGGTTCGACGGGGCGTCCGAAGGGTGTGGTGATTCCGCATCAGAACGTGGTGCGGTTGCTGCGTTCGACCGAGGAGTGGTTCGACTTCGGGCCGGAGGACGTGTGGACGCTGTTCCACTCCTACGCGTTCGACTTCTCGGTGTGGGAGCTGTGGGGTTCGCTGCTGTACGGCGGCAGGCTCGTCGTCGTCCCCTACCTGACGTCCCGCTCTCCGGACGACTTCCTCGCTCTGCTCGCCGCCGAGAAGGTCACCGTCCTCAACCAGACCCCGTCGGCCTTCTACCAGTTGATGGCGGCCGACCGGCAGAACCCGGGCGCCGACCTCGCGCTGCGCTACGTCGTCTTCGGCGGTGAGGCGCTCGACCTCGGGCGCCTGGAGGACTGGTACTCCCGCCACGACGAGAACGCCCCCGTCCTCGTCAACATGTACGGGATCACCGAGACGACCGTGCACGTCTCGTACCTCGCCCTCGACCGGGTCCAGGCGGCCACGGCGCCGGGGAGCAGCATCGGCGCCGGCATCCCCGACCTGCGCGTCTACGTCCTCGACGGCCGGCTCCAGCCCGTCCCGCCCGGCGTCCCGGGCGAGCTGTACGTCGCGGGTCCCGGTCTGGCGCGCGGCTACCTGAACCGCCCTGCCCTGTCGGCCGAGCGGTTCGTCGCCGACCCGCACGGCGAGCCCGGCACCCGCATGTACCGGACGGGCGACCTCGGCCGCTGGCGCGCGGACGGGACCCTCGAATACCTCGGCCGCGGCGACCAGCAGGTGCAGCTGCGCGGCTTCCGGATCGAGCCGGGCGAGATCCAGGCCGTCCTGACCCGGCACGAGGACGTCCGCGACGCCGCGGTGATCGTCCGGGACGACCGCCTCATCGCCTACGTCGTCGCGTCCGGCACCGACTCCGCCGAGCTGCGCCGCTTCGCCGCGAAGGCCCTGCCCGACCACATGGTCCCGGCCGCGGTCGTGGAGCTGGACGCGCTGCCGCTGACCTCGAACGGCAAGCTGGACCGCAAGGCGCTGCCCGCGCCCGACTTCTCGGTGAAGGTGTCGTCCCGTGCGCCCCGGACACCCGAGGAGGAGACGCTGGCGCGCCTGTTCGCCGAGGTCCTCGGCCTGGAGCGGGTCGGGATCGACGACGGCTTCTTCGACCTGGGCGGCGACTCCATCATCGCCATCCAGCTCGTCTCCCGCGCCCGCCAGTCCGGCCTGGTCATCACCCCCCGCGAGGTCTTCCAGCACCAGACCGTCGAAGAACTCGCCGCCACCGCCAGACCGGTCGGCGAAGGAGAAGAGGTCGAGGCCGAGGCGCCGGGCGCGGGCATCGGCCGCGTCCCGCCCACCCCGATCATGCGCTGGTTCCAGGAGCTGCGCGGCCCCGTCGACGGCTACAGCCAGCGGATGCTGCTCCAGGTCCCGCCGGACCTCGGCACGGAGCGGCTCACCGCCGCGCTCCAGACCCTCCTCGACCACCACGACATGCTCCGCCTCCGCGTGACCGGCGCCGAGTTCGAGGTGACCGAGCCGGGCACCGTCGACGCCGCGCCCCTCGTCCGCCGCGTGGACGTCTCCGGACTCGGCCCCGACGACCTGCGCGCCGTCCTCGCCGCCGAGGCCGAGGCCGCCCGCCTCGGCCTCGACCCGGCCGCCGGGACGATGGCGCGGCTCGTCTGGTTCGACGCGGGCCCCGCCGCGTCCGGGCGCCTCCTGCTCACCCTCCACCACCTGGTCGTGGACGGCGTCTCCTGGCGGATCCTCCTGCCCGACCTGGTCACGGCCTGGGCCGGGGGCGATCTCGACCCCGTCCCGACCTCGTTCCGCCGCTGGGCGCAGCGCCTCGCCGCCGAGGCGTCCGACCCCGCCCGGACCGCGGAGCTGCCGCTCTGGGACGACATCCTCGCCACCCCCGACCCCGCGCTCGGCTCCCGCCCGCTGGACCCGGCGACCGACACGTTCGCGACGGCGGGCCACCTCACCCTCGACCTGCCCGCCGACGTGACCGAGCCGCTGCTCACCGAGGTCCCGGCCGCGTTCCACGGCCGGGTCAACGACGTGCTGCTCACCGGACTCGCCATCGCCGTCGCCGAATGGCGGGGCGAGCGCGGCGCCCGCGACGAGACGGCCGTCCTCGTCGACCTCGAAGGGCACGGGCGCGAGGAGATCGTCCCGGGCGTCGACCTGTCCCGCACCGCCGGATGGTTCACCTCGATCCACCCGGTGCGGCTCGACCCGGGGCGGCTGTCGCCCGCCGACGTCCGCGAGGGCGGCCAGGCGGTCGGCACCGCCCTCAAGCGGGTCAAGGAGCAGCTGCGCGAGATCCCGGACAACGGCATCGGGTACGGCCTGCTCCGCTACCTCAACCCCGTCGTCCGCGCCGGCGGCCACCCCCAGATCGCGTTCAACTACCTCGGCCGCTCCGCCGCGCCCGAGGCCACCGACTGGGGCCCGGCGGACCAGGCCGACGGCGACGCCCTCGGCGCCGGGCAGGACGGCGCGCTCGGCCTCGTCCACGCCATCGAGGTCAACGCGCACACCCGCGACCTGCCGGGCGGTCCCGAGCTGTCCGCGACCTGGACGTGGGCGGGCGGCCTGTTCGACGCCGCCGCCGTCGAGGACCTCGCCGAGCGCTGGTTCGCGGCCCTGCGCGGCCTCGTCGCGCACGTCGTGGACGGCGCCGCGGACGGGCCCGTGGGCGGGTTCACCCCGTCCGACCTGTCCCTGGTGGACGTCAGCCAGGAGGAGATCGACGAGCTCGCCGCCGAGCTCGACGGCGAATGGGAGCTGGATTGAGCAAGTCGCAGCTTGAGGACATCCTCCCGCTGTCCCCGCTACAGCAGGGCCTGTTCTTCCACGCCCTCTACGACTCGGGCCGCGACGTCTACACCGCGCAGATCGTGTTCGACCTGCGCGGCCCGCTCGACACCGGCGCCCTCCGCGCCGCCGCCGCGACCCTCCTGCGCCGGCACGCCAACCTGCGCGCCGGGTTCCGGCAGCGCAAGGAGGGCTCGCCCGTCCAGGTCGTGCACCGCGCGGTCAGGCTCCCGTGGCGGGACGAGGACCTGTCCGCCCTGCCCGAGGCCGAGCGCGAGGCCAGGGCGCGGGAGCTGGCCGACGCCGAACGCGCCCGGCCGTTCGACATGGCGAAGCCGCCGCTGCTGCGCTTCCTGCTCATCAGGCTGGCGGACGGCCTGCACCGCATGGTTTTCACCAACCACCACATCCTGCTGGACGGCTGGTCCACGCCCGTCCTTCAGACCGAGCTGTTCGCGCTCTACCTCGCCAAGGGCGACGACACAGGCATGCCGCGCGTCGCCCCCTACAAGAACTACCTGGCCTGGCTCGCCGCGCAGGACCGCACCGCCGCTGAGGACGCCTGGCGCCGCTCCCTCGACGGCGTCCACGAGCCCACCCTCGTCGCCCCGGGCGCGCCCGAGGGCGGCGCCGACACCCCCGGACGCGTCCGGACCCGCCTCACCGAGGACCTCACCTCCGCGCTCGGTGCGCGCGCCCGCGCCCAGGGCGTCACCCTCAACACCGTCCTGCAACTGGCGTGGGGCACGCTGCTCGGCAGCCTCACCGGCTCGGCCGACGTGGTGTTCGGCGCCGCGGTCTCCGGCCGCCCCCCGGAGCTGCCCGGCGTCGAGCAGATGATCGGCCTGTTCATCAACACACTGCCGATCCGCGTCCGCGTCCGCCCCGCCGACACGGTGGCCGAGGCCCTGACCCGGCTCCAGGACGAGCAGGCCGCGCTGATGCCGCACCACCACCTCGGCCTGTCCGACATCCAGCGCCTCACCGGCGCCGGGACGCTTTTCGACACCATGACCGTCCTGGAGAACTACCCGTTCGACCCGGACGCCGCCGGCACCGACCTCGGCGGCCTCACCCTCCACGACGTCGACGGCTACGACGCCTCCCACTACCCGCTGACCTTCGCCGCGGTCCCCGGCCGCGGCCTGTCGCTGCGCATCGACCACCGCACCGACCTGTTCACCGGGGACGACGCCGCCCGGCTGATGCGCCGCCTCGTCCGCGTCCTGGAGGCCGTCGCCTACCGCCCCGACCTGCCGCTCGGCCGCATCGCGGTCCTGGACGACGAGGAGCGCGCCCGCGTCCTGGGGACCTGGCAGGGTCCGGTGACCGCCCGCCGCCCGCAGACCCTCACCGCCCGCTTCTCCGAGCAGCGGGACAGGACCCCGGACGCCGTCGCCGTCCGGGCCGCGGGGGAGTCGCTGACCTACGCCGGACTCGACGCCCGCGCGAACCGGCTCGCGCACCGGCTCATCGGCCTCGGGGTCCGCCGGGACACCCCCGTCGCGGTGCTCCTCGAACGGTCCGCCGACATCCCCGTGGTGTCGCTGGCGATCCTCAAGGCGGGCGGGGCGTACGCGCCGATCCACCACGGCTACCCGCCCGAGCGGATGGCGTGGGCGGTCGCGGAGGTCGCCGCGCCCGTCCTCGTCGTCAACGCGCCGATGCGCGACCGCGTCGCCGGCCTCGACACCTCCGCGCGGATCCTCGACGTGGACGACGACCCCGACCTCGCCGCCCAGCCCGCGACCGACCCGGCCCTCCCCTGCCACCCCGAGCAGCTCGCCTGCGTGCTGTTCACCTCCGGCTCCACGGGCGTGCCGAAGGGCGTCATGCTGCGGCACCGCGACGCCGTCGACCTCGCCACCGACGGACGGCTCAGGGGCGGGGCGCACGACCGGGTCCTCGTCCACTCCCCGCACGCCTTCGACGCCTCGCTCTACGAGCTGTGGACGCCGCTGCTGCACGGCGGCACGGCCGTCGTCGCGCCGCCCGGCCACCTGAACGGGGAGGCCCTCGAAGAGATCATCGCCGCCGAGGACCTGACCGGCCTGTTCCTCACCACGACGCTGTTCAACCTCGTCGCCGACGAGCGGCCGCGGGCGTTCGCGCGGCTCCGCGAGGTCCTCACCGGCGGGGAGGCCGGCGCCCCCGCCGCGATCCGCAAGGTCCTCGCGGCCTGCCCGGACACCGAGGTCGGCAACGTGTACGGGCCCACCGAGGCCACCACCTACACCACCATCGCCGGGCAGCGGGCCCCGCTCGCCGACCCCTCCGAGACGTCGGCCGTGCTGGGCCGCCCCATCGACGACATGCGCGTGTACGTGCTGGACCAGGCGCTGCGGCCCGTCCCGCCCGGCGCCGCCGGCGAGGCCTACATCGCGGGCGCCGGGCTCGGCCGCGGCTACCTGCGGCGGCCCGCGCTCACCGCCGAGCGGTACGTCGCCGACCCGTTCGGCGCGCCCGGCGACCGCATGTACCGCACGGGCGACCTCGTCCGGTGGCGGCCGGACGGCACCCTCGAATACCTCGACCGCGCCGACTTCCAGGTCAAGGTCCGCGGGTTCCGGATCGAGCTCGGCGAGATCGAGGCCGCCGTGGCCGCGCACCCCGCGGTCGCGAACGTCGCCGTCGTCGCGCGCGAGGACGTCCCCGGCACCCGGACGCTCGTCGCCTACGTCATCGCGCCGGACCTCCCCGCGGTCGGCCACGGCCTCCGCGAGTTCGTCAGGGAGCGGCTGCCCGAGTACATGGTGCCCGCCGCGTTCGTCCTGCTCGACACGTTCCCCGTCGGGCCGAACGGCAAGCTCGACCGGCGCGCCCTTCCCGCCCCCGACTACGGCGAGGCCGCCGCGGGCCGCGACCCCCGCACCCCCGACGAGGAGCGCCTCTGCGGGATCGTCGCGGACGTCCTCGGCCTCGACCGCGTCGGCGCCGACGTCAGCTTCTTCGACCTCGGCGGCGACAGCATCGCCGCGCTGAAGCTCGCCACCCGGGCCCGGCAGGCCGGCGTCGAGCTCACCCCCCGCGACGTGTTCACCCACCAGACCGTCGAGGCGATGACCAGGGTCGGCGACCCCGAGGACCGGCTCGGCTTCGAGGTGCTGCTGCCCATCCGGACGTCGGGCACCCGGCCGCCGCTGTTCTTCGTCCACCCCGCCGGCGGGCTGGCCTGGGGCTACCTGCAGTTCCAGCGGCACCTCGGCCCGGACCAGCCGATCTACGGGCTCCAGGCCCGCGCGTTCACTCGGTCCGCGCTGCCGGAGTCCGTCGCGGAGATGGCCGACGACTACCTCGCCCAGATCCGGACCGTCCAGCCGACCGGCCCCTACCACCTCGCGGGCTGGTCGCTCGGCGGGCTCGTCGCCTACGAGATGGCCCTGCGGCTCCAGGCCGCGGGGGAGCGGGTCGCCCTGCTCGCCCTCATCGACGCCTACCACGGCCAGGACCTCGAGTCGGAGCGCCGCGAGGTCCTCCCCGAGCTGCTGGAGGCGATCGGCGTCGACGCCTGCATGGTCGCCGAGGACGGCAACCCCGACATGGCGCAGATCATGGCGGTGCTCGCCGAACGCGACGACGCGCTCGCCACCCTCGGCGAGGACGACCTCGTCAACGTCTACCGCAACTACGAGAACGGGCTCCGCCAGGCCGAGGAGTACGAGCCCGGGCTGTACCGGGGCGACATCGTCTTCTTCACCGCGCTCCGCGGCCGCACCGAGGACTCGCCGACCGGCCGCTCCAACTGGGGGCCGCTCGTCGAGGGCGAGATCGAGGACTACCCCCTCGACGTCGACCACCACCTGCTCATGGAGCCGGGCCCGGCCGCCGAGATGGGCGCCGTCCTGGCCGCCAAGCTCGACAAACTGCACAGCAGCCACTGAGACCGCACAGATCACTGAGACCGCATGGCCACGGAAAGGGAAAGACGATGACCAACCCCTTCGAGGACCCCGACGGCACCTACCTCGTCCTCGTCAACGACGAGGGCCAGCACTCGCTGTGGCCGTCCTTCGCCGAGGTCCCCGCCGGCTGGACGGTCGCCAAGGACGAGGACACCCGCCAGGCGTGCCTCGACCACATCAACGAGAACTGGACGGACATGCGGCCGAAGAGCCTCGTCGAGGCCATGGGTGAGTGACGCCGGCGGGGGCCCGCCCCCGGAGACCGCGCATCTGCGGATCCCCTCGGTCACCGAGTGGGAGATGGAGATGCTGGACGCCGCCGACCTGCGTCCCGCGCCGCTGCCGGGCGTCGAGATGACGTTCACCCTCGCCGGGCTGCCCTCCCCGGACGTCAACCGCGCCCTGTACGCGACCGTCGGGTCCCGCGTGTGCTGGACGGACCGCTTCCCGTGGACGTACGAGCAGTGGCAGGCCTGGGTGGAGCGGCCGGAGCTGTCCACCTGGATCGCCATGGCCGAGGGCACCATCGCCGGCTTCTTCGAGATCGAGGCGCAGCCCGGCGGGGACACCGAGATCCACCTGGTGGGCCTCACCCCCGCGTTCGTCGGGCGCGGCTACGGCGGCTACCTTGTCGAGCAGTGCACCCGCCGCGCCTGGCAGCGGGGCGAGCTGTGGGCCCTGGACAGCGGACCCGCCACGCGGGTGTGGCTGCGCACCAGCAGCCTCGACCACCCGAACGCGATCGCCAACTACCGGCGGCGGGGCTTCAAGGTGGCGGCGGAGAGCACCGCGGCCAAGCTCGTCCCGGACCCGCGGGTGGCGCCGTGGCCGCTGCCGCGCGACCCCCGCGTGGCGTCCCGCCGGGACGAGGAGGAGGAGTTGATCACGTGACCTGGTTCCGCTGCCCCGAGACGCGGCCCTGGGCGTCGATGCGGCTGTTCTGCCTGCCGCACGCGGGCGGGTCGGCGGTGTTCTACCGGCCGTGGGCCAAGGAGGCGGGCCCGGCCGTCGAGGTGCAGGCCGTCCAGTACCCGGGCCGCGCCGACCGGATGGCCGACGCGTTCGTCACCGACGCCCACCAGCTCGCCCGCCTGGTCGCCGGGGCGATGGCGCCGCTGATGGACCGCCCGGCCGCCCTTTTCGGGCACAGCATGGGCGCCGTCCTCGCCTACGAGGTGGCGCGGCTGCTGGAGGAGCGCGGTGCCGCCCCGGTGCACGTGTTCGCCTCGGGCGCCCGCCCGCCGGACGACCGCGGCGACGAGCGCGTCCACGAGAAGGACGACGACGGGCTGGTCGCCGAGCTGGCGAAGCTCGGCGGGACCGACGCCGAGCTGCTCGCGGACCCGGAGATGCGCGAGCTCGTCCTGCCGTACGTCCGCAACGACTTCACGCTGATCGAGAAGTACGCCCGCCGGCCCGGCCCGCCGCTGGCCGCCCCGCTCACCGCGCTCGTCGGGGACGCCGACCCGCACGTGGACGAGGAGAAGGCCCGCGGCTGGGAGCGCGCCACCAGCGGCCGGTTCGCGCTCAGGGTGCTGCCCGGCGGGCACTTCTACCTGGCCGACCAGCGGTCCGCCGTGCTCGCCGAGATCCTGCGCACGCTCGAGGTCCCCGCCGTGCGGTGAGCGGACGGGCCGCCCCCACGGGAGTCCGTGGCGGGGGCGGCCCGTCGCTGAGGGGGAGCCTCCTTCAGGGTCAGTAGACCGACACCCCGTACCTGGACAGCGGCTCGGTGACGGGCTGGAAGAACGTCGTCCCGCCCGAGGAGCAGTTGCCGCTGCCGCCCGAGGTCAGGCCGAGCGCGGTGCTCCCGGCGAACAGGGAGCCGCCGCTGTCGCCGGGCTCGGCGCAGACCGTGGTGCGGATGAGGCCGCTGACGCTGCCCTGCGCGTAGTTCACCGTCTGGTTGAGCGCGGTGACCCGGCCGCTGTGCAGGCCGGTGGTGCTGCCGCTGCGGTACACGGTCTGGTTGACCGAGGCGTTCCCGGCGCTGGTGATGTCGCGGGTGCCGCTGTAGAGGTAGACCGAGCCCTGCGTGTCGGTGGGCGTCGAGCTGTACCGGACGATGCCGTAGTCGTTGCCGGGGAAGCTGCTGCCGGCGGTGGTGCCCAGCGTCCGGCCGGAGCTGTCGGTCCACGTCGAGCCGATGTTGGTGCAGTGTCCGGCCGTGACGAAGTAGTACGTGCTGCCGCTCCTGACGTTGAAGCCGAGCGAGCAGCGGGCGCCGCCGGTGTAGATCGCCTCGCCGCCGCGGGTGAAGGTCTGGAACTTCCCTGCGACGGTCTCGGTGCGGACCGCGGCGCCCTGCTTGGCGGCAGCGGCCCGGACCTTCTTGAGCTTGGCGCCCTTGACCGTGCTGTCGACGCTGAGGACGACCTGGTTGGCGGCCGGGTCGACGGCCCAGGCGGTGCCCGGGACGGTCGCGTCGCGCTTGAGCGCGGCCTCGACCTTCTTCAGGTCGGCGCCGCTGCGCGCGACGGTCTTCGGCACCGCGCCCGCGGCGCGGACCGCCTGCGCGGCCTGCGCGTCGGTGACCGTGACGACCAGCTTGCCGTCCTGGAGGTAGGAGCCCGCGCTGCGGGTGCCCAGCTGGTGCGCCAGGGCGGTCGCGACGTCGCCGGGAGCGGCGGGGGCGGCGGGAGCGGCGGGGGACGCGGACGCGGCGGGGGCGGTGGCGAGGGTGGCTGCCACCAGACCGGCCGCCGCCGTGGTGACGGCGGCGGCGCCGACGCGCCTGTGACGGATCTTCACTTGTGCCTCCACGGGGGATCGGGCGCACCCGGGTGGTGCGCCGGAGGTCACCGACATGGTGTAAGAACCGTCAAGTCGGACGTAAGACGCAGAAGGTGACCAATTCGGCGCGTGCGCGTTGGCACTCTCGGAGCGGCGTCCGTGGTCAGTCCGGCAATACCAACCCGCCGCTCGCCGGCCCGGAACGGAGTCCGGCCCTGGTCCTTCCGCCGGAAAGGCCGAAGGACCAGGGCCGAAACTCACGTGGCCTCCCGCCGCCTGGGAGCTCCGGCGGGCCGCCTGGGGCCGCTAGTAGACCTCGGCCCCGAACGCCGACAGCGCCTCGGTCACGGGCTGGAAGAACGTGACGCCGCCGGAGGAGCAGTCACCGCTGCCCCCGGAGGTCAGCCCGACCGCGCTCGACCCGGCGAACAGCGGCCCGCCGCTGTCGCCCGGCTCGGCGCACACCGTCGTCTGGATGAGGCCGCTGACGCTGCCCTCCTGGTAGTTCACCGTCTGGTCGAGCGCGGTGACCTGCCCGTCGTGGACGCCGGTGGTGCTGCCGCTGCGGGTCACGGTCTCGCCGACCGTGGCGTCCGCGGCGCCGGTGATGTCCTGGAACTGGCCGTTGACCGTGACGCCGCCCTGCGTGTCCTCCGGAGTGGAGTCGTATTTGACGATGCCGTAGTCGTTGCCGGGGAAGCTGCTGCCGGCGTTGCCGCCGAGCGTGCCCCCCGACTCGTCGGTCCAGGTGGAGCCCGCCTCGGTGCAGTGCCCCGCCGTCAGGAAGTAGAACTCGCTCCCCTTCTTGACGTTGAAGCCCAGCGAGCAGCGCGCGCTGCCGGTGTAGATCGGGTCGCCGCCCGCGGTGAACATGCGGAACTGCCCCGCGACCCGCTTGGTGCGGACGGCCGCACCCTGCTTGCCCGCGGCGCTCCGCACCTTCTTGAGCTCGGCGCCCTTGACCGTGCTGTCCATGGTGAGGACGACCTGGTTGGCCGCCGGGTCCACGGCCCAGGCGGTGCCCGGGACGGTCGCGTCGCGCTTGAGCGCGGCCATGACCTTCTTCAGGTCGGCGCCGCTGCGCGCGACGCTCTTCGGCACGGCCCCGGCTGCGCGGACCGCTTGCGCGGCCTTCGCGTCGGTGACCGTGACGACCAGGTTCTTGGTGGCCTGGTCCACGTAGGCGCCGGCGCTGCGGTCACCGAGCCGCTGCGCCAGCTCGGCTGCCACCCCGCCCGTGTCGGACCGGGCGGCGACGCGCCCGGTCGGCGCGTCGAGGGCGGCGTTCGCGGCGGGTGCGGCGACGAGGGCGGTCGCCACGAGCCCGGACGCCGCCACGGTGACGGCGGCGGCGGTGCCGCGGACGCGGTTGGAACGGATCTTCACTCTGCCTCCAGGGGGGATTGGGCGCACCCGAGTGGTGCACCGGAGGTCACGGGCAATGCTGGAAGATCGCTGAAGGCCCACGTAAGGCGAGAAAGTGACTAATCGACCATCTACGGATTGTCACAATGGGTGCGGGTTCCGTGGTCGATCCCCGGGGAGGATGGCCCGTTTGGCCGGTTTGGTACTGGCCGGTAGACAGGGCCAATGGGCGAGGGGCCGCCGAGAGCGGCACTACCCGGGACGCGGGAGAATGATCCGGTGACGTTGCTTCTGTCCCGCTCGGACCTCGAGTCGCTGCTCGACCCCGCCCGGTGCCTGGAGGCCCTGCGCCGCGGCTTCACGGCCGGGGACGGCGGGACCGCGGCCCGCCGCGTGGTCGTGAAGCCGCCCGGGGAGGGCACGGCGACGGCGCTGCTGCCGGGCGTGGTCGAGGGGATCCCCGCCTACACGGTGAAGGTCAACGCCAAGTTCCCGGCCAGCCGCCCGGCGCTGCGCGGCGTCGTCTGCCTGCACGACCTCGGGACCGGCGAGCTGCTCGCCCAGCTGGACTCGGCGACCGTGACCGCCTGGCGCACCGGCCTCGCCGCCGCGCTCGGCACCCACGCCCTGGCGCGTCCGGCCGCCGGGGCGGTCGCGGTGATCGGCGCGGGCGCGCAGGCCGAACTGGTCCTGCGGGGGCTGAGCGGGCTGCGGGAGGTGCGCGGCCTCGCCGTGTGCGACCTCGACGCCGGCCGCGCCGCGGACTTCGCCGCGCGGCACGGCGCCCGGCTGGGCGTGCCCGCGGCCGTGGCGCCGGACCCGCGCGCCGCCGTCCGGGACGCCGAGATCGTCGTCATGGCCACCTGGGCGCGCAGCCCCCTCCTGGACGCCGCCGACGTGGCCCCCGGGACGCACCTCACCTCCCTCGGCGCGGACGAGCCCGGCAAGGCCGAACTGGGCGCCGGCCTGCTGGCGGGCGCCCGCGTCGTCGTCGACGACGTCCCGCTCGCCGCCGAGATGGGGGTGCTGGCGGGCGCGCCCCCGGGCGCCGTGCGCGCCGCCGGGACGCTGGGCGACCTGCTGCGCGGCCGGGCGCCCGGGCGGGCGGACGACGGCGAGGTCACGGTGTACGCGCCCGTCGGGCTGCCCTGGCAGGACCTCGCGCTCAGCTGGACGGCCTACGCCGACGCCCGCGCCGCGGGCGCCGGCGTGGAGTTCGATTTCCTCGCCTGAACCGGTTCCGGCCCATCAGGTGTACGAACGCTAATTGGCGGAATACCCCTCGCTGGATTCCTGGTTTCCCCGGTGTCTTTGCATTGACGCGGTGAATAGTGTTGGCTCCGTCCGGTGAGACTTTAGTAGTCGCGAGGCTGTCGAAGGTGACGCAATGGAAGTTCGATTTAGCGCTGACCGAATCCCCGGTATCGTCTCGCGGCCGCCGCCCTGACGCGCTGAACGTGCTCGGTAATTCCTCTTTCTCAGGACGCGGACGGGTGGCCCTGTTGGAGACGAAAATGATTCGCATTCTGCTCGCCGAGGGCGCCCCGCTGCTGCGCGGCGGGCTCGTCGCGCTGTTCGAACGGGTGAAGGACCTCGACGTCGTGGCGGCCGTCGGCTCCGGTGAGCAGGTGCTCCGCACGGCGCGCAGACGGCGGCCCGACGTCGCCCTGATCGACGTCGGGCTGCCCGACCTGGACGGCTTCACCGCCGCCCGCGCCTTACGAGAGTCCGTCCCGGAGTGCCGCACCGTCCTCATGGCGGGCCGCTGCCGGACCGGCGACCTGCGCCGTGCGGTGGCCGCGCGGGCGTCCGGGCTCGTGCTGAAGGACACCTCGCCGAACGACCTCGTCGACGCGATCCGGCAGGCCGCGGCCGGGGCGCGCGTCATCGACCCCGACATGGCGTTCACCGAGCTGGGCTCGGCTCAGAGCCCGCTGACCGAGCGGGAGATCGAGGTCCTCACCCTGGCGTCACGGGGCGCGACCGCGGCCGAGATCGCCGAGGACCTCGTCCTGACGATCGGCACCGTCCGCAACCACCTGTCCCGCATCAACCGCAAGGTCGGCGCGCGGAACCGGGTCCAGGCCATCCGGATCGCCGAGGAGGCCGGATGGTTGTGAGCCCTCCTCCCAGCGCCCGATCAGGTCCCGGTACAGCGGGCAGACCGCGGGCAGGTCCGCGTGCCGCCCGAGGTGGGCGCGGGTCCCGTCCAGCACCAGGACGCGGCGGGCGCGCATCGCCGAGCTGATCCGGTGCGCGATGACGACCAGCGTGCCGGGCCGCCGCGCGAACGCCTCCTCCACCCGCGCCTCGTCGGCCGGGTCGAGCCGGTACGCCGCCTCGTCCAGGATCACGAGCGGCTGCGGCGCGAGGTAGGCCCGGCACAGCGCGACGCACTGCCGCTGCGCCTCGGTCAGCGCGGCCGGGTCCAGCCGCGCCCCGAGCCCGCCGAGATCGCGGACGAGCGGCGCGAGCCCCAGCGCGTCCACGGCCCGCCCCGCCTCCCCGGGGCCCGCGTCCGGCGCGTAGTAGAGGAGGTTGTCGAGCAGGGTGCCGCCGAAGACGTACGCCTCCTGCGGGACGAGCACCCGCCGGTCCGGGTCGCCCGCCGCCCGCCCGTCCACCAGCACCTCGCCCGCGCCGGGCGCGGCCAGCCCCGCGATCAGCGCCGCGAGCGTCGACTTGCCGATGCCGCTCGGCCCCACCACGGCCAGGTGGTCGCCGTGCGGGACGACCAGGTCCAGGTCCTCGATCACCGGCCGCGCGCCCTCCCCGTAGGCGAACGTCACGCCGCGCAGCTCCACCGCGGGCGCCCCCGCCGCGGGCTCGGCGGGCCCGGAGACGGGCGCGTCCGGCGCGTCCGGCGCGCCCGTCTCCAGGATGCGGCCGAGCGTCACCGCCAGCCGCAGGCCGCTGCCGCCCATGCCGTGCACGAGCGTCCGCAGCGCCGGCTGCAACCCGTGCAGGACGTAGGTCAGCGCGCCGATCAGCGTCCCCGCCGTGGCGCCGCGCCGCATCAGCCACGGCGCCGCCGCCAGGACCAGCAGCAGCGGCAGCCAGCCGCTCACCGCGAGCGCGACGGAGCGCACCGCCGCGAGCCGCGCCACCGCGCGCCCGGCCGCCGCCTGCGCCTCCACCGCGGCGCCCAGCTCCGCCCGCAGCAGGTCCTCGCCGCCGCACGCGACGGCGTCCCGCAACCCGGCGGCGAGCGCGGTGGTCCGCTCGGCGATCTCCTCCTCGCCGACGACGAGGTCCCGCTGCCGCGCGGCGGCCCGGCCGAACACCGCCCCGAACAGCACGAGCCCGAGCACCAGCGGCGGCACCACCAGCACCGTCACCTCGGGCGTCATCGCCGCCAGCCCCAGCAGCGCCGCCCCGGCGGTGAACACGAACCCGCGCGCGACGACGAGCAGCCCGCCGAAGGTGTCGCGGACGATCTCCACCTGGTGGGTGAGCCGCGCGACCGCGCCGGTGTCGGGCCGTCCCCGCAGCGACCGGTGCAGCGCCCCCGTCGCGACCCGCCGCACCAGGTCGTCCCGGAACGGCTCCACGATCGCGGCCAGCGCCGGATACAGCCGCCGGCTCCCTGCCGCCCCTACCAGCGCGGACACGGCGAGCACGCCGAGCCAGACCGCCGCGGTGGACGTCCGTCCCGTCCGGAACGCGTCGGTGGCCTCACCGACGGCCCGCCCGAACACCGCCGTGGGGACCGCCTCCACCGCCGACCATCCGGCGGCCCGCGCCACCGCCCGGGGCCGCGCCCGGACGGCGTCCCCGGCGCTGCGCCACAGGACCTGCGCCGCCTCCCGCCTGCCGGTCACGCCGTGCCTCCGAAGACCGCGCGGTAGTCGGGATCGGCCCATAGGACCTCGTGGGGGGCCGTCCGGCGCACGCGTCCCCCGTCGAGCCAGACGACGAGGTCGGCGCGGGCGGCGGTGGAGGCGCGGTGGGCGACGATCAGGCGCGTCCGGTCGGCGAACCGGTCGAGCAGCGCGTCGGTGATCTGGAGTTCGGTCACGGTGTCGAGGCTGGAGGTCGCGTCGTCCAGGACGAGGACGCGCCCGGCGTGGGCGAACGCGCGGGCGAGGCCGAGGCGCTGCAGCTCCCCGCCGGACAGCGGCGCCTCCGCGAGCGGCGTTCCGTACCCGTCCGGGAGGCGGCGGACGAAGCCGTCGGCGCGGGCGGCCCGCGCCGCCTCGCGCAGCCGGGCGTCCGGCGGCCGCGAGGGCCCGAAGGCGATGGCGTCGCGGACGGTCGCGCCGAACAGCGCCGGCCGGGCGAAGGCGTAGCCGATCTCGCGGCGCAGCGCCGCCCGGCCGAGGCGGGGGAGCGGCGTGCCGTCCAGCAGCACCTCGCCGCGGTCGGGGTCGGCGATTCGGCCGGCGAGCGCGGCGAGCGCGGAGGCGCCGGAGCCGGACCGCCCGACGACGGCGACGGCGCGCCCGCCGGGGACGGTCAGGTCGAGGCCCGGCGCCCCGGCGACGGCGACCCCGCGGAACTCCAGGCGGCCGGGGCCCGGCGGGGCGTCGCCGGTGCCGTAGGTCGGCGCGGGCCACGCCAGGACCTCGGCGGCGCGGCGGGCGCCGGCGCGGGCGCGGCCGAGGCGGAGCAGCTGGGTGAGCACGGGCCCGAACCCGGCGGCGAGGCCGGCGTACTGGACGGTCGCGACCAGCTCGCCCGGCGTGATGCGGCCCGCCGCGAGCTCGGCGCCGGCGACGCCGACGGCCGCGACCTGCAGGAGCAGCAGCGCCAGCAGGCCGCGCGCCGCGATGCCGCCCTGCACCCGCCACATCGCCTCGCCCTCCGCGCGCAGGCCGGGCAGCGGGCGCAGGATGCGCGCGGCCTCGCGGTCGGCCGTGCCGGCGGCGGCGATCGTCCGGGCGCCGACGAGGGCCTCGGCGAGGCGTCCCGCGATCGTGCCCTGGACGGTGAGGTAGCGGTGCGCGGACGCGGTGATGTCGCGGACGAACGCGCGCATCAGCAGCGCCACCGCCGGCACCGCGACCGCGATCGCCGCCGCGGTCCGCCAGTCGATCAGGTAGAGCGCGGCGAGCGCCCCGGCGGCCGGCAGCAGCGCGGCCGCGGCCTCGGTCGCGGCGGCCGGCGCCACGCCGGCCTCGGCCGCGCCGCCCACCATGCGTCCAGCCACGTCCCCCGGGGGGAGGCGCGGCGCGGGGCCCGCCGCGAGCAGGTGCCGGACGAGCGTGTGCCGCAGCCACGCGGTCGCCCGGGCCGCCGTGCAGCCGGTCGCGAGCTCCGACAGCACCTCGGCCGCGGCGGCCGCCGCCACGAGGGCGGCGCAGGGCCAGAGCGCGGCGGCGGCCGGGGCCCCGCCCGGCGGGACCGCGTCGATCGCGCGGGCCAGCGCGAACGGCAGCAGGACGGCCGCCGCCGCGTCCGCCAGCGCCGCGGCCCCGACGAGCGCCGTCCATGCGCGGGCGTGCCCGGCGGCGCGCAGCAGCAGCCGGTCCGCGCCGGCCGCCGCGGGGAGGGAGGTCATGGGGTCTCCAAACACGGCGACGGCCATGGCCCCGGGAAGGGGGCCATGGCCGCCGGCGTCATCACAGGCAGATCGTGATGCTGTGGGAGCTGTGGCAGAGCAGGCTCAGGCTGCTGTTGCCGCCGCCGCCGTTCTCGCTCACCATCCCCTGAAGGTCGAGAAGCGCCATGTTCTTCACCTCCTTTCGGGCTGGATAGAGGTGGCCTCCGTGGGGGCTCCCACGGAGGGTCGGTGCGCCGTCCCGAAGAACGGCAGTCGTGGGGCCGGGTCGTGCAGGGCCGCGCCGAGCGCGAGCAGCACCCCGGCGGTGCCGGTCGCGAGGTCCATCGACAGCCGGTACATGTGCTCGCCGGGCATCGCCAGCCCGCCCGCGTACGGCAGCGCGTGCCAGGCGAGGTCGCGGACGTGCCCCGCCACGCGGGCCGCGTCCTCCGGGCGGCCCTGCCGGGCCAGGTGGAGCAGCATCCCGGCGCGCCCGCTGAACAGGCTCGGCTGGGCGTAGTAGCGGGACATCGCGGCCAGGCGGACGGCGCCGCGGGCCGCCTCGAAGCTCTCGTCCGGCCGGTGCGCCAGGTACTCGTCCAGGACGAGGCCGATGCCGACGCTGCCGCGGCCGAGGTAGGGCAGCACCCGGCTGCCCTGGTCGACGTGCAGGGCGCCGTTGTGGTCGGTGACGCAGGCGGCGAGGTCGCGGCGCAGCGCGGAGGCCGCCAGGTCGAGCAGTTCGGGGTCGCCTTCGCGCTCGTAGGCGCGGACGAACATCAGCGCCGCCCCGGCGCCGCCGTGCATGAGACCCGGGCGCGCGCCGCGCCCGGCGTCCGACCGCCCGGCCACGATCTCGACGCACCTGCGGGCCGCCCCGCGCAAGGACGCGTCGCCGGTCATGTCGGCGAGGTGGTCCAGGACCAGTGCGAAGCCCGGGAGGCCGCCGTAGAGGTCGTCGCCGAGACGCTCCCACCGTTCGCCAATGCAGTGCCGGGCGGCGGCGAGCGCCGCGTCCTCGCGGCCGAACCGGGACAGCACGTACGCGGCGCCCATCAGGCCGTCGTAGAGGCCGATCCCGGTCCCGCGCCGCGGGTTCGAGGCCCGCTCCGCCAGCCACTCCTCGTGGGCCGGGAAGCGGCCGGCGCCCGTGGCGTCCAGCGCGTACAGGACGCCGGCGGCGCCGTGCGCGAGCCCGAGGGACGCGCCGGAGAACTGCTCCACGTCGCCGGGGAAGAGCCGGTCGGCGCGCTCGGGGGTGGCGCTCTCCAGGATCGCCCTCGACAGGGCGTCCCTGGCGCGCTCCCAGCCGGGGGCGTCCGGGACGAACACGGGCGCGGGGACGGGCGCCGTGTCCCGGGCGATCCGCGCGACCGCCTCGTCCAGGAACTCGCGGGGCACCGGGAAGTTCTCGGCGATCAGGTCGGCGAGCTGCCGCGCCTTGCCCCGGTCGATCACGAACAGGGTGGTCAGCGGGGTGAACAGGGCGAGCCGCAGGCAGGCGAGGCTGTAGTGGTCCACCTCGGTGCCGCGCCGGTCGGGCGGGGCGAGGAACGCGGGGTTGGCGAGGGTCTGCCGGCCGCCGGCCGACGCGGGCGCCGCCGTCTCGAAGTCGATCAGTGCGACCGAGTCGTCCGGGCGCACCATCACGTTGAACATGTGCAGGTCGTTGAACACCACGCCGCGCTCGTGGATCGCGGCGACGACGCGTTCCACCCCCTCGTGGACGCGCAGCGCCCACTTCGTGTACTCGGCGGTCCTCGCCGGATCGGGCTCGGGGTCGAGCATCGGATGCCGCTCGGCGAAGAAGGTGTTGAGCGTGCGCCCCTCGACGAACTCCTGGACGAGGAAATGGTGCTCGCCGAGCGTGAACCAGTCGAGAACGGCCGGCACGCCGTCGATTCCGTCCAGCTTTTCCAGCATTTCCCGTTCGCGTCGGAGGCGGGTCACCGCGTCCGCGTCGTCGGCGGCGAGTCCCGCGTAAGGGCGGCCCTCTTTCAGTACCACCTTCGTCCCGGTGCGGGTGTCGGTCGCCGCGTAGACGCCGCCCCCGTTGGAGAAATGGAGGGCCTTGTCGATCCGGTACGGCAGGTCGGTCGTCGTTGTGGCGCCGCGTGCCTTGAGATGCGATTCCAGGCAGGCGGGAAGGCTCACCCAATCGGGGACGGAGAAGACCGGTTCGCGCCGGTCCGGCACCAGCTCCCCGGAGCCGTCGCGCAGCGCGGGGACGAGCCGGCCCTGCTCGTCCAGGCACCGGCGCTCGGCGAAGCCGCCGTACCGGACGTGCAGCGGGCCGCCGCCGATGCGCAGGTCACTGAGGATGTACGGGCCGGGGAGGCCGTCCAGCCGGGCGCCGAGCCCGGCGAGCACCTCCGCCAGCTCGCCCTCGTCCGCGGGGTAGATCGTGACGAGCTTTCCGCTCGCCCCGCGCGGCGCGTACTTGGCGTTGCGCCTGCGGAGTGTTCCCGGACCGCGCAGATGCTTGAACTCGATCCCGCGGGCGACGCAGTACTCCCATGTTCCGGCCAGCGCCTCGTCGGCGCTTTCCGGGCAGCCGCCGACATGCACTTTCCAGCCCTGTTCGGGGGCGCGCTGCGTCGGCGGAACATAGACGACCCATTCGTCCCCGAAGACCTTCTCCCAACCGTCCGGGAGTTCGCGCCGGGTGATTTCGAAGTCGGTTCGACGGGTCACCGGCGGAGCGTCGTAGAAGAGCTCGTCCGCGAGGCAGTAAAGCTCATACCCCTTGTCCACCGCCGATTTCCCCTTCCTCGTGCTCCGCTCACCGGAACGCACTCAGGAAAGAATTGCAGGCATGTCGGAAATGGACTAGTAGCGGACATCACGAATGACCCGTGAAGATGTACCGCCCGCCGGCGTGCGCCCCTCACGCACCGCCCGTCCCGGCGGTATTGAAACAGGTTCTAGTTCCTGCGTAGGCTGTGCGGACGGTGAGGCGACGGACCGGAGGTGACGCCGGTGATCTCGGACCGGTTCCGAATCGACGGCAGGGCGGCGGTGGTGACCGGCGCGGGGCGGGGCATCGGCGCGGCCACGGCGGTCGCGCTCGCCCAGGCGGGCGCCGACGTGCTGATCGCCTCCCGGACGCGCGAGCAGCTCGACGAGGTGGCCGCGCAGGTCGCGGCGGCCGGGCGGCGGGCCCATGTCGTCCCGTCCGACCTGTCCGACCTCGACGCCGCCGCCGGGCTGGCGGACATCGCCGCCGCCGAGTTCGGCCGCCTCGACATCGTGGTGAACAACATGGGCGGCGCCATGCCCGCCGCCTTCCTGGACACCTCGCCCCGGCACATGGAGAAGGCGTTCCGGTTCAACGTCGCCACCGCGCACGCGCTGACCCGGGCGGCCGTCCCGCACCTGCTGAAGGCGGACGGCGGCGGCAGCGTCGTCAACATCTCCTCGGCCATGGGGCGGCTCGCGGGCCGCGGCTACCTCGCCTACGGCAGCGCCAAGGCGGCCCTCGCCCACTACACCCGGCTCGCCGCGTTCGACCTGGCGCCGCGCGTGCGGGTCAACGGCATCGCCGTCGGCTCCGTCGCGACGTCCGCGCTCGACATCGTGATGACCGACGACGACCTGCGCACCGAGATGGAGCGCCGGACGCCGCTGCGCCGCGTCGGCGAGCCCGAGGACGTCGCCGCCGCCGTCCTCTATCTCGCCTCGCCCGCCGCCGCCTACGTCACCGGCAGCGTCCTGCGCGTGGACGGCGGCATCGACGCCCCGAACCTCGACCTCGGCCTGGAGGACCTGTGACCTACCGCGTCGTCCAGTGGAGCACCGGAAACGTCGGGCGGCACGCGATCGCCGGCATCGACGCCCGCCCCGACCTCGAACTCGCGGGCGTGTGGGTCTCCAACCCCGCCAAGCTCGGCCGTGACGCCGGGGACCTGGCGGGCCTCGGGCGCGACCTCGGCGTCACCGCCACCGGCGACGCCGACGCGCTGCTCGCCCTGCGGCCCGACTGCGTCGTCTACACCTCCATGGCGGACGTCAGGCTGATGGAGGCGATCGACGACCTGTGCCGCATCCTGCGCGCCGGGGTGAACGTGGTCTCCAGCAGCCCGGTGTTCCTGCAGTTCCCGGACGGCGTCGTCCCGCCGGAGATGTCCGACCCGGTGCGGGAGGCGGCCGCGGCGGGCGGCGCGTCCATCTTCGTCAACGGGATCGACCCGGGCTTCGCCAACGACGTGCTGCCGCTCGCCGTCACCGGCATCAGCGAGCGCATCGACCAGGTGCGCTGCATGGAGATCCTCAACTACAACACCTACGACCAGGCCACGGTCCTGTTCGACATCATGGGCTTCGGCCGCCCGCTGGACGACGTGCCGATGCTCCTGCAGCCCGGCGTCCTCACCATGGCGTGGGGGAGCGTCGTCCGGCAGATCGCCGCCGGCCTCGGCGTGGAGCTGGACGAGATCGCCGAGTGGCACACCCGCCTGCCCGCGCCCGAGACCTTCGCCGTCTCCGCCGGGACCATCGAGAAGGGCACCGCCGCCGCCCTGCGGTTCGAGGTGCGGGGCATGCGCGGCGGCGAGGCCGCCGTGGTCCTGGAGCACGTCACCCGGCTCCGCGACGACCTCGCCCCCGACTGGCCGCAGCCCGCCGGCGCGGGCTGCTACCGCGTCGAGGTCCGCGGCGAGCCGAACTACACGGTGGACCTGCGGCTCCTCGGCACCGACGGCGACCACAACACCGCGGGCCTGAAGGCGACCGCGATGCGCCTGGTCAACGCCGTCCCCGCCGTCGTCGAGGCGCCGCCCGGCCTGCTCACCGCCCTGGACCTGCCGCTGATCGCGGGCCGCGGCCTCCTCTAGGCCCCGAGCAGCCGCCCGAGACCCCTGATGATCTCGTCGCGGGCGCCGCGGGCCTCCGGGACGACCTCGACGAACTCCAGGAAGCCGTGCACCGTCGCCGGCACCGCGATCTCCCGCACCGCGACCCCGGCCGCGCGCAGCCGCTCCGCGTACTCGGCGCCCTCGTCGCGGAGCGGGTCGTACTCGGCTGTCACGACCAGGGCGGGGGCGAGCCCGGCCAGATCCGGCGCGTGCAGCGGGCCGGCGCCGGGCAGTGTCCGCGTCGCCGGATCAGGGAGGTAGGCGTCGATGAACCAGCGCATGGCGTCCGCGGTCAGGTAGTGCCCCTCGGCGAACTCCGCGTATGACGCGCGGCTCATCGTCGGATCCGTCACCGGGTAGACGAGCAGCTGCGCGCGCAGCCGCACGCCCGCGTCGCGGGCCGCCAGGGCGACCGCCGCGGCGAGGTTGCCGCCCGCGCTGTCCCCGGCGACCCCGAGCCGGCCGGCGTCGACGCCGAAGGCGGCGGGATCGCCGGCCACCCGCCGGGTGACCGCCCAGCAGTCCTCCAGGGCCGCCGGATACGGGTGCTCGGGCGCCAGCCGGTAGTCGGCGGAGACCACGACCGCGCCGAGCCCGGCCGCGATGGCGCGGGCGTGGGCGTCGTGCGTGTCGAGGTCGCCGATCACCCAGCCGCCGCCGTGGAAGAACACGATGCCGGGCGCGGGCCCGGTGCTCGCGGACGGCCGGTAGACGCGCACCGGCACCCCGTCCAGGACGGTGTCCTCGCGGTCCAGGCCGGGCGCGGCGGGATCCGGTTCGCCGAAGAGGTCCCGGATGCGGGCGGCGTAGGCCGCGCGGGCGCCGTCCGGCCCCAGTTCGGTGAACGGGGGCTCCCCGGCGAAGCGGTCGACGAGCCGTCTGACGTCGGGTGGGAGCGGCATCGAGGTCCCTCCGTGCACCGGGGTGAGATACGACGAGGGACGTTAACAGTCGGAATGTTAAGTAATCAAGCCTCCGGCCCCGATTCGTCCAGGAGCCCCCCGCCGCCACCGACTCCACCGTCCTTCCTGATCGGGTTTGGTCTCATCGGCTGAACCCGAACTGCTCGGTGGCCGGATCCATCGTGGACGGGTGGCGTCGTGGCTCTTCTCAGACTCACGCCGATGTGTTAACAATCACTCCAGCGATGTTGGAAACACATCCAGCGACGTGACGAACCGTCGGAGGTAACAGGTCATGTTCACATCAAACCTCGACGCATCGCGCCGGGATCTGCTCAGGTCCGGCGCCCTCGGCCTGACCGGCCTCGCCGCCGCGCCGCTCCTGAACGCCTGCTCGTCCGGCTCCGCCGGCGCGGCGGCCGGCCGCAAGACGCTCGCGTGGGAGACCGGCTACCTGTCGTTCTTCTTCTTCGTCGTCCTCCAGGAGACGGCCAGGCGGGAGTCGAAGAAGCGCGGCCTGGGATTCGTCGGCAAGAACGCCAACGGCGACTCCTCCGCCCAGGTCAACGACTGGAACAGCCTCATCCTCCAGCAGCCGCGCTACCTGATCTCCGACGCGCTGGACTCGGAGGTCCTCGTCCCGCTCACCAGGAAGGCCGACACCAAGAAGATCCCCGTCGGCATGGTCGACACGCCGCTCACCGGAGGCGAGGTCGACATCTCCGTCACGTTCGACAACCGCCAGTCCGGCGTCATGGCCGCGGAGAAGACCGCCGAACTGCTCAAGGCCAGGAACGGCTCGCCGCGCGGGACCGTCCTGAACGCCTACGGCAGCCTGACGGCCGTCGCGCTGCGCCAGCGGAAGGAGGGCTTCGAGCAGACGATCCAGTCCAAGTACCCCGGCATCAAGGTCGTCTCGCGCCCGCAGAACAACGACCACGCGCAGGCGCTGTCGGTGGTGAACACGACGCTGCGCGAGTACCCCGACCTCGACGCGATCCACCTGCCGACCGACATCTTCCTGCCGGACGCGAAGAAGGCCATGCAGTCGCAGAACCGGTTCTTCAAGGTCGGCGACGAGAAGCACATCGTGCTCACCAGCATCGACGGCTCGCCGAACGCCCACGAATGGATCCGCGCGGGCGACCTGGACGCCGACATCGCCCAGGACCCGGTCGCCTACGTGCAGATCTGCATCGAGATGCTGGAGAAGTACTCGGTCAAGGGCAAGGACGTCCCGCTCGGCCCGTACCAGAACAAGAAGTACTTCTGGGAGAACGCGGCGGTCGCCAAGGGGCCGTCCGGCCCGATCATGACGATCCCGCCGTACTTCGTGACCAAGGACAACTCCAAGGACCCGCGGCACTGGGCGAACATCGTCACCGACCAGTGGGGGCTCAAGGAGACCCAGTCGTGACGAGGCCGCTGCTGGAGGCCTCGGGCGTCGTCAAGACGTACGGGGCCGCCCGCGCGCTCGACGACGTCACCGTCACCGTCGACCGGGGCGCGATCCATGGGCTGCTGGGCAAGAACGGGGCCGGGAAGTCGACGCTGGCGGGGATCGTGGCGGGCCTGGTGCGGCCCGACGCGGGCACGCTGGCCCTCGACGGGCAGGACGTCACGCACGACTCCGCGATGTCCCGCCGGCGCGCCGGCATCCGGCTGCTCGACCAGCATTCGGAGGTGCTGCCCGACCTGACCGTGACGGAGAACCTCCTGCTGGGGGCGCTGCCGCGGCGGCGCGGGCTGGTCGACTGGCGGGCGGCGGACGATCGGGCCGCGGACCTGCTGGAGGCCCACCACCTGCACATCCCGCCGCGCCGCCGCGCCGGGGAGCTGTCGCTGGGCGAGCGGCGCCGGCTGAGCATCGTCAAGGCCCTGGTCGGGAACGGCCGCCTCGTCATCCTGGACGAGCCCACCACCGGCCTCACCATGGGCGAGCGGCGCGACCTGATGGGCTGGGTGCGGCGGCTGGCCGAGCAGGGCCGCACGTTCGTCTACATCTCCCACCACAACGACGAGGTGCGCCAGCTCTGCACCGAGTACACCGTGCTGCGGGACGGGCGGGCGGTGCGGAGCGGCAAGCGGGTCTCCTCGCTCACCGCCGAGACGCTGTCCGCCCTGGTCAGCGGCGAGGCCGTGGACGAGTTCCACCGGGACCGGACGGCCGCCGGGGCGGGGCGGGAGCGGCTCGGCGTCCGCGGGCTGCGGTTCGGCGGGCACGGGCCCGTCGACCTGAGCGTCCGGGCCGGGGAGATCGTCGGTCTGGTCGGGCTGCCCGGGTCGGGCGCCCAGGAACTGCTGCGGGTGCTCGCCGGACTGGCCCCCGCCACCGCGGGCGAGGTCCTGGTGGACGGCCGCCCGGTCGCCGGCGGCCGGCCGCGCGCCGCGCTCCGCGCGGGCATCGCGTACCTCACCCACGACCGGATCGCGGAAGGCGTGGCGGCCCAGATGTCCATCGCCGACAACGTCCACCTCGGCCACTGGCCGCGCGGCCGCCACCGGCTGCTGGACCTGCGCCGGATGAGCGACGGGGCCGAGCGCGTGCGGCGGGACCTGGCGGTGGTGATGACCGGCCCGGACCAGCAGATCAACCGGCTCAGCGGCGGGAACCAGCAGAAGGTGCTGATGGGGCGGCTGCTGTCCCGCGAGCCCCGCGTCCTCGTCCTGGACGAGCCGACGGTCGGCGTCGACGTCGCCGCCAAGGAGGAGATCCACCGGCTGATCGACCGGGTGGCGCGGGACGGCGTGGCCGTCCTGGTGCGCGCCTACGACCCCGACGAGACCGCGCGGCTGGTGGACCGCGCCGTCCTGTTCTCCGGCGGATCGGTCGACGGGGAGCTCACCGGCGACGACCTGACGCTGTCCGCCGTCGCGACCGCCCAGCACGTTGGAGGCTGACCCATGACCCAGACCCTGGACGCCGCGCCGCCGCTGCGGCGGGACCGCTTCGACGTCCTCCGGTTCGGCCTCGACAACGTCGTCTGGGCCCTGATCATCATCTTCAGCCTGGTCACGGGGGTGTTCAACTCCTTCTTCCTGACCACCGCGAACCTGCAGAACATCCTCGTCCAGGCCACCTCCCTCGGCGTGCTGGTGCTGGCCGTGTCGTTCGCCCTGCTGGTCGGCGAGATCGACCTGTCGGTGACGGGGAACCTCGCGTTCAGCGGCATGGTCGGTGCGATGCTGATCCAGCACCTGCACGTCCCCGGCGTGCTCGCGATCCTCGCCGTCGTCGGGTCCGGAACGCTGATCGGGCTGCTCAACGGCGTCTTCGTCGCGCTGCTGCGGATGAACTCGCTGATCACGACGCTCGCGATGGGCCTGTTCCTGCAGGGCGCCGTGCTCGGGCTGACCAAGGCGCGGACCCTGGTGATCGACGACACGGCGTTCACCTACCTCGGCAGCGCGACGGTCGGCGGCTGGCCGCTCATGCCCGTCGCGCTGCTGGTGGCCTACGCCGCCGCCGCGGTCGCGCTGCGGCGCACCCAGTGGGGCCGCAACCTGTACGCGACGGGCGGCAGCGCCGGCGCCTCGCTGGTCGCGGGCATCCCGGTCCGCCGGGTCCGGCTGAGCGCGTTCGTCGCGGCGGGCGCGCTCGGCGGGCTGGCCGGCTTCCTGTCGGCCTCGTACCTGGGCGGGGTCAACGTCACCGTCGGCAACAGCCTCCTGCTGTACGCGGTCGCGGCGCCGGTGATCGGCGGCGTCTCGCTCACGGGCGGACGCGGGCGCATCGCGGGGATGCTGGGCGGGGCGCTGCTCATCAGCGTCATCCAGGTCGGGCTGCAGCTGATCAACCTGTCCGCCTACTACATCCAGATGATCGGCGGGGCCATGATCCTGGTGGCCATCGCCGTCGACGCCGTCCGCGTCCGCCGTACCGAGTAGCGGGCCGTCCCCCGGGAGGCGCGCTAGAACACGAGGGTGTCGAGGAGCGGGACGAGCCGCTGCTCCTCGTGGTCCAGGTGCGCCTCCAGGGCGGCGGTGAGCCGTTCGACCTCGGTGAGGAGCGAGTCGGCCGCACCGGAGTCGAGGGCCCGGCGCAGCTCGTCCAGCAACTCCGCCACCACCTCGTGCTCGTCTCGCAGGCGCGCCAGGGCCGGCGCGAGCTCGGGATGCCGCCGCTCCAGCAGCGGGAACATCTGCTGGTCCTCGCCCATGTGGTGATGGCCGAGCCCCTGGCACATCGTCAGGCAGTTGACCCGCAGCTGTGCGCCCACGGCGGCCCCGGACGCGGCGACCTCCCTGCGGATCAGCTCCAGCTCCCTGCGGAACGCGCCGTGCACCGCGAGGAGCATGGCGGACGGCGACTCCGGCCCGGTGGGCGGCCCGGCGGCGACCTGGACCAGCGCGACGACGGGCAGCGTCCGCCCGGACTTCGCCTCGTACTCGGCCCACCCGGGATCGGCCTCGGCGGCCCGCGCGAAGGCGCGGTCGCGCTCGCCGCCCTCCAGGACGACGGCGTCGGCCTCGTAGGTGAAGACGCCGCTCTCGACCGTGACGCGCGGGTTCGCGACCAGGTTGTGGAACCAGGCCGGGTTCCGCGGCGCGCCCCCGGCCGAGGCGATGACGAGGACGCGCCCGACGCCGTCCGGCAGGTAGCCGAGCGGCGTCGTGTGCGGCGCGCCGGTCCGCGCCCCGGTCGTGGTCAGCAGGAGCAGCCGCCCGCCCTCGAACGGGCCGCCGACCCGCCCGCCGTTCGCGCGGAACTCCTCGATGACCTGCTTGTTGAAATCCATCTGTCTCCTGTACCGATTTCGGGCATTGCTGTTCGCGGGCATGCTGTTTTCGGGCATGGCTGACAAGCCACGGAAAGGGCATGCGGCCGTGGCTTGGGAAAGGCGGGCCCAGGGCATGCCGAAAGAACGGGCATGCCCGATGACGTCGCGTTATGTGCGCGGAAGGCAAGGCGCTGCTCGCTCGGAGCGCAGCGCGCCGCTCGCGCGGAAAGTAAGAAAGAGGGGGAGTGGAAAGGCGGGCCTCGGGCCCGCGCCGGCCTCACTCGGAGGCCGGGAACCTCACTCGCTCGTGGCCCATGGCCGACCCGGCAGTCACGAAAAGCAGATTAGCGGCGCCCGGTCCGCCATTGCAAGATCAGATTCCTTCGCGGTGGGCGATGGCGGCGGCCTGGGTGCGGCTGGAGACGCTCAGCTTGCCGAGGATGTTCGACACGTGCACGCTCGCCGTCTTGGGGGAGATGAACAGCGCCGCCGCGATCTCCCGGTTGTTGCGGCCCTCGGCGACGAGCTTCAGCACCTCCCGCTCCCGCCCGGTGAGGGAGGCGAGCGGGCCGGACGGGCCGGTCCGGGCCGCGGGCCCCGCGCGGCCGGTCCCGAGCCGGGCGCGGGCGCCGAGGTCGCGCAGCGCGGCCAGCAGCGGCTTCGCGCCGAGCCGCTCGGCGGCCTGCACGGCCGCCCGCCACTGCACGGCGGCCTCGTCCCGGTCCCCGTTCTCGGCGAGGGCCTCCGCCAGCCGCCACCGCGACCGCGCCACCTCGTAGACGAACCCGCCGTCCGCGTCGCCGTAGGTGAACAGGTCGGCCGTCCTGCGCCACAGGTCGACGTCGTGGACGCCGTCCAGGCGGCGGTGCTCGGCCTCGGCGCGGGCCAGCCAGCCCTGCCCCTCCCAGCCGAGCCAGGTGCGGGGCCGCCCGTCCACGTTGACCGCCACGACGCTGCGCGCGACCCGCAGGAACGCGTCGCCGGCCTCCCGCGCCGCCCGCAGCGCCTCCTCGTCGCCGGCGGCGCGGGCGCGGGCCGCCCGGTCCGCTTCCGCCCACAGCCCGGTCGCCGCCACGCGGATCGCCCCGATCGTGTCGACGTAGATGGTGTCGAAGACGTCGCGGACGTGCTCGGCCGCCGTGTCCGGGTCGCCGCGCCACAGCGCGTGCTCGGCGGCGAGCCCTCGAGCGAGGTAGTTGAGGAACCCGTCCTGGCCCCACAGTGGAGCGATCCAGCGCAGCCGCTCCTCGACCGTCGGGGCGCCTTGCGCGACCTCCAGGAACAGGGCGTACGCCGACACCTGCGCCTCGGGCGTCCGCACGACCTGCACCGTGAACTCGTCGGCGAGCCGCTCCGCCTCCGCCCAGTTCCCCGACGTGTAGTGGACGAGGTACCGCAGGCACCGCAGCACGATGCCGAACGTGCTCCAGACGATCCCGTTGTCCACCGCGTACTTCACGCCCTCGTCGGCGGCGCGGACCGCGCCCGCGAGGTCGCCGCGGTCGAACTTCGACCGGGCGTGGTGGAAGAGCGCCCGCATGGCGATCATGGAGCTGTCGCCGGCCGCCGCGGCCAGCTCGTGGGCGCGGGCGAACAGCTCGGAGACTCCGGTGCCGGCCTCCCGCGACTCGCGGTACACGCCGAGCGTGACCAGCAGGCTGGCCTCGGCGCCCGGGGCACCCGCCCGGCGCGCGGTCTCGATGGCGCGCTCGGCGAACCCGGGCATCTCCCCGTCCGGGTCCCGGTACATCAGCGTCCGGGCGTAGGTGGCGAGCGCGCCGGCGCGCTCCACGGTCGGCGGGTCGGCCGGCAGCATCGCGACCGCCTCCCGCGCCACCGCCTGCGACTCCGCGTCCTCGTCGAGGTCGCCGAGGTAGGCGGCCAGGTGCTCGCGCATCAGGCAGCCGAGCCGCACGTCGGCGGGATCGGCCGAGGCGACCATCCGGCGCAGCCGGTGCACCGCCCGCCGCAGCTCGCCGGCCCGCGCGGACGCCTGGGCGGCGGCCAGCGACAGCCGCATCCGGTCCGTGCCCGCCGCGGCCTCCGGGTCCGGGACGGCGTCCCACAGCTCCAGCGCCCGGTCGTAGTGCTCGTACGCCTCGGCCGGCGCGGCGAGGCGGTCGGCCTCGCGGCCCGCCCGGACGGAGGCGGCGAACGCGGCGGGCAGGTCGTGCGCGGCGAGGCTGTGGTGCGCCAGCTCGGCGGCCGACCCGCGGGTGCCGGCCGGGAGGCCGGCGAGGAGCCGGGCGAAGTCGGCGTGCAGGCGGGTCCGCTCGCCGGGCAGCAGGTCGCCGTAGACGGCCTCCCGCAGCAGCGCGTGCCGGAACGTGTACCCGGCGCCGGACGGGACGAGCAGCTGGTGCGACACCACCTCGCGCAGCGCCTCGCCGACGGTCGCCTCGTCCAGCCCCGACACGCGGCGGACCAGCTCGTCGTCGACGCGGCGGCCCGCGACGGCCGCGACCCGCAGCACGCGCTGGCCCGCGTCCGAGAGCCGCTCGATCCGCGACAGCAGCAGGTCGGCGAGCGCGGACGGCAGCCCGGCCGCCCCGTCGTCCTCGACGTCCAGGCCCGAGGAGTACAGCTCGGCCGCGTAGAAGGGGTTGCCCTCCGACCGGCGGTGCACCCGCTCGACGGTCCGCGCCGTGACCCGGGCGGACCCGTGCGCCAGCTCGGCGAGGTACTGGGCGGTCTCGCCCGGCCTGAACGGGCGGACCTCGACCCCCGTGACGTTCGGCAGCCGCAGCAGCTCCGCGACGACGGGCCGCAGCGGATGCCGCCGGTGCAGGTCGTCGGACCGGTACGTGCCGACGAGGCAGACCCGCTCGCGCTGCAGGACACGGCTGAGGAACGTCAGCAGGTGCCGCGTCGACCGGTCGGCCCAGTGCAGGTCCTCCAGGACGAGCAGGACGGGCCGGTCGTCGCCCAGCTCCCCGAGCAGGCCGAGCACCGCGCCGAACAGCTGCTGCTGGCCCAGTTCGGAGCCCGCGCCGGGACCTCCCTCGCCGTCCGGCAGCAGGCGCGCGAGCGCGGGCCGGGCGTCGAGCGCGGCGCACAGCTTCTCCGACTCCGCCTTCCCGGCGTGCGCGGCCGCCCACAGCGCGTCGGTGAGCGGCAGGTACGGCATGCTCTCGCCCAGCTCGGCGCACTGCCCGACGAGCACCGTGCAGCCGCGGACCTGGGCGGCGGCGGTTAGCGCGGACACCAGGTGCGTCTTGCCGACCCCCGCGTCCCCGCTGACGAGCACGACGCCGGCGCTGCCCGCCGCGGCGCGGTCCAGCGCGGCGGTCAGCTCGGCGAGCTCCGCCGCCCTGCCGATCAGCACGAACTGCCCCTTCTGGTCATCCCGGTCGAGTATCCCACCCCGGGGGACGTGGACGGGCCCCGGATCCGAGGAGGGTCCGGGGCCCGTGGGGACGGTGCGCGTCAGCCGGCGAGGGCGGGGGCCTTGTCGCTCTCGTGCTCCGCCTCGTCCTCCTCGGCGGGCTCGGGGACGGGCAGCACCTTCAGGTACGCCCGGAGCGTCTCGGCGGCGATCCGCTCCAGCGAGTAGCGGGAGCGGGCGCGGTCGCCGGCGGCGATGGAGTAGCCGTGCAGCGTGGTCTCCTCGGACAGCAGCTGCCGGACGGCCCGCCCGATCACGACCGGGCGCCCCGGCGGGACGTGGATGCCGGTGATGTGGTCGAGGACCTCGTCGGCGTTGCCGCCGGCCGGGGTCGCCACCACGGGGACGCCGCAGGCCATGGCCTCCAGCGGCGCCGTCGGGGACGGCTGGAGCGGGGCCAGGGACAGCGCGAGGGCGGCGGTGCGCAGCAGCTTCGGCAGCGACTTGCGGGGCAGCCGCCCGAGGAGGATGACCCGGTCGGCGACGTGCAGCTCCTTGGCGAGCATCCGCAGCCGGTGGACGCCCGCGTCCTGCTCCAGGTCCTCGCGCTCCGGGCCGCCCGCGACGGCCAGCTCGGCGTCGGGGACGTGCACCAGGGCGCGCATGGCGGTCTCGACCTCGGCGCCGAGGTCGTCGACGACCATCACGAGGCGGGCCCGGCCGCCGTGCGGCATCGCGGGGCCGACCTGGCTGAACAGCTCGGAGTCGACGCCGTAGGGGACGACGGCGACCGACGGCCGCGGGACGCCCATCCGCACGACCGCGGAGGCCTCCTCGGTGTGCGCGGCGAGCACCAGGTCGGCGTCGCGCCCGATGGCCTTCTCCAGGCGGTCGCGGTGGGGGTGGACCTGGCGCCCGGCCTGCCGCTCGACGGCGGCGACGCCGTGGTAGCTCTGGACGAACGGGATGCCGAGCTCGCGGGCGACGGCGCAGGCGGCCAGGCCGCCGATCCAGCCGTGCGCGTGCACGATGTCGGGGCGCGCCGAGCCGGACCAGCGGCGGCGCAGCCCGTCGGCGAAGTCGCGAAGGTGCTGGAGCAGCTCGTCGTCGGACAGCGGGCGGGCCGGCCCCGCGTCGAGGTGCACCAGGGCGGCGCCCTGGGCGAGCCGGACGCGGCCGCGGGCGGACCTGTCCTGGCGGCGCGTGTAGACCGTGACCTGGTTCGGCTCACCGTCGGCGACGAGCGGACGGGTCAGCGAACGAGCGAGATCCCGGACGTGGACTGACTGCAGGTGCTCGCCGTCGAGGTCGGAGGCGGACACCAGAGCAATGTGAAGCGGGCGATGCATGACGGATCCTCCGGGACTACACAGGGGAAGCTCGGAGGTATCTGCGTCGTAGACACCTGCTCGGACAGTTTCCTATCCCTCCCTCCTGTTCGTCAAACCCGACGAAACGGAATACCTACCTCCGTGCCCCTCCGCGAGCGGCTCACCTGCGGCGATACTGGGAGAGGTGGACGACGAACCGATCTGGTACGTGGCGTACGGCTCGAACCTGTTCCGGGACAGGTTCCGCTGCTACCTGGCCGGCGGGCGGCCGAGCGGCGGGGCCCGCCACTACACGGGCTGCCGCGACCCCCGGCCCGCCCGCGCCGAGCGCCCGGTCACGGTCCCCGGCGGCATCTACTTCGCGCTGACGTCCCTGACCTGGGGCGGCGGCATGGCCTTCTACGACCCGGACCTCCCCGGGCGCGCCGCGGCCCGCGCCTACCTGCTCACCCGCCGCCAGTTCTGCGACGTCCTGTCCCAGGAGATGCGCCGCGGAGTCGGGGCCGACCACGACCTCGGCGAGGCGCTCGCCCGCGGCCGCCAGTGCCTCGGCCCCGGGCGCTACGAGACCGTCCTCAAGGTGGGGGAGCTCGGCGGCCGCCCCATGCTCACCTTCACCTCGCCCGAGCCGCACCCTCCGAACGCGCCCACCGCGCCCTACCTGGCGATGCTCGGCCGCGGCCTGCGCGAGGCGCACGGCTGGTCCGCCGCCCGCGCCGGCGCCTACCTCGCCGCCCGTCCCGGCGCGCGCGGCCACTGGGCCCCCGGGGAGGTCTCCGCCCTCCTCGGCTAGGTTCGAGCCATGAACCCCGGTGACGTCGTCGACGACTTCGAGCTCCCCGACGAGACGGGCGAGGTGCTCAGCCTGACCAGCCTGCTGGCGAAGGGCCCCGTCGTCCTGTTCTTCTACCCGGCGGCCATGACCCCCGGCTGCACCGCCGAGGCCTGCCACTTCCGCGACCTTGTCGCCGAGCTCGCGGAGGCGGGCGCCCACCCGGTGGGCATCAGCGCCGACCCGGTCGCGAAGCAGAAGGAGTTCGCCGACACGCACTCGCTCGGCTACCCGCTGCTGTCCGACCCGTCCGGCGAGGTCCGTGCGCGTTTCGGCGTCAAACGGTCACTGGCCCTCATGCCGACCAAGCGCCAGACGTTCGTGATCGACACCGACCGCCGCGTCCTCGCGGTCGTCAGGAGCGAGATCCGCATGAACGCCCACGCCGACAAGGCCCTGGAGGCGCTCAGGGCACGTCGGGGCTGACCCCGCCGGAGACGACCGGCAGCGTGATCGCGGACGGGTGGCCGGGCGCGTGGAAGATCTCCTGGTCCGCGGTGAGCATCTCGGTGGCCGTGCCGATGGGGGCGCCGGTGCCGGGGTTGCGGGCCACGCGGGGGTAGGCGCCGCTGGCCACCTGCACGCGGACGCGGTGGCCCCGGCGGAAGCGGTGGCCGACCGGCCAGAGCTCGACGGCGACGCGGCGGACGCCGTCCTCCCCCGGCTCCGGGGAGCCGGGGACGAGGCGGCGCATGCCCTCGCAGAGGTTGAGGGACTCGCCCTCGGGCGTGACGTCGCAGAGCCGCACGACGAAGTCGGTGTGCTCGCGGTTCGAGCGGATGTGCAGGTCGGCGGTGACCGGGCCGATGACCTCCAGGTCGTCGTCCAGGACGCCCGAGGTGTAGGTCAGCACGTCCCGGCGGCGCTCCAGGCGCCGCTGGTCGGTGGACGGGTGCGTCTCGCCGAGCAGGGTGGGCCCGCCGAGGAACGGCGTCGGGTGGTTCGGGTCGTAGCGGTAGGAGTCGGGCTCCGACTCCGGCGGCTCGCCGGGGGACAGCGCGCCCGCCGGCTGCAGGTGCCAGCGCTCCTCGCGCATGCCGGGGACGGGCCAGTCGGGGAACTCGCGCCACTCGTCCGCGCCGGTGACGAAGAGCCGGACGGGCTGCGCGCGGAGCCCGGACGGGTCGTCCAGCAGGTGGGCCCGGAACCATGCGATGGAGTCGTTGACCGAGCCGCGCATCATGCGCTGGTCGGCGTGGAACCAGGGGCCGATCGTCAGGTAGGGGCGCCGGCCGGCCGCGCGGAGCGCCGCATAGTCCTTCATCTGCCAGGGCAGGAAGATGTCGTACCAGCCGCCCGTCATGTTCACCGGCGCGGTGACCTGCGAGACGGTGGTGCTGAAGTCGCGCTTGTCCCAGAACGGGGTGTCGGGGCCGTTGACCAGCAGGTCCTGGAAGAACCGCTGCTGCCCGCCGGTCGCGAGCCGGTCGAGCTCGGCCAGCGGGCGGCCCGAGAGCGTGGCGCGGCGGGCGCGGCGCGGCGACATGATGCCGGTCGTGATGCCTGACAGGGAGTTCTTCATCCGCGCGGTCAGGTCGACCCAGATGAGCGCCGACTCGAGCGCGAACGTGCCGCCGACGTTGACGGCGTCCCGGAAGGTGGACGCCGTGACCTGCATCGACAGCGCCTTCAGCTCGGGTCCGGCCTCGGCGGCGACGGCCCACTGGACGTAGCCGAGGTAGCTCGGGCCGTGCATGGCGAACGTGCCGCCGAACCACGGCTGCGACCTCAGCCACTCGATGGTGGCGAGGCCGTCCTCGCGCTCGTCCAGCGCCTCGAAGACGCCGCCGGACCCGAAGCCGCCGCGCACGCTCTGCACCACGGCCTGGAAGCCGTGCGAGGCGAACCCCTGCCCGCACATGAGGCCGAACGGCCCGCGCCGCCCGTAGGGCGAGCGGACCAGCACCGTCGGCGCCCGCTCGACGTCGACGGGCGAGTACCGGTCGGCCAGCAGCGTCACGCCGTCGGCGGCGGGCACCTCCAGGTCCCGCTCGACCGTCACCCGGTGGGGGCCGTTCCGCAGTCCCAGCGCCGTGACCCCGAGCCGGCGCATCACTCCCACACTCACCACTTGATCGATCGTAACCGGCAGGTCCGCGGGCCTTGCAGTCACATGTCCCGTGATGTGCCTCGCAGCGCCCCCGGTCTTCACTACGATCGTGGACGCTAACTCCGCAAAACGGACCTTTTGCATGCGGCGCAGCCGCCGGACAGAGGAGGAATCTTCCGCGTCATGGGTGTTCACCTGGGCGATCTGAGCTGGCAGCGAGGGGCGGCCGCGGTCGCCGTGCTGGTGATCGCGGTCGGGATCGCGGTGATCCTGCGGCTGCTGACCGGCAGGCTGTTCCGGCGGGCGGGCGACACCCGCTGGGCGTGGGACGACCTGGCCGCCCGCCTGGTCAAGGACCTGGCGGTGCCCGTCTCGGTGCTGCTCGGCCTGTGGGGCGCGGCCAGGGTCCTCCAGCTGCCCGACGGCACGCTGGCCGTGATCGCCAAGGTGCTCACGGCCACCGCCATCCTCGTCGTCTCGCTGGCGATGGCCCGCCTGATCGCGGGCTCGGTCACC
Source organism: Actinomadura sp. NPDC000600 (assembly GCF_040492135.1). NCBI lineage: Bacteria > Bacillati > Actinomycetota > Actinomycetes > Streptosporangiales > Thermomonosporaceae > Actinomadura > Actinomadura sp. NPDC000600. The sequence goes on from NZ_JBEUPD010000031.1 coordinate 76,078, forward strand.
TCGATCGCGCTGGCCCGGCAGGGCGTCGCGGCCAACGTGACGATCTTCGCCAACATCACCCGGGTCGTGGTGATGGGCGTCGGAGTCCTGGTCATGCTGCAGAGCCTCGGGGTCTCGATCTCACCGCTGCTCGGCGCCCTCGGCGTCGGTGGCCTCGCGGTCGCGCTCGCCCTGCAGGACACGCTGGCCAACCTCTTCGCGGGCGTGCACGTCCTGGCGTCCAAGACGATCGAGCCCGGCGACTACATCAGGCTGAGCAGCGGCCAGGAGGGGTACGTCGTCGACATCAACTGGCGCAACACCTCCATCCGGACGCTGTCGGACAACATCGAGGTCATCCCGAACCAGCGGTTCTCCGACACGATCCTCACCAACTACCACCGCCCCGCCGAGGACATGTCGCTGCTGATCCAGGCCAGCGTGGCCTACGAGAGCGACCTGGAGCGCGTCGAGAGCGTGGTCGTCGAGGTCGGCCAGGAGGTCATGAGCGAGGTGCAGGGCGGCGTGAAGGACGCCGAGACCCTCGTGCGGTTCCACACCTTCGCCGACTCGGGGATCGACTTCACCGTGATCCTCCGGACCAGCGAGTTCGGTGACCAGTTCCGCCTGAAGCACGAGTTCGTCAAGCGGCTGCACCGCCGCTTCATGAAGGAGGGCATCGAATTCCCCTACCCCCGCCGCCAGCTCATCCTGCCCGACGGCGAGGGGACGCACGGCCTGGTCAGCCGATGAACCGGACGTCGGGGTGCCGGGCCGACGGGCGGTCGAGGACCGGACGGTGCCGCCCGCGCAGCGCCCGGTCGAAGAACGCCGTGACGTAGGCCCGGAGCGACGCCGTCATCCGGGCCGGATCGACCGTCCCGACGAGGGCGGCCCGCTCCTCGGCCGGGATGTCGAGCTTCTCGTCCAGCGCCGGCAGGACGGACTGGACGTCGGTGTAGGAGTAGTGGCTCGCGGCGGGCACGTTCAGGTCCCGCTTCCAGCCGGTCGAGCGGCTCCAGAACGAACCCCAGGACGGGCTGGTCAGGTGCGTCTGCGGGGAGCCGCCCGTGGCGGCCCCCATCAGCATGAACGGGCGGTCGACCCCGGTCTTGGCGACTTCCACGAAGTCGTTCTCCGCGTACTGCATGGTGCCGTCCATGTCGATGCCCGCGTCCACCCGCCGGTCGGTGCGCATGGCCTCGGCCGCCTCGATGCCGCCCGCGGAGTGCCCGACCATGCCCACCCGGGACAGGTCGAGCGTCCGGCCGAGGCCGCGGGGGAGGGGCCGCCCCTCGGCGTCTGGGTTGCGGCCGCCTCGCAGGGCGGCGAGCCGGTCGAGGACCAGCCGGGTGTCCTTGACGCGCGCGTCCAGCGCGGTCCTCAGCCGTTCGGGGCCCTGCGGGGGGAGGCGCTGCGGCTCGACGCGCCCGCCGGGGAACTCGACCGGGGCCGTCTCGTAGGTGTGGTCCACGGTCACCACCACGTACCCGCGGCTGGCCAGTTCCTCGGCGAGCGTGGTGCCGAGCGCGCGCGGGACGCCGAACCCGGGGGAGTACAGCACGACGGGCCTCGCGCGGCGCGCGTCGGCGGGGGCGCCTTCCGCGGCGTGGGTGCGGGTGCCCGCCCAGTCGACCGTTCCGGCCTTGAACACGCCGAGCGCGTCGACCTGGGAGAGCGCCCGCGCGACCCCGGGCCGCAGGTAGGGCGCCGCCGGCCCCGAGGCCCGGGCGGCCGGGTACCAGACGCCGACCATCAGCTCGCGGGTCCGGCCGGGCACCCACGGGTCGGGGCGCCCGGCGTCCACGAGGTGCAGCTCGGTCGTCCCGACGGCCCGGTGCGGGCCGGTGGGGCGGGGCAGTTCGAACGTCGCGGGCGCGGCTCCGGCGGTCTTCACCGCGTGGGCGGAGGCGCCGCACGCGGTCAGGACGAGCGGAAGGACGGCCGCGGCCGGGAGCAGGCGGCGGGAGACAGGTGATCGCATCCCCGCAGCCTCGCGGCCGCGGCCCCCTCCCGGTCATGGACGAACGGCCGCCGCGGCCCCCGACTTTCGTCAGGGCCGGAGCCCCCGGTCGGGACCGAGCTCTCGTCAGGGCCGGACGATCGGCATCAGCACCTCGTCGACGAGCGTCGCCAGGTCGTCGTCGGTGATCGGGCCGCCCTCGGTGAGGTTCCGGTACACCATCACGGACGGGCCGACGTCCGAGATCAGCCGGGTCGCGGCCTCCGGCCGGATCTCCCCGCGGGCGGCGGCCTCCTGGAGCGCCTCGTAGAGCAGTTCGCGGACGGGCCTGGACAGCCGGTCGCGCACGACGTCGTGGACGAGGCCCATCCCCTCGTCGCTCTCCGTCTTCAGCACCCGGAACGCGGCGCCGCGGCAGGCGATCAGCGTGTCGCGCAGGCAGCCCAGGATCTGGAGCATGTCCTCGCGCACCGAGCCGGTCGCCGGGGCGGTCGGCGGTTCGGGCAGGACGTGCTTGAGCGCGTCGGTGATCAGCTCGTCCTTGGACCGCCAGCGCCGGTAGAGCGCGGCCTTGCCGGTGCGGGCGCCGTTCGCGACGCCCTCCATGGTCAGCCCGCGGTAGCCGACGGCCTCCAGCTGGGCGAACACGGCGTCGAAGATCGCCGCCTCCAGGTCGCCGCCGCGGCGCCGGGTCGCGGGCGCCGCTCCGGTCGCGGCGGTCTCCGGGTTCCCGAGGTTCGCAGGAGTCACGGCACGATCCCGAAAATAGTGAACGCTAGCGTTCTCTTTCGCGCGCATCGGTGGTACGTTCCCCACATAGTGTACTTCGCCGTTCCTTATTTCCGGAGAGGTTCCCCTTGACCGCAGCCCACGGGCGGACGGCCGCACCCCGGGAGTCGACACCTCCCGGCGCCGCCGCGCCGCCCCTCCATCATCGTGCAGGAACCGTCCTCGCCGTCATCGTCGGCTGCCAGCTCATGATCGGCCTGGACACCTCCGTCGTCACCATCGCGCTCCCGGACGTCCGGGCGGGCCTCGGCCTGACCACCGGGGGCCTCGCCTGGATCCAGAACTCCTACATGCTCGCATTCGGCGGCCTGCTCCTGCTCGGCGGGCGCGCCGGGGACGTGTTCGGGCGCCGCCGCGCCTTCACCGCCGGGATCGTGCTGTTCACCGCCGCGTCGCTGGCCGGCGGGCTCGCGGAGGCGGGCTGGTGGCTGCTGGCCGCCCGCGCCGCCCAGGGCGTCGCCGCCGCCGTCGCCGCGCCGAGCGCGATGGCGCTGATCGCCACGAACTTCGCGGGAGCGGCCCGCGTCCGCGCGCTGAGCGTCTTCTCCGCGGTGACCGGCGCGGGCGCCGCCGTCGGCATGATCGTCGGCGGGGTGCTGACCGAGGCCGGGTCCTGGCGCTGGGTGTTCTTCGTGAACGTCCCGGTCGGCCTGGCGCTGGCCCTGGCCGCGCCGCGCGTCCTCACCGAGACGCCGCGCCGCCCCGGCCGCTTCGACGTGCTCGGCGCCGTCGTGTCCACGACCGGCATGACCGCCCTCGTCTACGCGCTGATCCGGGTCGGGTCCGACGGCTGGGGCGACGGCCGGGCGGTCGCGGCGTTCGGGGCGGCGGCCGCCCTGCTCGCCGCCTTCGTGGCGGTGGAGTACCGCGCCGGCAGCCCGGTCATGCCGCTGTGGCTGCTGACGGGCCGCGACCGCGCCGCGTCCTACCTGACCCAGCTGTGCCTGGCGGCCGCCATGTTCGGCTCGTTCTTCTTCCTCACCCAGTACCTGCAGCAGGTGCTCGGCTACGGGCCGCTGCGCGCCGGCGCCGCGTTCCTGCCGATGGTGGGGATGCAGTTCCTCGTCGTGCGGACCGCGCCGCGGCTGCTGGCCCGCCTCGGTGCCCGCCCGCTCGTCGTCGCCGGGACGCTCCTCGTCGGCGCCGGGCTGCTGTGGCTGTCGCTGCTGTCCCCGGGGGACGGCTACGCCGGCGCGCTGCTGGCGCCGTTCGTCCTGATGGGGGCGGGCGGCGGGCTGTCGATCCTGCCGCTGAACGCGACGATCCTGGGCAGTGTCGAGCCGGAGCAGTCGGGTGCGGCGGCGGGGGTCGCGCAGACCATGCTGTGGTCGGGCGGATCGCTCGGCTCGGCCGTCATGGTGACGGCCTACGGGTCCTCCTCGTCCGGCCGCGGCCTCGCGGGGACCGTCGACGGGATGGACGCGGCGTTCGCGACCGGCGCGGCCTTCGCCGCCGCCGCGCTGCTGGTGGCGCTGGTCGTGCTGCGCGTCCGGCGCTGAGGCTCACGCGGGCGGGGGAGCGGCCTCCTCGAACCAGGCGAGCAGTTCGGTGTCGCCGACCAGCCTCGCGGTGTCGGCGGCCGACGGCGACCCCGCCAGCGGGTCGGCCCCCGCCTCCAGCAGGGCCCGCACGACCTCGGTCTCCCGCTTGAACACCGCGCCCGCGAGCGGCCGGTGGCCGAGGTCGTTGGCCCGGTCGGGGTCGGCGCCGCGCAGCGTGAGCGCCCGGACGGTCTCCGGATGCCCGTGGCAGGCCGCGTGCATGAGCAGGGTCTCGCCCCGGTGGTCGGACAGGTTCACCGGCACCCCGGCGTCCACGTGGGACAGGATCCCGCGCGTGTCGCCGGCGCGCGCCATCTCGAACAGCCGCCTCGCGATCTCGTCGGAGCCGGGCCGGGAGCCGTCTCCGAGGGGGAGTTCGCTGTCGGCGGTGAGGAGCCCGCCCAGGCTGTCCTCCCCGTAGGTGAGCCGCTTCTCCAGCGCGACCAGCGCCCCGTCCTCGGGGAACGAGGCGAACCGGACGTCGTCGGCCAGCGCCCGCATGATCATCAGTCCGCGCCCGTTCTCCGCGGACGGGTCGGGCGGCGCGAAGCGCGCGGCGTCGAACCCCGTGCCGGAGTCGATCACCTTGATCACGCAGCGCCGGTCCTGGATCATCGCCCGCACGGTGTAGTCCGCCCCGTGCTCGGCGTGCTTGATCACGTTGGTGCACGCCTCGGTCAGCATCATCTCGATGTCGTCGCGGATGTGGCCCTCGACACCGAGCGCGGCGAGCGCCGCGTCCAGGAGCTTTCGCGTCGCCGGAACGCTGGCCACGTCCCGCGGAAGCACGAGGTCCATGGTGATTTCCACATCATCTCCATCCGTCCCCATGAACTGTGCCCCACCGGCCGCGATGAAACATGGGACGGACGGTCAGCGCGGGTCGGCGGGCCTCGGCGCGTACTCGTCCACGTACTCCTGGCCCGACAGCCGCTGGATCGCCTCCATGATCTCGTCGGTGACCTCCCGGGCCGCCCGGCCGCGCGGCACGCCCTTGTCCCGGTCGCGGAAGTCCATCGGCGCGCCGATGCGCAGCCCGATCCGGCCCGGCCGCGGAACGGCCTGCCCCCGGGGCTGCACCTTGTCTGTCCCCTCGATCGCCACCGGGACGACGGGCGCCCCGGTCCGCATCGCCAGGCGCGCCACGCCCGTCCGGCCGCGGTAGAGCCGCCCGTCCGGCGACCGCGTGCCCTCGGGGTGGATCGCGAACACGCCGCCGCGCTCCAGCACCGCCGCCGAGGTCTCCAGCGCGTCGAGCGCGGCCCGCCCGCCGGACCGGTCGACCGCGATCGCGCCGACGCTGCTGAAGAACGTCGCGGTGGCGCGGCCCCGCAGGCCCGTCCCGGTGAAGTACTCGTGCTTGCCGAGGAAGTGGACCCGCCGCGGCACCATCAGCGGCAGCACGAACGAGTCGAGGAACGCCAGGTGGTTCGCCGCGAGGATCACCGGCCCGATCCGCGGGACGTGCCGCAGGCCGCGCACGCTCGGCAGGAACGCGACGCGCATCGCGGGTCCCATGACCACATGCTTCATGAGGGGATAGATCAGGCGTTCGGGGTCCATGTCCGAGCAGGCTATGGGGCGCGCCGTACCGCCGCCGTTGGCGCCCGATACAAGTTCGGCGGCCGGGATCTTGTAGGAACCCGCACTTGCCCCGCCCCGCGGGTCAGCCCCCGGCGGCGGCCGCGTTCAGCTGCCGGACCAGCTTGCGGACCGCGACCGCCGCCGGCCCGGTCCGCGCCGTCAGCTCGTCGATCCGCCGCCGGTGCCGCCGCCGGTCCGCCCCCGGCAGGACGGTCTTCAGCTCGCCCGCCGCCGCCAGCGCCACGGCCGCGGCGTCGTAGCTGTTCACGTGCGCCACCGGACGCCCCCGCAGCGCCGACGACGCCCCGCCCCACAGCGCCTTCACCACCCGGGGGTCCTTCACGGTGACCTCGTGGCGCGGGAACAGCCCGAGGACCCTGCGCGAGCGGACCCTGATCCAGCCGCCGCGCACCAGTTCCTCGCGCACCACCGGCACGATGGCGCGGGCGTCCTTGCGCACCCAGTGCTGCCACGACCGGGGCCGCGACGCCGCGATCTGAGCCAGCACCCCGTACGGGTCGTCGCCCGGCGTCCCCGGGACGGGCCTGCGCCGCTCCTCGCCGAGCCGCCCGTCCAGGTACAGCTCGGTCAGCGCGGCGGCGCGCAGCACGTAGCCGAGCCGCGCGCCGCCCCTGGTCATCCGCTGCTTGCGCAGGTCGTACGCCAGCAGGTACATCCGCGCCGGCAGCGAGTCCGGAACATCGACCATGGCTAGTCCTCGCCCCCGCCCTCCGGCGGGCTCCCCTCGTCGTCGTCCCGGGCCTTGCGCGGCCGCCCGGGCCTTCGCATCCGTCCCGCCGACCCGGGCATCCGCCCCGCGTCCGCGAGCGCCTTGCGCAGCAGGAACTCGATCTGCGCGTTGGTGCTGCGCAGCTCGTCTCCGGCCCACCGCGCCAGCGCGTCGTGCACGGCCGGGTCGAGCCGCAGCAGGATCTTCTTGCGCTCCGCCACCGGTCGCCGCGGTCACTGGTAGAGCGAGCCGGTGTTGACCACCGGCTGGGCGTCCCGGTCGGCGCACAGCACCACCAGCAGGTTGCTGACCATCGCCGCCTTGCGCTCCTCGTCCAGGTCGACCACGTTCTCCTCGTCCAGCCGGTCGAGCGCGAGCTGCACCATGCCGACCGCGCCCTCCACGATCCGCTGCCGCGCCGCCACCACCGCGCCCGCCTGCTGCCGGCGCAGCATCGCCTGCGCGATCTCCGGCGCGTACGCCAGCCGGGTGATCCGCGACTCGATGATCTTCACGCCGGCGGACGCGACCCGCTGCGCCAGCTCCTCCGACAGCTGCCCGGTGATCTCGTCGGCATTGTCGCGCAGCGAGGTCCGGTCGTGGGCGTCATAGGGGAAGCTGCCCGCGATGTGCCGGACGGCGGCCTCGGTCTGGAACGCCACGAACTCCACGAAGTCGTCCACCTCGAACACGGCCCGCGCGGTGTCGGCCACCTGCCACACCACCACGGCCGAGATCTCGATCGGGTTCCCGTCCAGGTCGTTGACCTTCGCGAGCCCTGTCTCGTGGTTGCGGATCCGCGTCGACACCTTGCGCCGCTCCGTCAGCGGGTTCACCCACCGCAGCCCGTCGGTGCGGACCGTCCCCTTGTACCGCCCGAGCAGCTGCAGCACCCGCGCCTCGCCCGGCGCCACCGGCGTCAGCCCCACCGAGACGACCAACCCGGCCACCCCCAGCAGCGATCCGATCACGACCCCCACCGAGAAGGCGGCGGCCCCGCCGACAAGCACCCCGGCGACCACCGCCGCCGCCCCCGCCAGGACCAGCAGCAGCGCACCCCCGAGCATCCCCCACCCGCTCCGGTCCGCCGCCGCCCGCTCACTGGTCTTCGGCCGTGGCATCTCCACCCCCGCCGCCGCGTCCCCCATCCGTTCCTCCCTCTCCCGAATCAACGACATAGCAAAGTGATATCACATTTTTCGGTCCGGGGGAACGGCCGGGATCCTCCGGGCACACCGTGATCCCGCCCGTCGTCCGGGCGGGACCAGGGAGGTCAGCGGGCCGAGACGAGCTCGGGCTCCTCGGTTTCGGGGATTACCTTGGGGACGTTCCGGAGGGTGATCAGGGCGAAGGCCGCGACCAGGACGGCGAAGCCGGCGCTGCAGGTGAGGGCGGCGTGCATGCCGTCCGTGAAGGCGTCGCGGGCGGCGGCGGCGACCTCGGCGGCGAGGGCGCCGGGCAGGTTCGCGGCGGTCTGGAGCGCGGCGCCGAGGGAGTCGCGGGCGGCGGAGGCGGCCGGGGCGGGGACGCCGGCGGGCAGGTCCAGGACGTTCCGGTACACCGCGTTCAGGACGCTGCCGAGGACGGCCATGCCGAGCGCGCCGCCGAGTTCGGTGGCCGTCTCGGAGATCGCGGACGCGGCGCCGGAGCGGTCCTTCGGGACCGACGCGAGGACGGTGTCGGCGGTGACCGTCATCGCGAGCCCCATCCCGATGCCGGACAGCAGCATCGCGGGGACCATCGCCCAGTATGAGGTGTGCAGGCCGATCGTCGTGAAGAGGGCGAAGCCGCCGGCGGAGACCAGCATGCCCAGCGCGACGACGCGGGCGCGGCCGAGCGCGCCGATGAGCGGCGGGGCGAGCGCGGCGCCGCCGATCATGGCGCCGGCGGCGCCGGGCAGGCCCGCCAGGCCCGCCTTCAGCGGCGACCAGCCGAGCGCGAGCTGGAAGAACAGCGAGAAGATCAGCGACTGGGCGACCAGGGTGAACATCGCGAACATGTTGGTGCCGATGGAGCCGGTGAACGCGGCGCGGCGGAACAGCCGGACGTCGATCAGCGGCTCGGCCGCGCGGGTCTGCCGGACGAGGAACGCGGCGAGCGAGACGGCGCCGACCAGCGCCGCCACCGGGACCTGGAGCTCGTCCACGCCGTGCGCGGCGGCCTCCTTGATCGCGTAGACGAGGCCGAGGACGCCGAGCACCGACAGCGGCACGCTGAGCAGGTCGAGGCGGCCGGGCCCGGGGTTGCGCGACTCGGGCAGCACGGCCGCGCCGGCGACGAACGCCACCGCCATCAGCGGCACGTTGATCATGAAGACGGAGCCCCACCAGAAGTGGTCGAGCAGGGCGCCGCCGATGACGGGGCCGAGCCCGACCGCGAGCCCGGCGACGCCGCTGAACGCGCCGACCGCCATCGTCCGCTCCTTCGGCTCGGTGAACGCGCGCCGCAGCAGCGACAGGCAGGACGGCATGAGCGTCGCCCCGGCGACCCCGAGCAGCGCGCGGGCCGCGATCAGCAGTTCGGCGCTCGGCGCGTAGGCGGTCACGGCGGACGCGGCGGCGAACACCGCGGTCCCGATCAGCAGCAGCCTCTTGTGGCCGATGCGGTCGCCGACGCCGCCCATGGTGATCAGCAGGCCGGCGAGCGCGAACCCGTAGGCGTCGGCGATCCAGAGGATCTGCGTGGCCGAGGGGTGCAGGTCCGCCGACAGGTGCGGGACGGCCTGGTTCAGCGCGGTCAGGTCGATGTTCGGCACGAGCGCGACGAGGAGGCAGATCGCGAAGGTGCCCCACTTGCGGGCTGAGGAGTTCATGCCCGTGAGGTTCGCGGGCCGCGCTGACCGTCCGCGCACCGTCCGCTGACGGCGCCGGCGCCGGCCGGTCAGCCGCCGGTGAGTAGGGCGAGGGCCTTCTCGCGGGGGAGGGCGGCGCCCCGGGCGTAGGCCGCCTCGTAGACGTCGCCGCCGAGGAGGGCCCGGGCCTGCGACGTGACGCGCTCGGTGTCGGGGTCGCCCGCCGCCTCGACGCCCCGCAGCGCCATGGCCGCGCCGAGGAGCAGCGCCGCGCGCTCCCCGTCCCCGTCCCGCGCGGCCAGGCCCGCCAGGGCGACCGCCGCGTCCGCCTGGTAACCGAAGATCGGGTGGTCGAACGACATGTCGACCGCCTCGCGCAGCAGGGCCCCGGCCCGTGCGGCGTCGCCCTCGTCCGCCGCGAGCCATCCGAGCCCGACCAGCGCCGCGCCCCGCACGCCGGCGGCGATGAAGCGCTCGGACGAGTAGCCGGTCACCGCCGCCTCGTACATCCGGCGCGCCTCGGAGGCGTCCCCGCGCAGCCGCGCGACGTCGCCGAGCCCCTTGCACCCCCCGGCGATCTTGTCGGGTGTGCCGGCCCGGCGGGCCAGCTCGACGCCGCGCTCGTAGTCCGCCCGCGCCGCGTCCAGGTCGCCGGCGTGGACGTGGACGGCGGCGCGCTGGTAGAGCAGGTCGGCGGTGTCCTCCAGCGCGCCGAGCTCGCCGACCAGCTCCAGCGCCTCGTCCAGCAGCGCGAGGGCCCGCTCCCGGTCGCCGCGCCGGTCGGCGAGCTGGGCGAGCGGGTCGAGCGAGTTGGCGGTGCCCCAGCGGTCACCGCAGGCCCGGAACCCGCGCACCGCCTCCTCGCACGCGCTCTCCACCTCGGCCAGGTCGCCGCTGAACTGCGCGAGGAACCCGTCGCTCATCCGCAGCAGCGCGCGCGTCCACGGGTCGTCCCCGACCTGCCGCAGGAAGAGGTCGTAGTCGGTGCGTCCGGGGCCCGCGGTCAGCGCCCACAGCACGATGACCGCCGGGTAGCGCACCGGGCGGTCGATGCCGCGCAGCAGCTCCGCGGCCCGGTCGAGCCACGCCACCGCGCGCTCGCCCGTGGCGCCGCCCGACACCGCGTTCGTGACGCACAGGACGTACTCCTCGTCGAGCCCCTCCGGCGGATCGGTGCCGACCACGTCCAGCAGCTCCGACGCCAGCGGCGCGCCCTCGACGCGTCCCCGCAGCCACCAGTACCACGACAGCGGCGCCATGAGCCGGAGCGCCAGTGCCAGGTCGGCGCGCGTGCACCGCCGCAGCGCCGCGTGCAGGTTCCCGTGGTCGGCGGCCAGCAGCCCCAGCCACTCCAGCTGGCCGGCGCCCCGCAGGTGGGGCTCCGCGCGGCGGGCGAGGTCGGCGAAGTACTCGGCGTGGGCCCGTTCGAAGCGTTCCGCCTCACCGGCCGCGGCGAGCCGCTCGGCGCAGAACGCCCGCACGGTGTCGAGCATCCGGTACCGGGACCCGTCGCTCTGCACCAGCGACTTGTCGGCCAGTTCCACCAGCAGGTCGTCGGCGTCGTCCAGGCCGCACACGCCCATCGCCGCCTCCAGCGTGAACGCCCCGGCGAACACCGTCAGCCGCCGCGCGAGGGTCTGCTCCGCCTCGTCCAGCAGGTCCCAGCTCCACTCCACGACCGCCCGGAGCGTCTGGTGGCGCGGCGGCGCCGTCCGGTTGCCGCGCGACAGCAGCCGGAACCGGTCGTCCAGCCGCGTCGCGACCTCCGCCACCGGCAGCGACCTGAGCCGCGCCGCCGCGAGCTCGATCGCGAGCGGCAGCCCGTCCAGCGCCCGGCAGATCGCGAGGACGGCCCCGGCGTTGCCCCCGTCCACCGCGAAACCCGGCCGCACCGCTTCGGCCCGGTCCAGGAACAGCCGCACGGCCGGATAGCCGGGCAGCTCCTCCGGGCGCGCGTCCGCGGGCGGGACCTCCAGCGGCGGCAACGGCCGCAACGCCTCACCCGTGATCGCGAGGGCCTCCCGGCTGGTCGCCAGCACCCGCAGCTCCGGGCACGCGCTCAGCAGCCGGTGCGTCAGCTCCGCGACGGGCGCGACGACGTGCTCGCAGTTGTCCAGGACGAGCAGGACCCGCCGCCCCTCCAGCGCCGTGACCAGCCGCTCCACCGCGTCCGGCGGCTGCTCGCCGGGCATCGGCCGCATCCCGCCCTCGCGCAGCCCGAGCGCCGCGAGCACCGCGTTCGCCACCTCGCCCCCGGAGACGGGCGCGAGGTCGGCGAAGCACGCCTCGCCGCCGTACCGCCCCGCCGCCTCGATCGCCAGCCGCGTCTTGCCCGCGCCGCCCGGCCCGAGCAGGGTGACGAGCCGCCCGTCCGCGAGCATCCTCCCGACGCGGCGCAGCTCCTCCTCCCGCCCGATGAAGCTCGTGAGCTGCGCCGGCAGGTTCGGCCGGACGGCCGCCGGAGCCTCCCCGCGCAGGATCGCCAGGTGGACGTCCGCCAGCTCCCGCGACGGGTCGGCGCCGAGCTCCTCGGCCAGCACCGTCCGGCCGTCCTCGAACACCGCGAGCGCCTCCGCCTGCCGCCCGCTGCGGTGCAGCGCCCGCATGAGCAGCGCCCGCGCCCGCTCCCGCAGCGGCTGCGCGTCGACCAGGTCGCGCAGCACCGGGACGACCGCGCCGGGGTCCTCGGCGAGCATCGCCTCGCCGTACTCCTCGACGGCCGAGGCCCGCTCCTCCTCCAGCCGCGCCGCCTGCCCGGCCGCGAACGGCGCGGACACGTCGGCCAGCGCGGGCCCCCGCCACAGGCCGAGCGCCTCCCGGAGCAGCCCGGCCGCCTCGTGCCGCCCGGCCGCCTTCGCGTCGGCCACGAGCCGCTGGAACCGGTGGACGTCGACGTCCTCGCGCCGCACGGCGATCCGGTACCCGGCGGCCGTCCCCTCGACCAGCGCCGCGTCGCCCAGCCCCCGCCGGAGTCGCGACACCTGCGACTGCAGGGCGTTGGCCGCCCCGCTCGGCGGGTCCTCCCCGTACAGGCCGTCGATGAGCCGCTCGGTCGGGACGATCCGCCCCGCGTCGAGGAGGAGCATCGCCAGCAACGCCCGCACCAGCGGCCCGCCCACCGGCACGGCGGCCTCGCCGGCCCGGACCTCGACGGGTCCCAGAACGCCGAACTGCATCCCAGGATTCTCCCGCATTACGGTGGTTCCACCGACCTTCGGAGGGACGCGCCATGACCGAGATCGAGATCGTCACCGACTTCCTGTCCGCACTGGAGGACCTCGACGTCGACCGCGCCATGACCCATGCCGCCCCGGGCATGGTCTACCAGAACGTCCCGCTCCCGCCCGCGCGCGGCAGCCACGCGGTCGAGAAGACCCTGCGCGCCATGACCCGCTACGGCACCGGCTTCGAGGCCCGCGTCCACAACATCGCCGCGAACGGCCCCGTCGTCCTCACCGAGCGCACCGACGTCCTGGAGAGGGGCTCCTGGCGCGCCGAGTTCTGGGTCTGCGGCACCTTCGAGGTCCACGACGACCGCATCACGCTGTGGCGCGACTACTTCGACTGGACGACCTTCCTGGCCGCCTCCGCCAAGGGCCTCGGCGGCGCCCTCCTCACCGCCCTCAACCCCCGCCCGAAAACCGCCGCCCGCTGACTCCGCGCACCGTAGGACGGCCCCCGGCGGCGGCCCTCTCACGATGTCGAACTGAGGGCCGCCGGGGGAGCGCCGCGGTGGCGGTGGGTACGGCTCAGCAGGTGGGGATCTGGCAGCGGAAGTAGAAGGTGTCGTCGTTGTAGAAGTGCCTGTAATCGATGGTGAACAGGCCTCCGGCCCTGACGTCGTGGGCGAAGTCCCCCCCAACAGCGTGGGTCCAGCTCATATAGGCGTATCCCTGGCCGCCGGTTCGGTCGACGGTGTAGGTCACGTATCCGGAGTTGGCGCCTGGACCCGGCCGGGCGATCCAGGTGACCATGGTGCGCGGGGGGATGTGGTCGGGTGGCCGCGGGTTCCAGGTGACCCCGCAGCAGAGGTGCTCGGCCTTGAGAGTGAGCGAATACGTGGTCTCGTTGTAAAACCAGCCCTGCACGAGGATCCCGTCAGTGCGGACCGCCGCCGGAGCCGCAGGACCCCGGGGGGTGGCCGAGGCGGTCGAGGCCGCCGCGGTGAGGGCGAGTGCTGTCATGGCCAGCAGCGCGGCCGACCGGCGTCCAAGGGCGTAGGGGGACCTGAACATGGGAGCTCCCGACTTCGGTGAGTGCGGCGCGAGGTCGAATGCATGTTGTCATCGAGCGACTTCGGAGAGTATGCGCCCTGAGGTGACTCGATGCTCACCGACGTGTTCCGACAAGTCAGGCATGCACCAGTTCCAGGCGTTCCCCCGTAGAGTGCCTGCTTCGGGAGGAGCAGCATTGGAGAAGACCGACACGCTCGTCATCGGTGCCGGGCAGGCGGGCCTGTCCACCAGCTACTGGTTGTCGAAGGCGGGGGTCGAGCACCTCGTCGTCGACCGGCGGGACCGCCTCGGCGGCGGCTGGAACGACCGCTGGGACAGCCTCCACCTCGTCGCGCCGAACTTCACCGTCATGCTGCCCGGCATGCCCTACGCGGGCCCCGACCCGGACGGGTTCATGCCGCGCGCCGAGGTCGTGGAGCACCTCATCGAGTACGCCGCCGTGATCGACGCCCCCGTCCGCCTGGGCGTCGACGTCGAGCGGCTGGCGCCCGCGGACGGCGGTTTCGTGGCGCGCACCGGCTCCGGCGCGATCGCGGCCCGCAACGTCGTGCTCGCGACCGGCCCGTACCAGCGTCCGAAGACCCCGCCCCTGTCCCGGCAGATCCCGGCCCACGTCCGGCAACTGCACTCCGCCGACTATCGGCGCCCGCAACAAGTCGCGGACGGCGCCGTCCTCGTGGTCGGGACGGGCCAGTCCGGCGCCCAGATCGCGGAGGAACTTCACGACGCCGGACGCGAGGTCCACCTGGCCGTCTCGGAATGCTCCGCCGTGCCTCGCCGCTACCGGGGCCGCGACTCCCACTGGTGGCTGACGCAGGTGTTCCTGCACGGCGCCGAGGTCGGCGTGCCGTTCCCGACCGCGGCGGACCTGCCCTCGCCCGCCGCCCGCTTCGCCTGCAACGCGCACGTCTCGGGCAAGGACGGCGGCCACGACATCGACCTGCGGGAGTTCGCGCGCCGCGGCATGCACCTCTACGGACGCCTGGAGTCCGCCGACGGCACGACCGTGCGGTTCAGCGACGACCTGAACGAGCGGCTGGCCCGCGCCGAGACCGGGTTCGAGGAGAAGGGCCGTCCGCTCATCGACGCCTACATCACCGCCGCCGGCCTCGACGCGCCCCCCGACGACCGCCCGCCCGCCGGCACCTTCGCCCCGCCCACCGCCACCGAACTCGACCTCGACGCCGCCGGGATCGGCACCGTCCTGTGGGCGACCGGCTTCCGCCTCGACTTCTCCTGGGTGGACGTCCCCGTCTTCGACGAGTGGGGCTACCCGCGCCACACCAGAGGCGTCACCGAGCACCCCGGCCTCTATGCCGTGGGCCTCCCATGGCTGCACTCCGAACCGTCGTCCATCTTCCTGGGCATCGCCGCCGACGCCGCCCACATCGTCGACCGCATCACCTTGACCTCCTGGACGCCCCGTGCGGGGTAGCGGCCCGTGGCGGACGCTTGGTGCGTCCGCCACGGGCTGCCGGGGGTGGAGGGGTCAGGTGGAGGCGGACAGTTCGAGGTCCTTGACCCTCGGGTCGCCTTCGTCGGCGAGGTAGTCGGCGGCGCGGGTGGCGTCCTCGCCGTCGGCGAGTCTGGCGGCGCGGCAGATCAGGGTGCCGGCGATCGCGACGATGACGTTGACGGCGAGTGCGAGCATGCCGGTGTAGATCGCCATCTTGGTGTCGAGGCCGAGGTCGCTGAGGGGGTAGGCCGAGCCGCCGAAGTGCTCTTTGCCCTTGGCGGGGTTGGGGATCTGGTAGAGCATCCACAGGCCGGCGGTCATGCCGGCGGCCCAGCCGGCGATGAGGGCGCCGCGGTGGAACCAGCGGGTGAGCAGGCCGAGCCCGACGGCCGGGAGGGTCTGCAGGATGATGACGCCGCCGATGAGCTGCAGGTCGATGGAGAACTGCGGGTCGAGCGCGAGGATGCACAGGACCGCGCCCGCCTTGACGATCAGCGAGACCAGCTTGCTGACCGTGGCCTCCTGCTTCGCGGTGGCGTCCCGGTTGATGTACTCCTTGTAGATGTTGCGGGTGAACAGGTTCGCCGCGGCGATCGACATGATCGCGGCCGGGACCAGCGCGCCGATGCCGACGGCGGCGAACGCCACGCCGGCGAACCAGTCGGGGAACATGTGGTCGAACAGCAGCGGGACCACGGTGTTGGTGTCGGGTTTGCCGTCGGTGCTGACTGGTTTGACGCCGGCGGCGATGGCCATGTAGCCGAGCAGTGCGATCAGGCCGAGCACGAAGCTGTAGGCGGGCAGGGCGGCCATGTTGCGCTTGATGACGTTTCGGCTGCGGCTGGCCAGCACGCCGGTGATGCTGTGCGGGTAGAGGAACAGCGCCATCGCCGAGCCGAGCGCCAGCATCGCGTAGTTGAGCTGGCCGGTGCCGGCGATGGTGATGCCGTCGCCGGGGGCGGGGGTCTTGTCGAACTTGGTCTTGGCGGCGTCGAAGATGTCGCCCCAGCCGCCGAGTTTGGCCGGGATGTACAGCACCGCGACGATGATGACCAGGTAGATCAGCACGTCCTTGACGAAGGCGATCAGCGCGGGTGCGCGCAGCCCGGACTGGTAGGTGTAGGCGGCGAGGATCACGAACGCGATGATGATCGGCCAGTGCCCGTTCACGCCCATCGCCTTCAGCACCGCCTCGATGCCGACCAGCTGCAGCGCGATGTAGGGCATCGTGGCGACGATGCCGGTGATCGCGACGACGAGCGCCAGTGTCGGGGAGCCGAACCGGGCCCGGACGAAGTCGGCGGGGGTCACGAAGCCGTGCACGTGCGAGACCGACCAGAGTTTGATCAGGACCAGGAACACCAGCGGGTACACCACGATGGTGTAGGGGACGGCGAAGAACCCGGCGGCGCCGGCGCCGAACACCAGGGCCGGGACGGCCACGAACGTGTAGGCGGTGTAGAGGTCGCCGCCGATCAGGAACCAGGTGATCCAGCTGCCGAAGCTGCGGCCGCCCAGGCCCCATTCGTCCAGGCTGTGCATGGAGTCGGGCCGCCGCCACCGGGCGGCGACGAAGCCCATCCCGCTGACCAGCAGGAACAGGACGGCGAACACGATGATCTCGGTGAGGTGGTCGCGTGCCATCGGCTCAGCCCCGCTTCTTCGTCATCTGGTACACGAGGACGGTGCAGGCGACGCCCAGCGGGATGAAGGCCAGCTGGATCCAGTAGAAGGCGGGAAAGCCCGCGAGGCGGGGCTTGTCGCTGTTGTAGAGCAGGGTGAGCAGCGGGATCGCCACGGGGATGATCAGCAGCCAGTTCCACGGACTCCGATCGGAGCGGTCCGAGCGGCCGTCCGGGGACGGCGACGGCCGCGGGTCCCGCGGCGGGTGGGCATCGTTTCTCGGCATGGGTGATCTCCTCGCGAGCTGAGGGATGGGACGGCCTGGACCGCGAAGGCGCCGCGGTCAGGCACTCGGCCGGGGGGCGTGGTGGGGAAGCCTGCACAGGCCCTCCCGCCGGTCGTCATCGGCGGGGCGGGCGGTCCCGGTGCCCGTGGAGCAGCAGGTACGCGACCAGCATGCAGACGACGACGCCGGGGATCCAGGCGAACTGGTACCAGTAGAAGAACTCCACCCCGGCCAGGCGCGGCGTCGAACGGGCGTACCACGGCACGCACAGCAGCGCCACGACGGGCAGGGCCAGGCAGACTCCGGCGGCGACACGTCGCGCCGGTCGGATCGGCTTCGGCATCACGCCTCCGGTTTCACGGCTTCGTGGCAGAGTTGCCGACGCTCGCGATCCGGTTGACATCGAATTCCAGCGAATTTGCCGCCGGACCGTGTCAACCATGCACGTAACCTGCGCAACACAGAGGCAATGCAGGACGGATGCGGTGGTGACGGATGATCGAGCCGGTGAGCGTGGTGGCCTTCGCCGCCGTGGTCGGCGGGACGTCGCTGGCCGCGGTCGCGGCCCGCCGGTTCCACCCCGCCCCCGAGCTGCCCACCCTGGAGAGCTGGGCGCTCGCCGACCGGCGGATCGGCGCGCCCGCGATGTGGTTCCTGCTCGGCGGCACGATCTACACCGCCTACACCTTCGCCGCCGTCCCGGGCCTGGTGTACGGCATCGGGGCGCTGGCGTTCTTCGCCCTGGCCTACACCGTGATCGTGTACCCGATCGCCTTCGTGCTGCTGCCCCGCCTGTGGGCCGCGGCGCGGCCGCACGGGTACGTCACGGTGGCCGACTTCGTCCGCGGTCGGTACGGCTCCCCGGCGCTGGCGCTGGTCGTGGCCGTCACCGGTGTGCTGGCCACGATGCCGTACCTCGCACTGCAGCTCCTGGGCATCCGCGCCGTCCTGGCCGCGGGCGGGCTCTACCCGCGCGGGGCCGCGGGCGATCTCGCACTGATCGCTGTGTCCGCCGTCCTGGCGATGGCGACCTGCCGGCACGGGCTGCGCGCCCCCGCGGTGATCTCGCTGGTCAAGGGGACGGCGATCATCGGCTCGGTGGTGGCCGTGGTCGTGCTGGTCATGGGCCGCCTCGGCGGGCCCGGACCGATGTTCACCGGTGCTGAGCACCGCCTGTCGGCCGGTGGGAACGCCGGGGCGTCGCTGGTCCTGGAGCCGCAGATGTACTCCAGCTACGCCACCCTCGCGCTCGGGTCGGCGATGGCGCTGCTGATGTACCCGCACGTGCTGACCGCGGCCTTCGCCGCCACCGGACCGGACGTACTGCGCCGCACGTCGATCGCGCTTCCCGCCTGGACGGCGGTGCTCGGCCTGTTCGCGGTGCTGGGCGTCGCGGCCCTGGCCACCGGGATCGCCGCACCGCGGGGCAGCGCCGAGATCGCGGTGCCGCTGCTGGTCGAGGAGGTGACGCCGGCGGTGCTGACCGGGCTGGTCTTCGGCGCCCTGGCCGTCGGCGTGCTCGTTCCGGCGGCGGTGATGTCGATCGCGGTGGCGACCCTGTTCGTCCGCAACATCTACGTCGAGTTCTTCCATCCGACGGCCACGCCCAAGCACCAGCGGCGGATCGCGCAGACGGTCTCGGTCGCGGCCAAGGCCGGAGCCGTGGTGTTCGTCCTCGGGCTGCGCGACCAGGACGCCATCAACCTCCAACTGCTGGGCGGTGTGTGGATCCTGCAGACCTTGCCGGCGGTGGCTGTCGGCCTGTACACCCGGCGGCTGCACCATGTGGCGCTGCTCGGCGGGTGGGCGGTCGGCATGGTCGCGGGGACCCACATGGTGGTCAGCGCCGGGTTCACCTCGGTCATTCACGTGGGGCTGGGCGGGTGGCAGGTGCAGGCGTACGCCGCGGTCGTCGGCCTCGGGCTCAACCTGCTGACCGCCGCGGTGCTGACACCGCTGCTCGACTGGATGGGCGTGCCGCGCGGCCCGGACCTGACATCGTCGGCCGACTCCCGGCCCGGACTGGAGACGACTGCATGAGTGCTCTGCGATCTGGCGTCCCGGTGCCCGCACCGCAACTTTCTCCGGACGTCGCCGCGCTCGCCCCGCCCCGCGGCGCGGCGCCGCCGGTGTCGTCCGCGCAGGCGCCCGCCACGGGGCAGACCGACGCCGACATGCGCGCCTTGGACCGCGAGGCCGTGCTGACGAGGCTTTTTGACCTGCACTATCCCGGGCTCCTGCGGCTGGCCGTGCTGCTCGGTGCCGACGACGCGGAGGACATCGTCTCCGAGGCGTTCTGCCAGTTGCACCGCCGATGGAACAGGTTGCGCACCCCGGACGCCGCGCTGCCCTACCTCCGATCGGTGGTCTGCAACCTGACCCGCATGCGGCTGCGTCACCTCCAGGTCGTCCGCAAGCACATCGACCGGGGGATGGACGCGGTGCAGTCGGCCGAGAGCGCCGCCCTGCTGCACGAAGACCAGCGGGCGCTGGTCACGGCGCTGCAGCGCCTGTCGGCGCGGCAGCGCGAGGCGCTGGTCCTGCGATACTGGCTGGGGCTGAGCGAAAGCGATATCGCCACCTCGATGGGCATCTCGCAGGGCGCCGTCAAAACGCACGCCGCCCGCGGCATGGCCACTCTGACCAAGCTCATGCAGGAGCGACGATGAGAAGCGGTCCCGCCCCTACAGGAGATCAGTTGCGCGCCGCCCTCGACGCGCTCACCGACGGCGTCCACCCGGCGCCGGACGCCTACCAGCGGGTCCGGCGCGAGTGGCGGCGCCGGGAACGCCGGCGCCGCCGGATCGTCGCCACTCTCATGGCCGTCCTGTTCGTCTGCGCCGACGCCGTGGGCCTGTGGGCGCTCAACCAGGCCGATGACCGGCCCCACGTCATCTTCAACGATTCAGTGCCGCCCCAGCACCGGACTCCGGCGATCGACCCGCCGTGAGCGAGCCCGGCGACCGCCGCAGGGAACGGCGGACCCGTCGCGCGTGCTCGGAGGCGGCCCCCGACCCGCGAAGCACGCTACGAGCATCCGTCGTACCTTGACCTGCGGCGGGCGGGGCCCCATGTGGTGAGGTGGGAAGTGTGACCACCGGAGACGCCCTTGAGTTGGGCCGGAGTTCGTTCGCCGGCGGGCGGTGGGCGGAGGCGTGCGCCCACCTGTCCGCGGCGGACCAGGAGGCGGGCCTCGAACCCGCGGACCTCGAACGGTTCGCCACGGCCGCCTACCTGATCGGCAGGGACGCCGACAGCGCCGCGCTCTGGGAGCGGGCGCACCGGTCGCTCGCCGGGCGCGGCGAGACCGCACGGGCCGCGCGGTGCGCGTTCTGGCTGGCGTTCCAGCTGCTGAGCGGCGGTGACGCCGCCCTCGTCGGCGGCTGGCTCGCGCGGGCAGAGCGGCTGCTGGACGACGGCGGCCACGACGGCGCCGAACGCGGCTACCTGATGGTGGCTGCGGCCCAGCAGCGGGTCGTGGAGGGGGACGAGGAAGGCGGCGGGGCCCTGGCGGCGCGGGCCGCCGACACCGGTGAGCGGTGCGCCGAGCCCGACCTCGTGATCCTCGCCCGGCAGGTCCGGGGACGGGCCCTCATCCGCCAGGGGAGGGCCGCCGAGGGGGTGGCGCTGCTCGACGAGGTGATGGTCGCCGTCACGGCCGGGGAGGCGTCGCCGATCGTCGCGGGGAACGTCTACTGCAGCGTGATCGAGGCGTGCGAGGAGACCCTGGACGTCCGCCGCGCGACGGAGTGGACGAGGGCGCTGACCCGCTGGTGCGAGTCCCAGCCCGACCTGGAGCCGTTCCGCGGCCAGTGCCTGGTGCACCGGGCGGAGATCATGCAGCTGCACGGCGCCTGGCCGGACGCGGTCGAGGAGCTGCGGCGCGCGTGCGAGGTCTTCGGGCGCAGGACCGGCGACCCGGCGGTCGGCGCCGCCTACTACCGGCGGGCGGAGCTGGACCGGCTGCGCGGCAGGCACGCGGAGGCCGAGGAGCTCTACCGGACGGCGAGCAGATGGGGCCGTGAACCGCAGCCGGGCTTCGCGCTGCTCCGGCTCGCCCAGGGGCGGACGGACGCGGCGTCCGCGGCGATCCGCCGGGCCGCGGGCGAGCGGCCCGACCCCGGGTCGAGGGCCGGGGTCCTCGCCGCGTGCGTGGAGATCATGCTCGCCGTGGGCGACGTCCCGGCCGCCCGGTGCGCCGCCGACGAGCTGGCGGGCATCGCCGCCGAGCTCGGCGCGCCGCTGCTGCGCGCGACGGCGGGCCAGGCGCGGGGCGCGGTCGCGCTCGCGGAGGGCGACGCCCGGGCGGCCCTCGTGGAGCTGCGCCGGGCGTGGGCCGGCTGGCGGGAGCTCGACGTGCCGTACGAGTCCGCGCGGGTCCGGGTGCTGATCGGCCTGGCCTGCCGGGCGCTCGGGGACGAGGACGGCGCCGAGATGGAACTGGACGCCGCCCGCTGGATCTTCCGGCAGCTCGGCGCCGCGCCGGACACGGCCCGGGTGGAGGCGTTGTCGGGCCGCCGCGCGGCGGGGGTGCTGACCGCCCGCGAGACCGAGGTCCTGGCGCTCGTGGCGACGGGGCGCACGAACCGCGCGATCGCCGCCGACCTGTTCCTCAGCGAGAAGACGGTGGCCCGCCACGTCAGCAACATCCTCGGCAAGCTCGGCCTGTCCTCCCGCGCGGCCGCCACGGCGTACGCGTACGAGCACGACCTACATAGATCTGCCCACGAGCGCCCAGGCTGATTTGCACCCTCCTCCCGAAGCGCCGGACGGCCGCCCGTGCCTAGCGTCGTCAGTAGAGGCCCGGTCTTGGGAGGAGCCGTCATGGAAGAGACAGACACACTCGTCATCGGCGCGGGTCAGGCGGGGCTGGCCACCAGCCACTGGCTGACGAAGGCGGGCGTGGAGCACCTGGTGGTCGACCGGCGGGACCGGCTCGGCGGCGGCTGGAACGACCGCTGGGACAGCCTTCACCTCGTCGCGCCGAACTTCACCGTCATGCTGCCCGGCATGCCCTACGCGGGCCCCGATCCGGACGGGTTCATGCCGCGCGCCGAGGTCGTGGAGCACCTGACCGAGTACGCCGCTGTGATTAACGCCCCCGTGCGCCTGGGCGTGGGGGTCGTGCGGCTGGAGCCCGCGGACGGCGGTTTCGTCGCGCATACGGGCTCAGGTGCGATTGCGGCGCGCAATGTCGTGCTCGCGACCGGCCCGTACCAGCGTCCGAAGACCCCGCCTGCCGCCAGGCGGCTCGCGCCCCACGTCCGGCAACTGCACTCCGCCGACTACCGGCGTCCCGGACAGTTGCCGGACGGCGGGGTCCTCGTGGTCGGGACGGGCCAGTCCGGGACGCAGATCGCGGAGGAACTGCACGATGCCGGACGGGAGGTCCACCTGGCCGTCTCGGACTGCTTCGCCGTGCCCCGCCGCTACCGGGGCCGCGACTCCATCTACTGGCTGCTCCAGGCGTTCCTGCACGGCGCGGAGGTCGGTGTGCCGTTCCCGACCGTGGCGGACCTGCCCTCACCCGCCGCCCGGTTCGCTTGCGACCCGCACGTCTCGGGCAAGGACGGGGGCCACGACATCGACCTGCGGGAGTTCGCGCGCCGCGGCATGCACCTCTACGGACGCCTGGAGTCCGCCGACGGCGCGACCGTGCGGTTCAGCGACGACCTCGCCGAGCGGCTGGCCCGCGCGGAGACGAGGTTCGAGGAGGAGTTCCGTCCCCTCTTCGACGCCTATATCGCCGCGGCCGGGATCGACGCGCCGCCCGACGACCGCCCGCCGGCGAGCACCCGCGTCCCGGACACCGCCACCGAACTCGACCTCGACGCCGCCGGGATCGGCACCGTCCTGTGGGCGACCGGCTTCCGCCTCGACTTCTCCTGGGTGGACGTGCCCGTTTTCGACGAGTGGGGCTACCCGCGCCACACCAGAGGCGTCACCGAGCACCCCGGCCTGTACGCGGTGGGCCTCCCGTGGCTGCACTCCGAACCGTCCTCGGTGTTCGCCGGGGTCGGCGCCGACGCCGCCCACATCGTCGACCACATCGCCGCCCGCTGATCGAGCCGCCCGGCTCCGCGGCGCGGCTCGCGCGGTCGCCGCGTGCCGGATGCGCGCGGCCGTGTGCTTCAGACTCCGGCCAGTGTGATCCGGTTGGGAAAGCCCTGGATGCGGTGTTCTTTCTGGAGTCGACGAAGGTCGTCCGAGAGAGCCCTGGCGATGTCGGGCCCCCGGCGGCTCCAGCCGAAGAAGCGGGCCGTGTGGATGGTCAAATCGTCCTCGTCGATGCCGGGCGACTCGCCGATGACGCCGAGGAGGGCGAGGCGCCGCTCCGCGGGAGGAACCTCGGAGACCTTGCGGAGCACCCCGTCCCCCGGCGCCCGGGCCACGACCTGGCGTCCTCGCAGGGTGATGGTGTCGCCGTCCTGTTCGACATCGGCATCGCGCCTGATCAGGTCGCCCAGCGCCTTGTCGAGGTTCGCGCGGATGCGCGGGCCGAGCCGTTCGACGCCCCACACCGCCGCCGTCCTCCGGTACAGGACGTCGCGCTGGATCGGTGCCTCGACTTCCAGCGCCTCCCGGAACAGCCTCTGGAGAAGGCTGCGTGATTCGGGCTCGTGCATCTCGTAGTAGTAGAGGTGGCCTTCGAGGCGCGCACGGCGGTAGGGAGCGGCCCAGCCGCGTTCTCGCCCGTCCTCCGCGGATTCCATGGTCACCCGTGCCGGTTCCGCCTGAGGCGGTTCGGGGACGGCCTCGGCCGGGCCTTCATCGTCGGGCCCGTCCTCCTCCGACAGGGCGATGGCCGATTCGACGGCCCCGCGCAGCCTGGCCTCCGCCTCGGGGCGGTTGCGGTACCAGTCGGTGCCCCAGATGCGGTGCAGCTTCCAGCCGAGGCCGCGAAGGACCTCCTCCCGCAGGCGGTCGCGGTCCCTCGCGGCCTTGGACGAGTGGTACATCGCGCCGTCGCACTCGACCCCCAGTGCGTACCGGCCAGGGCGGGCGGGATGGCGTACGGCCATGTCGATCCGGTAGCCGCCCACCCCGACCTGCGGCTGGACGTCGAAGCCCCAGCCGGTGAGGACGTCCAGCACGGACTCCTCGAACGGGCTCTCGGGCCCCGCGTCTTCGCTGAGCGGTCTGTGCTCCAGGACGGCGGGGCCGTGTTCGGCGTAGTCGAGGTACTTCTTGAAGAAGTCGCGGCTCCTCGGGCCGCCCTCCCGGATCTCTGAGCCGGAGATGGACGAGACGACCTCGACGCGGTGCCGGGCGCGGGTCACGGCGACGTTGAGGCGCCGCCAGCCGTTCTCCCGGTTGAGCGGGCCGAAAGCCATGGTGAGTCGCCCGTCGGGGCTCGGCCCGTAGCCGACCGAGATGATGACGACGTCCCGTTCGTCGCCCTGCACGGTCTCCAGGTTCTTGACGAAGAACCCGTTGAGCCGGTCTCCGGAGAAGAAGGGTTCGAGTTCCGGAGCGCCGGCGCGGGCCCGCTCCACCGCGTCCTCGATGGCATGCGCCTGCGCTTCCGACATCGCCACTACGCCGAGGCTCATGTTCGGGCGCGTGCGGTAGTGGTGCAGGACGCGTTCGGCGACGGCGTCCGCCTCGATCGGGTTGCGGCGGGTGCGCCCGCGCTCGTAGACGCCCGGGACCTTGGTGAAGGTGACGCCGACGTCGTCGCCGGACTCGGATGCCCCGGGGAAGGTCACCAGGCTGTCACCGTAGAACCAGCGGTTGCTGAAAGCGATGAGCCCCTCGTGGCGGCTCCGGTAGTGCCACGACAGCGGCAGGCTGCGGATGAGGCCGCTGCCCTTGCACATGTCGAGCAGCGAGTCGAAGGAGTCGGGGACCTCCTCGTCGTACTCGTCGTCGCCCGAGTCGTCGGCCTGGGCGAAGAAGTCGGTCGGCGGCAGCTGCTTCTGGTCGCCCGCGACGATGAGCGAGCCGCCCCGGTAGACGCAGTTCACGGCGTCCTGCGGGAGCACCTGCGACGCCTCGTCGAAGATCACGACGTCGAAGCGGTATCCGGTGGGCAGGAACTGGCTGACCGTCAGCGGGCTCATCATGAAGCAGGGCTTCACCAGCGGGACGATGTCGGCGGTCCGGTCGAGGAGCGTCCGCACCGGCATGTGCCTGCTGCGCTTCTCGGCCTCCCGCTGGATGACGGCGGCCTGCCCGACGTTGGGCCGGGGACGCCGCGCGTTGCACGCTTCGATCACCTGGGCGTGGGCGCCCGCGACGAGGGCCCGGTCGAGGTCGCGGAACAGCTCGACGAGCCGGTCCCGCTCGACCGCCCGGACGGGCGCGAGCCGCGAGTCGGCGGTCATCACCTCTTCCGCCCAGGCCTCCAGGACGGCCCGCTCGACGGCCCGCGGGAAGCCCGCGCCGTCCAGGCCCTTCGCGGCGGCCCGCTCGACCAGCCCGTCGAGGCCGTGGCGGCGCAGGGTCGCCCGAGCATCCTGGTAGGAGCCCCACTCGTCGGGTCCGGACCGGTCGGCGGCGAGCAGGCCGGTGAGATCGCCGAACGCCCCGGGCGTGCCGGTGAGCCGGGCGTGCAGGTCGTGCCGCCGGTCGGCGGCGAAGAGCTGGGCGAAGTCGGTGACGGCGGCGCGGAACGCGGTCCACGCCCTGCGCAGTTCCTCGTCGGGCCCGGCCGCGAGGAGCGCGCGTGCGGCGCGCCCGGGCATGGGTTCGTCCGGCCCCCGGACACCGGCGACCCAGTCGAGCGCGCCGGAGAGCGCGGCCAGGTCGGTGTCCAGTCCGGAGTAGAGGGCGCCCAGCAACCGCTCGTCATCAGCCCCGCGGGACAGGACGGCCTCGCGCTCGGCGCGCACCGCCTCCACCTGGGCGGCGGCGCGGCGGGCTCGCCCGAGGGTGGGCGGCGCGGGGCTCGCGAGCACGGGCCGCACCGCGGCGACGAGGTCCGCGGCGCCGGCCAGAGGCCGCAGATGGGCCGAGTACCAGGCGATGGCCTCGGCGAGGGTCCCGTTCGCCAGCCTCGGGCGCCCACCGTGCCGCGGCGCCGGGACGAGCGTCCGCCGCCACCCGTCGAGCAGCTCTCGGACGTGGTCGGCGCTGGCGCAGATTCCGGAGTCCGGGCGGCCGTCGGCGCTGACCTGCCCGGCGAGGGCGGAGGGGATCCGTACCGCCGCGCCGATGCGCCCGATCTCCTCGGCGGCCGCCAGCAGCTCCCGGACGAGCGGGAAGTCGGTGCGTTCGCCCTGCCAGTAGCGCCCGAGGAGCCGGCCCTGGGCGGCGGCCGCCCGGTCCAGGGCCTTCGCGGCGTCGTACCAGGCCAGGGCCTGGGGGAGCAGTGCGGCGGCCTCCTTGCTCCACTCGCCGGACGCGGTCAGCTCGGCCAGCCGCCGCTTGTCGCCCCGGTGGGCGCCGGAGAGCTTCCCGAGCCCGTGGGCCTCGCCGAACCGCCGGACGAGGTCCGGGAACTCCGGCGCACCGAGGATCTCCTCGGTGAAAACCCGGCCGGCCACGGCCCTGGCCTGGGCGAGCGCGGCCGCCAGACCTTCCAGTTCGGCGGCGGCGCGGGTGGCGGAGGCCCGGCCCTCGCTCGTCAGCCAGGCCGCTTCGGGGCGGTGCGGCCGCCGCGCGAAACCGGTCAGCTCGCACAGGGCGTGCGCCTGCTCGAAGGTGTCCGGGGCGGGCATCCCGTAGACGGCGGCGACGTCGGCGAGGGACGACTCGGCGGTGCGCAGCTTCTCCACCGCGTCCCGGAAGCCGGCCCCGAGTCCGCGGAGCTCCTCCTCGGTCAGTTTCGGCAGGTCGAGTCCTTCCGGGGCCAGCCCGGCGAGCGAGGTCTCCTCGGGCGGCGGCCCGGTGGGGAGCCCGGCGGGCAGCCCGTCCCAGCCCGGGCCGACTTCGGCGGCGACGGCGGCGGCCGCGGCCCGCAGTGAGGTCAGCCGCCTGCGGAACCCGCTGACCTCGGCCTCCAGCGCGGGCAGGCTCGGTGCGGTGAGCCAGGCCTCCGGGACGCCGGGGCGTCCGGCCGCCGCGTCGAGCAGGGCGAGCAGCCCTTCGGCGGCGCCGAGTTCGGTGAGGCCGAGGGGCTCGGTCAGGTCGGCGTGCGCGGCGACGCGGTGCTCCAGTGCGTCGGCGCGCTCCCGCAGCATCTGGAGCCGCGCCTGCGGGCGCCCGGCGCCCGTGAGGCCCCGCCACGCGAAGCCGGGGCCTTCGGCGACCGGCCGCCAGGCGTCGCCCAGCCTCTGCGCGGCGGCGCGGATCTCCTGGAATCCCTCGGCGGTGAGACCGTCCGGCAGCGCCGTCGGCAGCGGTGGGACATCGGCCAGCGCGCTGAGCCGTCCGAGCACGTCGTGGAGGGGCAGGCCGAACGGCGGCCGGGTCTCGTTCATGGCCGCGGCGTACGCCGACAGTTCCCGGCGGGTCCGCAGCAGGCGCTGCCGGTCCTCCTCGGCCCCGCTGCGGACGGCCTTCGGGCGTTGGGAGAGGGCGTCTCCGAGCGTCTTCGCGACCTCTTTGCGGCTCGCGTGGTGGCTGTGCAGGGCGAGGACGAACGATCCGAGCCCCGCGGAGTCGAGGCGATCGCGGACCACGTCCAGCGCGGCGGCCTTCTCGCTGACGAAAAGGACGCTGCGGCCCTTGTGCATGAGCGCCGCGATCATGTTGGCGATGGTCTGGCTCTTGCCGGTGCCGGGCGGGCCGTCCATGACGAACGACCGGCCGTCGAGCGCCGCCGCGACGCACTGGCGCTGCGAGGAGTCGGCGTCGAGCACGAGCGGGGTCTCCTCGGGCGGCTGGAGGTCGTCGATCCGGTCGGCGTCGAGGGGCTCGAAGTACAGCTCGTCCGCGGGCAGTCCGGCGGCCTCGCCGAGCCCGATCGCGCGCACCAGGGGATGGGCCAGGATCTGGTCCTCGTTGTCCAGCAGGTCCCGGTACATGGCCTCCTTGTGGGAGCGGAACGTGGCGAGCACCACGTCCTCGGTGACCTCCCAACCCGGGCGCCCCGCTGTCGCCGCGCGCACCGCGTTGAGCGTGCTCGGCAGGTCCTTCATGTCGTCGGGGTCGGGCCAGTCGAGCCCGAGGTCGGCCATCTTGACCGCCAGGGCCGGGTTGGGCGCGCTCTCCTCGCTCGCCTCGGCGACCAACCGGTAGGCGCCGGGACCGAGGCGGTCGAGCCGGACGGGCAGGAGCAGCAGCGGCGCCGAGCTGAATCCCTCGGCGCCGGGCTCCTTCCACTTGAGGAAGGCCACTCCTAGATGGAGAGGCCACAGGCCCGTGTCGTTGAAGACCTGGTTGGAGTCCCGGTAGAGCCTGCGCAGGGCGGCGTCCAGAGCGGGCTGGGTCGTCTTCTGCGTGACGATGCCGCCGGCGGCTCCGGCGGCGGCGAGGATCTCGTCCTCGTCCTCGGCATCGAACGGGGCGTCGGGACCGTCCTCGGGCAGCGGGGCGAACGCGAGGCCGGTGTCGAGGCCGACGATCAGCGGCCCGGCGGCGGGCGATCTGATGGCGAGCGTGGCGGTCCGGGTGTGCCGGAAGTTGAGCAGCCGGTTCCGGCCGCTGAGATCGATCAGTTTGTCGCGCCACGCGCCGAGGACGTTCCTCATCCGTGCCCGCTGCATCGGGCCCGCCTCTGGCACCCCCGGCATCGCGCTCCCCTTTCCGCCAGGCGTGTCCGGCGAGGCCGTGGCCGGGCCGCTCTGGTGTTCTCGGCGTTTCGATTCCTGTGCGCACGGGACCGGACAAGGGCACGGGCACAGGCACGAAGTTGGGACGCGGGTCACCGGGGTCCGGTTGCCCGCGGGACGCCGGCCGCGAACCCCCTCCACCGGCGGCACCCGAAGCGGTCTCCCGCCCGATGGGCAGGGCGGTCCATGGCTCTACCAGGGGTGATGTCCTGGCGGTGGATCGCGGCGCGGCGGGCGTCGGCGTGAAGGCCCCGTTGGCATCCGGGTTTTACCGGAGAGGCTGTCCGAATACGGTCAGCCTCTTCGCGCGTCCCGGAAGAACCGGCGACCGAAATCCGTCCCACCGGCTCTACCTGGGATGACGCTTCCCCGACAGGAAAGGGCAGCACGCCCTTTTCCATAAGGGGTCTCGGGTGGCCCACCGTCACCGCGCCGCGACGGGCGGAGAACGCTGCCACGGCCACCTGCGCGGACCTATCCTGACTGCCCGGCCCGATGTGGCCGGAGTGTCCTGGTCCGCTCCGTCCGGCGAAGGCAGGTGGCGATGAAGCCGCTCGAACCGTCCGATCCTCGGGAGATCGGCGGCATAGAGCTGCACGGCAGGCTCGGCCAGGGCGGAATGGGCGTCGTCTACTTAGGGGTCACCCCTGACGCGGAGCAGGTCGCGGTCAAGGTGATCCGGGACGGCCTCGCGAACCAGGAGGGCATCCGCGAGCGGTTCGACCGCGAGGTCCTCGCGCTGGGGATGGTCCAGGGGCCGCGCGTCGCGGGGTTGGTGGCCGCCGCCGAGCCGGGCGCCGAGACGCCGTGGCTGGCGATGGAGTACGTGCGGGGCGAGACGCTCAGGGAGTACCTGGAGACGCGCCCGGCCCTCAGCACCGAGATGGGCGCGATCCTGGGCGTCCTTCTGGCGGAAGCGCTCACCGAGATCCACGCCGCCCGGATCCTGCACCGCGACATGAAGCCCGCCAACGTCCTGCTCGGCCCGGACGGCCCGAAGGTCATCGACTTCGGCCTGGTCGACCTGACCGAGGCCGACGAGAGCCTCACCCAGACCGGCCTGCGGCTCGGTACCCCCGTCTTCATGTCGCCCGAGCAGGTCGAGTCGGCGAAGGACCTGACGCCCGCGACAGACGTGTACTCGCTGGGCGTCACGCTGCTCTACGCGCTGACCAAGCACCTGCCCTACCAGGCGATGAACGGGCACGCGCTGTACTTCGCGATCGCCGACCCGGACAAGAAGCCGGACCTGTCGGGGCTGCCCGCCTCGCTGGCGCCGGTCGTCGAGGCGATGACGGCCCACGACCCGCGGGTCCGGCCGACCCCCGCCGAGGCCTCCAGGGAGTTCCGCCAGGTGCTCGCGAGCGCCGGACTGTCCCTGCACGACGCCCGCGTCCACTTCGCGACGCTCACCTACGTGGAGCGGCCCGACGACCCGCCGCCCGGCATCGAGCCGCCCCGCCGGCCCGCCCGGCCGCGACATCGGGAGCGCTCGGTGCCCCGCCCGGTCGTGGCGGCGCTCGCGGACCGGTTGGCCCTCGCCTACGGCCCCGGCCCCACCCTCTGACCCCCGCGGCTGCCTCCCCCGGGCAGTCACCCCCCGGCGACAACGAAACAAGGAGCCCCCCGAGTGATCTCCTCCGCAGAGACCGCGACCCCGTTCGCGCCCGGCGCGCGCATCGAGGTCCGTGACGCGGAGTGGATGGTGCGCACGTGCACCCCCATCCGCCGCGACGTCTTCAAGATCACTGCGGTGGGGGTCTCGGAGTTCGTGCGGGACGAGGACGCGGTCTTCTTCACCGACATCGAGCACCCCGTCCAGCTCCGCCCCGAGGACACCCAGCTCGTCGCCGACACGTCCTCGGCGTTCGCGCGCAGCCGCCTCTACCTGGAGTCGGTGCTGCGCCGCACGCCGCTGCCGCAGTCGGAGCGGGGGCTCGCGCTGGCCGACCGGTTCCTGCTCGACCCGCTCACCTACCAGCAGCGCCCGGCGGAGCTGGCGCTGAAGGGGCTCCGGCCTCGCATCCTCCTCGCGGACGTCGTGGGGCTCGGCAAGACCCTGGAGATCGGGCTGATCCTGGCGGAGCTGATCCGGCGGGGACGCGGCGAGCGCATCCTCGTGGTCACGCCGCAGCAGGTCCTCGAACAGTTCCAGCACGAGCTGTGGACGCGGTTCGCGATCCCACTCGTCCGCCTCGACTCGGTCGGCATCGAGCGGATCCAGCGCGACATCCCCGCCGGACGCAACCCGTTCCTGTACTACAAGCGCGTCATCATCTCCGTCGACACCCTCAAGAACCAGGGCAAGTACGGGCAGCACCTGGAGAACATGCAATGGGACGCCGTCGTCATCGACGAGTCCCACAACCTCATCAACGAGGGCAACCTCCGCAACAAGCTCGCCCGCCTGCTCTCCAAGCGCACCGACGCGCTGCTGCTGGCGAGCGCGACCCCGCACAACGGCGACGCCAAGTCGTTCGCCGAGCTGATCAACCTGCTCGACCCCGCCGCCATCGCCGACCCGAAGGACTACTCGGCCTCCGACATCGACCACCTCTACATCCGCCGGACGAAGATCAGCGACGAGGTGAGCGACCACATCAGCGCCAAGTGGCCCGACCGGGGCCCGTCGGTGGCGGTGCGCAGCCCCGCCACGCCCAGGGAGGAGGCGATCTTCGCCGAGCTGGCGGAGGTCTGGCTGCCGCGTCCGGACGGCGCCGGCGGCTCGGTGGTCGACCGTGACCGCCGCCTCTTCCCCTACACCCTCGCCAAGGCGTTCCTGTCCTCGCACGTCGCGCTCGGCGCGACCATCGGCAAGCGCCTGAAGAAGGCCGAAGAGCCCCGGGAGATCGAGGCCCTCAACGACCTGGCCTTCCTCGTCCAGCAGATGGACGACGACGACTCCGCCAAGCGCAGGGCCCTCGTGGACGAGTTGAAGCGCATCGGCGTGAAGGCCAAGGGCACGATGCGCGCCGTCGTGTTCTCCGAGAGCATCCCGACCCTGGAATGGCTCGCGGAGACCGTCCCGGCCGAGCTCGGACTCGCCGCCGACCAGGTGCAGGTCATGCACGGCGGCTTCTCCGACCAGCGCCAGCAGGAGATCGTGGAGGACTTCTCCCTCGCCGACAGCAAGGTCCGCCTGCTGTTCACGGGCGATGTGGCGTCCGAGGGCGTGAACCTGCACCGCCAGTGCCACCACCTGATCCACTACGACCTGCCGTGGAGCCTCATCCGGATCGAGCAGCGCAACGGCCGCATCGACCGCTACGGGCAGGAGCACCAGCCGCAGTTCCGCGCGCTCATCCTGACCTCGCAGACAAAGGGAGCCCTGGACGACACCACGGTCGCCGAGAAGCTGCTGAGGCGCGAGGAGGCGGCGCACCGCAGCCTCGGGACGGCCGAGGCCGTGACCCGCGAGTTCACGGCGAAGAAGGAGGAGGACCGCCTCATCCAGGACCTCCTCCACGGCAAGTCGGTCGAGGAGTCCCTCGCGGAGGGGCCGCCCGTCGACATCATGGCCCAGCTGCTCGGTGCCGTGGAGCAGGGGGAGGCCCGTGCCGAGGTCAGGCGGGCCCGCGTCCCGAAGCTGTTCGGTTCGACGGAGGAGTTCGTCCGCGAGGCCCTGCGGACCGTCTGCCCGGACCTGCGGATCGACGACGACGGCGAGCTGCTCGCGTTCGAGCCGCCCGGCGACCTGGTCCACCGGCTGTCCGCGCTCCCCGCGTCCTACCTGCGCACCCACAAGATCAAAGAGCGGATGAAGGTCACCTTCGACCGGGACCTCGCGCAGCGCAAGCTGGACGAGGCCCGCCGCACCAAGACCATGTGGCCCGACATCGCCTACCTGTCGGACCTGCATCCGATGGTGGAGTGGCTGGTGGACAAGGTGCAGGTGCAGCTCGTCCGCCGGGCGGCCCCCGTCATCGCCGCGAAGGTGGACGAGCCGACGTTCCTCGTCCAGGGC
Organism: Actinomadura sp. NPDC000600; assembly: GCF_040492135.1. NCBI lineage: Bacteria > Bacillati > Actinomycetota > Actinomycetes > Streptosporangiales > Thermomonosporaceae > Actinomadura > Actinomadura sp. NPDC000600. Next base: position 108,676 of record NZ_JBEUPD010000031.1, read on the forward strand.
ATCTACTCCAACGCGCTCGGCCAGCCCACGGTGGTCGAGTGGATGGCGATCAGCGGCCTGCCCGGCGCTCCGCTCGTCCGCGACATGACCGAGGTCCTCGCCCAGGCCGGCGTCGGCCCCAAGATGATCAACACTAACCGGGCGCCCGGCCTGGACCGCCTCACCCCGCTCATCGAGCCCGCGGTCGCGGCCGCCCGCCGCCACCTGGACGAGCAGCGCGACCGCCACGACGACGAGGTGGCCCGCCCGCTGCGCGAGTACGACGGGCAGCTCGAGATGTGGGAGCGGCAGAGCCTGGAGAGCCTCGCCGGGACATCGAACGGGACGAAGAAGCGGAGCCAGGTGAACGACACCGTCGCCGACCAGAAACGGCTGCTCCAGAGCTTGGAGACGACCGGGGAGCCGCTGCTGCGCATCCTCGCCGTGCTTGAGGGGGACTCGTGACCTACGACTCGATCGTCAACCGCGGCGACTACTTCTCGGCCCACTACCTGGCCGAGGTCCTCCCCAAGGACCTGAAGAAAAAGGATGGACTGCTCGCCCGCTGGGCCGAGGCCGAGAAGGACGGCGAGCACACCCCGCGCACCGGCCTGCGCACCCTCAAGCGCGACTACTTCAAGCAGCGCCCGTTCTTCGCGGAGAGGTTGGAGACCGTCCGCGAGGGCGGCGAGATCCGCAACGCCGAGGAGTGGGAGAAGAACCTCCACGAGCTGCACGGCGACATCCTGCGTGCCCTCGGATTCCAGGCCGAGCCGCGCGTCCTGACCGTCGAGCGGTCGGACAAGCGGTACGGGGTCGCCGTCGCGCATGCCGAACCCGCCGACCGCCCCAGCGTCGTCGCGGTCGAATGCGGATGGGCCCCGGACGTCGATGCCGCCCTCGACATCGCCGAGGCCGGGCGGCTCCTCACCCCCGTCGAACTCGACCACCCGCACATGCTCCGCACCGGCGACAAGCTCGCGTCCTGGCTGTTCGCCACCGACGAGCCGCCCCGCTACGTTCTGATCCTCGCGGGCGGCGTCGTCATCCTCGCCGACCGCATGACCTGGGGCGAGGGCCGCTACCTCGCCGTCAGCCTGGACGTCGCCCTCGGCCGCAGCACCGCCGCGTCCGCCGAGATCGACACCATCGCCGCCCTCTTCGGCGCCGACTCGCTCCTGCCACCCGAGGAGGGAGGAGCCGAACCCCTCGCCGAACTGCTCTCCGGCTCCCGCCAGCACGCCGTCGGCGTCTCGAAGGAGCTTCGAGAAGGACTCCGCGAATCCGTCGAGATCATCGCGAACGAGGTCCTCGACCGGATGAGAGAACAAGGCGTCCGCCCCGAAGAGGTCATGGAACCGGCCGCCTTCGCCAAGAGACTCGGCCGCGAATCCCTCCGCTACCTCTACCGGATTCTCTTTCTCCTGTACGCCGAGGCCCGCCCGGAACTCGGCATCCTCCCCACCAACGACGAGGCGTACATCAAGGGCTACAGCATGGCCCGCCTCGGAGACCTCGTCATCCGGGACCTGGTGTCGGAGGAGTCGCGCCGCAGCGTCCACCTGTACGAGTCGCTCGACCTGCTGTTCCGCATGGTCAACGAAGGCCACAACCCGCGCGCCGCGGGCGTTCCCCTCGGCTCCGAGGGCGAGGGGCTCCGCTTCGAGCCCCTCAAGTCGGACCTGTTCGACCCCGCCCGCATCCGCCTCATCGGCAAGGCCGCGATCGACCTGGACGAGGACGACCCCGACGCGCAGCCCATCGATACACGACTCCGCAACGAGGCGCTCTACAAGGTGCTGCGCCTCCTCATGCTCGCGAAGGGAAAGCGCAAGGAGCGCGGCGGATTCATCTCGTACGCGCAACTCGGCATCAACCAGCTCGGCGCGGTGTACGAGGGGCTGATGTCCTACACCGGGTTCATCGCCAAGGAGGAGCTGTACGAGGTCGCCAAGAACGGCGACGCCAAGGACGGCTCCTGGATGATCCCCGCCTCCAAGATCGACGACTACGAGGACGCCGTCTTCGTCCGCCGCGTCGATGAGAACGGAATCAAGACCGACGAGCGCGTCCGTTACAGGCCCGGCGCGTTCGTCTACCGGCTCGCCGGCCGCGACCGCCAGACCAGCGCCTCGTACTACACGCCCGAGTCGCTGACGCAGGTCACCGTGCAGTTGGCGCTTCGCGAGCGACTCGACCAGGACGGGACGACCACCAAGGCCCGCGAGATCCTCGACTGGACGATCTGCGAGCCCGCCCTCGGCTCCGGCGCCTTCCTCAACGAGGCCATCAACCAGGTCGCCGCCGAGTACCTCAAGAGGCGCCAGGCCGAGAAGAACCAGAGCCTCGAACCCGACATCTACGCGCACGAGCTCCAGAAGGTCAAGGCGTACATCGCCCTGCACAACTCGTACGGGGTCGACCTCAACGAGACGGCCGTCGAGCTGGCCGAGGTCTCGATCTGGCTGAACGTCATGCACGAGGGCTTGCAGGCCCCGTGGTTCGGCCTGCACCTGCGCCGGGGCAACTCCCTCATCGGCGCCGGCCGCCGCCTGTACGAGACGGACCATCTCAAGAAGAAGGCGTGGCTCACCACCGCGCCGAAGGACCACCCGTTCCGCGACGGCCCAATCCCCGACGGCCACATCCATCACTTCCTGCTGCCCGCCCAGGGCTGGGGAGCGGTCGCGAGCGAGAAGGAAGCCAAGAACCTCGCCCCCGAGGACGCCAAGCGCCTTGGCGACTGGCGGAAGGGGATGCTCAAGGACCCGTCCACCAAGAAAAAGAAGGGACAGAAGCTCACCCAGGTCCAGCGCCTCCAGGGTCTGGCCCGCCGCGCCGAGTACCTGTGGGGCTTGGTCATCGAGCGCTTGGAGCTGTCGGAGAAGGACATCAGCCGCCGCATCCATGTCTGGGGCGCTGAGGATCTACGCGACCCGGGGGAGGAGGTCGTCTCCAGGGAGCAGATTCTTGAAGACCTGACCTCGCCGGGCACGCCATACTGGCGTCTCAAGACGTTGATGGACGCATGGTGCGCACTCTGGTTCTGGCCGCTCGACAAGGCCGGCCTGCTGGACGGCTCCGACGGTATCTACGAGCGGCTGAAGGACAACGTCCTCGACAGCGTGCCGCCTGCACCCGCCGAGATTGAGGCACCGGACCCCGAGCCGACCGGATTCCCGCAGGCGTGGGAGCCCGCAGCGCTCTTCGGTGAGGCCCCGGTCCAGATGCCCATCAACCAGCAGAAGCCGCGCCCCAAGTCACCGCGCAAGCCCGCCCGCGTCGAGCGCCGCCAGGTGATCCCGCTGGCGGACCTGGACGACTGGCTCGACTTCGCCGAGGCCCTCCTCGGCACCGACGACATCCGCGATGACTCTCTCGGCGCCCACTTCGCGTCCTTGGGCGAACTGGGTGAGCATGAAGACCAGCTCGGCCTGTGGATGGGCATGGACAACGAGTTCAAGCTCAACGAGCGCTTCCCCTGGCTGAACACAGCCGAGGAGATCGCCAAGCAGCAAGGCTTCTTCCACTGGGAACTTCAATTCTCCCAGATCTTCAACAAGGGGGGCTTCGATATTCAGGTGGGCAATCCTCCTTGGGTTCGGCCATACTGGGATGAGGGAGCAGTGCTGGCGGAGTTGGAACCCTGGTTTAAGCTTGCCGAAAAACCCACAATAAATGAATGGAATCGCCGTAAAATCGGTTTGCTTTCTGCTCAACGCACGCGATTTATTTTCCTGTCGGAAGTCGAACGACAGTCTGGTGCAGAGAGATTCTATGGCTCCATCGTTAACTATAAGCTACTTGTCGGCTTGAAGCCAAATCTATACCGCATTTTTATGATTCGAACATGGCTGAATCAAAGAGATAGCGGTATTACTGGCTTGGTGCACCCGGATCTGCATTTTGGTGGAATGGAAGAGGGGGACCTGCGTGCAGCGTGCTACTCTCGCTTGAAATTTCATGTCCACTTTATCAATAAGCGTCAGATCTTCGTTGAGATCGACCGAAACGCACAATTTGGTGTTCATGTATACGGGGAATATGGCGAGCCTTCCTTTACCAGTATGAGTTGGGTGTTTGAGCCGAGAACAATAATTGACTCCATCCTGGGAAATTCTTCGAGTGAGTTGCCTGGAATTAAAGTCAACGGGCAGTGGGATGTTAGGGCTCACGCGGCACGCTTGGTAAATGTCAATCGTGAAACGTTGGCTGTGTGGCGAGATCTGTCTGGCGATCTCTCGCTCTCTGTCGATCAGGCGAAACTCTTCTATCCGCTGACAACTTCAGAACAGGACGCCATCACTGTGTTCGCCAGAAGAAAGCAAAGGGTGGCAAGTCTTAATCCTCGGACGAGTACAGGATTCGATGAGGGGCAGGCTAAGAAGAATGGCCTCATCGTTTGGGATACGCATCAACCCGACGATTGGAATGAAGTAATACTCCAAGGCCCCTTGTTTGGTATTGCGACACCATTTTCCAAGCGGCCAAACATGCCTTGTAGGAGTAATCGCGACTATTCGGCATGGAACCTGTCCGATCTGTCGGTTGCGACTATTCCGCGAAGTAATTATCGGCGAGCCGTCGATGCTATGTCATATGAAGCAGCACAAGATCACTGGGGCGGCGTTCCCTATAGTAAATTTTTCCGCATCGCCTGGCGGGAGATGGTTCCTCCAAGTAATGAGCGCAGCCTCTTTGCGGCGATATTCCCCCCGGGCCCTACGCATATCCATGCTGTTCATACTATGGCCTTCACTGAAGCCCGAAATACTGCTTTGGTCGCTGGGTTCCTTGCAGCACTTCCCATGGACTATATCTTGCGAATCACGGGCCGCGGGCATCTAGGTGCGAACGAAGTTAGGAACCTGCCAGCGCCAGAGTCTATTCATCCCCTTGCAGATGCGTTGCTAGTGAGGGTGATGCGTCTAAACTGCCTGACAGAGGCTTATGCGGAGTTCTGGAATCGAGTTTTTAGCGAAAAGTGGCGTTCGGAAGAGTGGGCTTTTTCGTGGCCGATGAATGAACGTATTCAGGTGTCCAATGAATCGTGGGGGGAGGCCACCCCGCTTCGATCAGAGTTGGCTCGTCGCGCTGCCCTAGTGGAACTAGATGTCATTGTGGCAATCTGGCTCGGACTCGATATCGAGGCGCTGCTTGCAGTGTACAGGTCTCGTTTCCCGGTCCTAGCGGACTATGAGGCTTTCACCTGGTTCGATGCGAATGGTCGGAAAGTCGCTGGCAATCATAGGGCATATGGAATCGATCAAGAGAAAGGCGACTTCTCGTGGCTGACTCGGCACCTTGAAGAGCCGTACTCCGTACCGCCCCCAGACGGGTATGCTCCTCCCTTTTATAAGGCTGACCGCGAGAAGGAATACCGGCAGGCACATGCTGTGTTCTCGGAGCGGTTGGAGCGGGCGAGGGCTGTGGGGTGGGCCCCCGATGGTGAAAGCTCATCTGTGTGACAGTGGCTCGGAGCGCTTCCCAGTCGCGCCTTGCGGAACGCGGGGAGCGGTGCAGGGGAGGGTGTTTGACTTGTGGCGTGTTGCCCCGATGGGACGTCCCATCGGGGCA
>NZ_JBEUPD010000032.1:0-103481 GCF_040492135.1 Actinomadura sp. NPDC000600
GCGCCGCGGGCGTCCGATCGCCAGTAGGGGGCGAACAGGCCGGAGAAGGCCGGGACGAAGTAGACGCCGCCGTTGTCGTCGACCTGCCGGGCCAGCGCCTCGCTTTGGGCGGCGCCGGAGATGATGCCGAGCTGGTCGCGCAGCCATTGCACCGCCGACCCCGTCACCGCGATCGACCCCTCCAGCGCGTACACCGGCTTCTCGGATCCGAACTGGTAGCAGACGGTCGTCAGCAGCCCGTTCTTCGAGCGGACGAGTTCCTCGCCGGTGTTGAGCAGGAGGAAGTTGCCGGTGCCGTAGGTGTTCTTGGCCTCGCCGGGCGAGAAGCACACCTGCCCCACCGTCGCCGCCTGCTGGTCGCCGAGCGAGGCGGTCAGGGGGACCTCGCCGCCGAGCGGACCGTTCGCGCGGGTCGTCCCGTAGCCGCCGGGCGCAGACGACGGTTTGATCTCCGGGAGCATGGAGCGCGGGATCCCGAAGAACGACAGGAGTTCGTCGTCCCAGGAGAGGGTCTCCAGGTCCATCAGCATGGTGCGGCTGGCGTTGGTGGGGTCGGTGACGTGCACGCCGCCGTCGGTCCCGCCGGTGAGGTTCCACAGCACCCACGAGTCGGTCGTGCCGAAGACGGCGTCGCCGTTCTCGGCGGCCTCGCGGACCCCGTCGACGTTCTCCAGGATCCACTGGATCTTGCCGCCGGAGAAGTACGTGGCCGGGGGGAGGCCCGCCTTGCGCCGGATGACGTCGCCCTTGCCGTCCCGCTCCAGGGCCGCGGCGATGCGGTCGGTGCGGGTGTCCTGCCAGACGATCGCGTTGTAGTAGGGGCGCCCGGTGCGCCGGTTCCACACCACGGTCGTCTCGCGCTGGTTGGTGATCCCGCACGCGGCCAGGTCGCCATGGGAGAGGTTCGCCTTGTTCAGCGTGCTCTCGATGACGGCGCGGGTGCGCTCCCAGATCTCGGTCGGGTTGTGCTCGACCCAGCCGGCCTGGGGCAGGATCTGCTCGTGTTCGAGCTGGTGGCGGGCGATCTCGTTGCCGCCGTGGTCGAAGATCATGAATCGGGTGCTGGTCGTGCCCTGGTCGAGGGCCCCGACGAAGTCAGCCATGCGTGCGGTCTCCTGGAGTCGTGGGGGACGGGACGGGACGGCTCACGCCGCCTCGTACTCGGGCTCGGGCTTCGTGAGGCCCTGCGGGTCCTCCTCGGCGGGGGGCAGGAACCGCCCGATCAGCGCCTTGTAGAGCCCGACGCCGAGCACGCCGCCGATGAGCGGGCCGATGATCGGCACCCAGAAGTAGAGATCGCCGTTCTGGTCCCGCCAGGCGCTGCCGTAGCCGGTGAGGAACGAGGCGAGCCGGGGCCCGAAGTCGCGGGCCGGGTTGATCGCGTAGCCGGCGTCGGTGCCCCACGCCATGCCGATCGCGACGACCAGGAGGCCGATCATGAACGGGGCCAGGTTGGCGAGCGGCGGGGAGTTGCGCACGTCGGTGAGCGCCTTGATCACGAAGAGCAGGATGGCGGTGCCGATCACCTGGTCGCGGAACGCGCCCCAGGTGCCGACCGGGAGCGTGCCGTTGCCCGGCAGGGTGGAGAACACGCCCTGGGTCTTGATGGTGTGGCCGGGGTCGACCTTCGCCAGCACCTCGCTGTAGTTCCAGCGGACGATCAGCGCCGCGACGAACGCCCCCGCGGTCTGCGCGGCGATGTAGGGGGCCGTCTTGCGCCAGGCGAACTCCTTGAACGTCGCCAGCGCGATGGTGACGGCGGGGTTGAGGTGGGCGCCGCTGATCCGGGCCGCGACGTACACGCCGAGCGTGACGCCTAGGCCCCAGGCCCAGGCGATGCTGTCGTGGTCGCCGATCTCGGCCCCGGCGACCTGCGCGACGACGCCGACGCCGAACAGGATGAGGATCAGGGTGCCGGCGAACTCGGCGGCGAGCTCACCGGCCAGGGTGGGGATTCTGGGGCGTTCCGCCATGGGTACTCCTCGGCAGATGGGGTGGACGCGAGCCCCGTGAGGCTGGCTGGACGGTAAGCCGGGACGAACCGTCTTACAACGGGAGCCTGCCGACAATGTCGAACACTTTCGTCGCCGCCCGGCGGCGGTTACCCTCCACCCTGTGCACCAGATCACAGAATCCGGGCAGTTCAGGGCGCATCGGACGATGATTACGGCGGCTGCCGACATTGTCGGCACCCCGCCGGGAGACCTACCATCGCTCCCATGCCCGGACCTGTGCAGTCGATCGAGCGGGCCGCCGCGATCCTGCGCCTGCTGGCGGCGAGCTCGGGCCGGCTCGGGGTCGGGGAGATCGCCAGTTCGCTGGGCCTCGCCCGGGGCACCGCGCACGGCATCCTGCGCACCCTGGAGCGCGTCGGCTTCGTCGAGCAGGACGGCGCCACGGGGAAGTACCAGCTCGGCGCCGCCCTGCTGCACCTCGGCACGAGCTACCTCGACGTCAACGAGCTTCGGTCGCGCGCGATCAACTGGGCCGACGCGCTCGCCTCGCGCAGCGGCGAGGCCGTCCGGATCGGCACGCTGCTGGAAGGCAAGGTCCTCGTCGTCCACCACGTGTTCCGCCCTGACGACACGCTCCAGGCCATGGACGTCGGCTCGCTGCTGCCGCTGCACGCCACCGCGCTCGGCAAGGCGCTGCTCGCGCACGACGCCAACGCGGCGGCGTCCATCCGCGACACCGTCCTGGAGTCCTACTGCCGGCGCACCATCACCGACCCCAGGGAACTCGCACGGGCCGCCACGCGCGTCCGGGAGAACGGCTGGGCCGCCGAGACCGAGGAGCTGTCCATCGGCGAGGCCGGCATCGCCGCGCCGATCCGCGGGCACGGAGGCCTGGTCGTCGGGGCCATCGGCATCTCCGGAGCGGTCGAGCGGATCTGCGACTCCCGCCGCGTCCCCGACCCGAGGCTCGTCGCCTACGTGCGCGACGCGGCCCGCGCCGTCTCCCGGGACCTCGGCGGATCGCGCTGGTGACGCGCCGCCCCCGGCACGGCGGGGCGGAGGGGCGCGCCTGGAAGGAGGGCGCCGGACGTGACCGAACGGTACGTGATGTCGATCGACCAGGGCACCACCTCGACCCGGTGCATCCTGTTCGACCACGGCGGCCGCCTGGTGTCGGTGGCGCAGCGCGAGCACCGGCAGCACTTCCCCAAGCCCGGCTGGGTCGAGCACGACCCGATGGAGATCTGGCGCAACCTGGAGCGCATCGCGCCGGAGGCGCTCGCCCAGGCGGGCGCGACGCCCGGCCAGGTCGCGGCGGTCGGGATCGCCAACCAGCGGGAGACGACCGTCCTGTGGGACCGGCTGACCGGCGTCCCGATCGGCCGCGCCATCGTCTGGCAGGACATGCGGACCGGCCCGCTCGTGGACGAGCTGGCCCGCGCGCCCGGCGCCGCGATGGTCACCGAGCGCAGCGGCCTGCCGCTGGCCACCTACTTCTCGGCCCCGCGCATCCGCTGGATGCTGGACCACACGCCGGGCCTGCGGGAGCGCGCCGAGCGCGGCGAGGTCCTGTTCGGCACGATGGAGAGCTGGCTGATCTGGAACCTCAGCGGCGGCGTGGACGGCGGCGTCCACGTCACCGACGTGACCAACGCCAGCCGCACGCTGCTGATGGACCTGTACACGCTGAGCTGGGACGACGGCCTGCTCGACTTCTTCGGCGTGCCGAGGGCGATGCTGCCGGAGATCCGCTCGTCCACCGAGACCTACGGGACGGCCCGCCGCGTGTTCCCCGGCGTGCGCGTCGGCGCGGCCCTCGGCGACCAGCAGGCCGCGCTGTTCGGGCAGACGTGCTTCTCCCCGGGCGATACCAAGTGCACGTACGGGACGGGCGCGTTCCTGCTGATGAACACCGGAACGAAGCCGGTGAAGTCGGACAACGGGCTGCTCACCACCGTCGGCTACAAGATCGGTGACGAGCCCGCCGTGTACGCGCTGGAGGGCTCGATCGCGATCACCGGGGCGCTCGTCCAGTGGTTCCGGGACGGCCTCGGGCTGATCTCCACGGCGCCGGAGATCGAGACCCTCGCCCGGACCGTCGACGACAACGGCGGCTGCTACATCGTCCCGGCGTTCTCCGGGCTGTTCGCCCCGCACTGGCGCAGCGAGGCCCGGGGCATCATCGTCGGCCTGACCTCCTACATCACCAAGGGGCACCTGGCGCGGGCGGTGCTGGAGGCGACGGGCTGGCAGACGCGCGAGGTCGTGGACGCGATGAACGCCGACTCCGGCCTCTCGCTGAAGGAGCTGAAGGCCGACGGCGGCATGACGTCCGACAACCTGGTCATGCAGATGGTCGCCGACGTGCTGAACGTGCCGGTGGCGCGCCCGATGGTGGTGGAGACGGTGTCGCTCGGCGCCGCCTACGCCGCCGGGCTCGCGGTCGGCTACTGGGCGGGGCTCGAAGGGCTGCGGCGCAACTGGCACCGCGCCGCCCGCTGGGTCCCGGCGATGGAGCCCGCGCGGCGGGCCGCCGAGTACGACAACTGGAAGCGCGCCGTGGAGCGCACGTTCGACTGGATCCGGGCGGGGGAGGACCCGGCCGCCGCGCCCTAGATCCGGTCGCGCTCGACGAGCTGCCGGACGATCACGTTGCGCTGGATCTCGTTGGTCCCCTCGCCGACGATCATCAGCGGGGCGTCCCGGAAGTAGCGCTCGACGTCGAACTCGGTGGAGTAGCCGGCCGCGCCGTGGATGCGGACCGCGTTCAGCGCGATCTGCATCGCCGCCTCCGAGGCGTAGAGCTTGGCCATGCCCGCCTCCATGTCGCAGCGCTCGCCCGCGTCCAGGCGCTCGGCGGCGTCGAGGGTGAGCAGCCGGGCCGCGCGGAGCTGGGTGGCCATGTCGGCGAGGTAGTTGCCGATGGACTGGTGCTGCCAGATCGGCTTGCCGAAGGCCTCGCGCTGCTGGGCGTAGCGCAGGGAGTCCTCCAGGGCGGCGCGCCCGACGCCGAGCGCGCGGGCCGCGACCTGGATCCGGCCGACCTCGAGGCCGCGCATCATCTGGGCGAAGCCGCGCCCCTCCGCGCCGCCGAGCACGGCGTCGAGCGGCGCCTCGTAGCCGTCGAAGGACAGCTCGCAGCTCTCCACGCCCTTGTAGCCGAGCTTCGGCAGGTCGCGGGAGACGGTCAGGCCCGGCCCCTTCTCCACGAGCAGGATGCTGATGCCCTTGTGCCGCGGGGACGCGGACGGGTCGGTCTTGCACATCAGCGCGATCAGGCCGGACGTGCGCGCGTTGGTGATCCACATCTTGGCGCCGTCGACGCGGTACCGGTCCCCGTCGCGGCGCGCGGTCGTGCTCATGGCCTGCAGGTCGGAGCCGCCGGACGGCTCGGTGAGCGCCATCGTGGCGCGCAGCTCGCCGGTCGCCATCCGGGGCAGGTAGCGGGCCTTCTGCTCCTCGGTGCCGTACACGGCGAGCAGGTGGGAGACGACCGTGTGGCCGCCGAACGCGCCCGCGAGCGTCATCCAGCCGCGCGCCAGCTCCTCGGTGACGAGCGCGTAGCAGGCCTTCGAGACGCTGACGTCGCCGTAGGGCTCGGGCACGGCGAGCCCGAAGACCCCGAGCTCCTTCATGCGGTCGATGAGGCGGGCGGGATAGGCGCCCGCGTGCTCGAGGTCCCGGGCGACCGGGCGGACCTCCTTGTCGACGAAGTCGGCGACGACCTCGACGATGGCGCGCTCCTCGTCGCTGAGCGTGAACACGGCCCCGCCCCCTCCGGTTCGAGTCTCATATATTTGATAGGAAAATACCGGCTGTCAACGGGCGGCGGGCCCCCGCCCGTCCATAATGTGAGCCCACCACCAGGCGCACGGGGAGACGATGAGAGTGGCCCTTTCCGGTGACCAGGCCCTCGGCAGGCGCCGCCAGCTGAGCGACGAGGTGGCCGCCTACGTCCGCGAGCTCATCATGTCCGGCCAGGTCAGGCACGGGGAGTTCCTCCGCCTGGAGCGCATCGCCGAGGATCTCGGGATCAGCGTCACCCCCGTCCGGGAGGCCCTGCTCTCGCTGCGCGGCGAGGGCTTCGTCACGCTGGAGCCGCGGCGGGGGTTCATGCCGGCGCCGCTCGCCCGGCAGGACGTCCAGGACCTGTTCGAGGCGCAGGCGTACTTCGCCGGCGAGCTGGCCGCCCGCGCCGCCGCGAAGATCACCGGGGCCGAGCTCGAGTCGCTCGACCGGACGCAGGCGCTGCTGGAGGAGGCGTCCAAGGCCCGCGACTCCGCGGCGATCGAGCGCGCCAACCACCAGTTCCACCGGACCGTCAACCTGTGCGCGGGCTCGCCCAAGACGGCCTGGCTGCTGCAACTCGTGGTGCGGTACGCCCCGCGCCGCTTCTACTCCAGTATCGACGGCTGGACGCAGGCGTCGGTCGACGACCACCATCTCGTCCTCGCCGCGCTGCGGGCGGGGGACGGAGACGCCGCGCGGCAGGCGATGCGCGCGCACATCCGGCACGCGGGGGCCCTGCTGGTGGTGCACCTGGAAGCGCAGGGCTTCTGGGACGAGCAGTCCGGCTGACGCCGGGGTCCCCTTTCGGTGGCTCGCGGGCTTCCCATATCGTATAAAAAATTTCCAGGAGGGTTGATGGACGACCGGGACCCCGAACCGGCGCGCGGCTCCGTGGTCACCACCGCCGACCACGGCGCGGCGCGGGTGGTCACGCTGAACCGGCCCGAGGCTCGCAACGCGATCGACATCCCGATGCGCGAGCGGCTCCTGGCGGAGGTGCGTCGCGCCGCGGACGACGCAGGCGTCCGCGCCGTCGTGCTGACCGGCGCGGCGGGGACCTTCTCGGCGGGCGGCGACGTCCGCTCGATGGAGGGCGCCGGCCCGGACGCCGTCCGGGCGCGGCTCGACCCGGTGCACGAGGCCGTCCGGATCATCACCACCTGCGGGACTCCGTTCATCGCGGCGGTCGAGGGCGCCGCGGCCGGGCTCGGCGTGTCCCTCGCCGCCGTGTGCGACCACGTGGTCGCCGCCGAGGACGCGCGGTTCGTCGCGGCGTTCGGCAGGGTCGGCCTCGTCGCCGACGGCGGGCTGCTCTGGACGCTCCCGCATCGCGTCGGCACGGGCCGCGCCAAGGAGATGCTGGTGTTCGGGCGGACCGTGCCCGCCCAGCGCGCCTACGAGATCGGCCTGGCCGACTCCCTCGCCCCGTCCGGCAAGGCCCTGGACGCCGCCCTGGAGCTCGCCGCCGAGGCCGCCGCCCTCGCCCCGCTGTCGGTCGCCGCGGCCAAGCGCCTCCTCGCCCGCACCGACCACGCCCTGGACCGCCTGCTGGACGCCGAGCGGGAGGAGCAGACCGCCCTGTTCGGCAGCGCCGACTTCGCCGAGGGACGGGCCGCGTTCGCCGAGCGGCGCACGCCGCGCTTCGAGGGCCGCTAGGGAGGATCCAGGACGTGAGCAGGCTGCAGCAGACCCACGGGCTGACCGACGAGCAGCGGGAGATCATCGCGACCGTCCGGACGTTCGTCGACAAGGAGATCCTGCCGGTCGCGACCGAGCTGGAGCACGCCGACGCCTACCCGCAGGCGATCGTGGACGGGATGCGGGATCTCGGCCTCTTCGGCCTGACGATCGGCGAGGAGCACGGCGGGCTGGGCCAGTCGCTGCTGACCTACGCGCTCGTGGTGGAGGAGCTCTCGCGCGGCTGGATGAGCGTGTCGGGCATCGTCAACACCCACTTCATCGTCGCGTGGATGATCGCGCAGCACGGCACGGCCGAGCAGCGGGCGCACTACCTGCCGCGGATGGCGTCCGGCGAGATCCGCGGCGCGTTCTCGATGTCGGAGCCGGGCTGCGGCTCGGACGTCTCCGCCATCACGACCCGCGCCGTCCCGGACGGAGACGACTACGTGGTCGACGGCCAGAAGATGTGGCTGACCAACGGCGGCTCGGCGAACCTGGTGGCGGTGCTGGTCAAGACCGACCCGGGCGCGGGCCACCGCGGCATGACCACGTTCCTGGTCGACAAGACCCCGGGCTTCGGCGAGGTCGCGCCGGGCCTCACCGTCCCCGGCAAGATCGACAAGATGGGGTACAAGGGCGTCGACACCACCGAGCTCGTCTTCGACTCCTACCGGATCCCGGCCGCGCAGGTCCTCGGCGGGGCGCCCGGGCGCGGCTTCTACCAGATGATGGACGGCGTCGAGGTCGGCCGCGTCAACGTGGCGGCGCGCGGCTGCGGCGTGGCCCGGCGCGCCTACGAGCTGGCCCTGGCCTACGCGCGGCAGCGCGAGACGTTCGGCAGGCCGATCGCCGAGCACCAGGCGGTCCTGTTCCGCCTGGCCGAGATGGCGACCAAGGTCGAGGCCGCGCACCAGATGATGGTGATGGCGGCGCGCCGCAAGGACTCCGGCGAGCGCAACGACCTGGAGGCCGGGATGGCGAAGTACCTGGCCAGCGAGTACTGCAAGGAGGTCGTGGAGGACGCGTTCCGCATCCACGGCGGCTATGCCTACTCCAAGGAGTACGAGATCGAGCGCCTGTACCGGGAGGCCCCGATGCTGCTGATCGGCGAGGGCACCGCCGACATCCAGAAAATGATCATCGGCCGCAGGCTCCTGGAGGACCGGTGACGGCGGCGGGCGCTCCGCTGCCGCTGGAAGGGATCACCGTCGTCGCGCTGGAGCAGGCGGTCGCGGCGCCGTTCGCCACGCGGCAGCTCGCCGACCTGGGCGCCCGCGTCGTCAAGGTGGAGCGCGTGGACGGCGGCGACTTCGCCCGCGCGTACGACACGGGCGTGCGCGGCGGCCTCGGCACGCACTTCGCCTGGCTCAACCGGTCGAAGGAGTCGGTCGCGCTCGACCTCAAGCAGGCCGAGGGCCGGGCGGTCCTCACCGAACTGGTCGCGCGCGCGGACGTCTTCCTGCAGAACCTCGCCCCCGGTGCCGCCGCCCGGCTCGGGTTCGGCGCGGAGGAGCTGCGGGCCCGCGACCCGCGCCTGATCGTGGTCGAGATGTCGGGGTACGGGTCGCGCGGGCCGTACCGGGACAAGCGCGCCTACGACATGCTCGTCCAGGCCGAGGCGGGGCTGATCTCGGTCACCGGCACGCCCGAGACGCCCGTGAAGGCGGGCTCGCCGCTGGCCGACATCGCGGCCGGCATGTACGCCTTCTCCGGGACGCTCGCCGCGCTCGTGCGGCGCGGCACCACCGGCGAGGGCGCCTCGATCGAGGTCACGATGTTCGACGCGGTCGCCGAGTGGATGGGCCAGGCGATGTACACGACGCTCTACACCGGCTCCCCGCCGCCGCGCACGCGGCTGAGCCACCCGGTGATCGCCCCGTACGACGCCTATCCGACGGCCGACGGCGTCGACGTGGTGATCGGCGTCCAGAACGACCGCGGCTGGGCCGCCCTGGCCGCCGGCGTGCTGGAGCGGCCCGACCTCGTGACCGACCCCGAGTTCGCGACGAACCGGGCGCGGGTCGGCAACCGGGAGAAGGTGGACGCGCTCGTCGCCGCCGTCACGTCCCGCATGGGACGGGACGAGC
Organism: Actinomadura sp. NPDC000600; assembly: GCF_040492135.1. Taxonomy (NCBI): domain Bacteria; kingdom Bacillati; phylum Actinomycetota; class Actinomycetes; order Streptosporangiales; family Thermomonosporaceae; genus Actinomadura; species Actinomadura sp. NPDC000600. Next base: position 9,512 of record NZ_JBEUPD010000032.1, read on the forward strand.
TGCTCAGGCGGCTCGACGAGGCGGGCGTGCCGAACGCGACCCTCAACGACGGGCACGGCCTGGTCGCCCACCCGCAGCTCGCCGAGCGGGACCGGTGGCGGGAGGTGGGCTCCCCGGTCGGCGGCATCCGGGCGCTGCTCCCGCCGATCACGTTCGCCGGCGCCGAGCCCCGCATGGACCCGATCCCGGTGCTCGGGGGGCACACCGACGCCGTCCTGCGCGAGCTGGGCCGCGACGACGCGGCCATCGCGGCCCTCCGCTCCGCCGGCGCCATCGCCTGACCTGAGGTCCAACGCGATCTCCGACCGCGCCGCCCCGGGGAGCGGCGGCTATCGTGGCGGCATGGCCAGCCGGACCCCCGCCCCCGACCGCCGCCGCGAAGAACTGCGCGACTTCCTGCGCACCCGCCGCGCCCGGCTCACCCCCGCCGACGTCGGCATGCCCGACGGCGGACGGCGCCGGACGCCGGGCCTGCGCCGCGAGGAGGTCGCGGTGCTCGCGGGGGTCGGGGTCTCCTGGTACACGTGGCTGGAGCAGGGCCGCGACATCAAGGTCTCCGGGGACGTCCTCGACGCGATCGCCCGCGCCCTGCGGCTGGACCGGGCCGAGCGCGAGCACCTGTACCTGCTCGCCGGGCTGAACCCGCCGCGCGCGGAGGCGGGACCGGCCGCCCCGATCACGCCCGAGCTGCGGCGGGTGCTGGACGCCTGGTCGCCGCGCCCCGCCTACGTCCGCGACCGGCACTGGAACTTCGTCGCGATCAACGACGCGGCCCGCGAGGTGTTCGGGTACGGCGACACCGACCACAACTGCCTGGTCACCTACTTCACGAACGTTCGGTACCGGTCGATGCACACCCACTGGGCCGCCGCCGCACCCGGCGTCGTGGCGCGGTTCCGCGCCGACGCCGCCCGCTACCCGGGCGACCCCGAGTTCGACCGGATCATCGCGGACCTGCTGGCGGTCAGTCCCGAGTTCGCGGAGCTGTGGCCCCGCCACGAGGTGAGCGCGGACGCGCAGGCGGTCAAGGGCATCAGGCATCCGGACGCGGGCGAACTCGTCTTCGAGGGCACGCTGCTGCCGCTCGCCGACCGCCCGGGCCACTCCCTGGTGCTGCACAACCCGCGTCCCGGAACCGGCACGCAGGAGCGCCTCGAACGGCTGATGGCGCGCCGCGGCCTCGCCGCCGCCGGCTGACCCGGCCCCCGTCCAGGGTGGTGGTGCCACACCCAGGATGAGCGGAGTCTGTCTACGTTCCGGCCCGTCCAGCACGATCGTCCTCATGAGGAACGAAGGAGACATCATGAGGACGCGCGAGTTCGCCGGGACGCGGGTGGGCGCCGTGGGGCTCGGCTGCATGGGGATGAGCTGGGCCTACACCGAGTCGGAACGCGACGACGACGCCTCGGTGGCGCTGATCCGGGAGGCGCTCGACCTCGGCGTGACGTTCCTGGACACCGCGCAGCCCTACGGCGACGGCCACAACGAGACGCTTGTCGGGCGGGCGCTGGCGGGACGCCGGGACGAGGCGGTCGTCGCCACCAAGACGGGCCTCGTCGTGGAGTCACTGGCCACCCGCGACATCGTGCGGAACGGGACGCCGGAGCACGTCAAGGCGTCCGCCGAGGACAGCCTGCGCCGTCTCGGCACGGACGTGATCGACCTGTACTACCTGCACCGGGTCGACCCGGAGGTGCCCCTCGCCGACACCTGGGGCGCCATGGCCGAACTGGTCGCCGAGGGCAAGGCGCGCAGCCTGGGCCTGTCGGAGGTCAGCGTCGCGCAGGCCGCCGAGGCGCACGCGATCCACCCGGTCGCGGCCGTCCAGTCGGAGCTGTCGCTGTGGACCCGGGACGCCATGGGCGCGCCCGGCGGGATCGCGGGCACCTTGCCGGGCGACACCGCGGGAGCGGGGGAGGGACCGGGCGACGTGGTCGGCTGGTGCGCCGCCCACGGCGCGGCCTTCGTGCCGTTCTCGCCGCTCGGCCGCGGCTTCCTCACCGGGACGGTCACCGCCGCCGACTTCGAGGACACCGACTTCCGCGGCGGCAACCCGCGCTTCCAGGAGGAGGCGCTGAAGGCCAACCTTCGCATCGTCGACGTGGTCAAGGCGGTCGCCGCGCGGCACGGCGCCACCCCGGCGCAGGTCGCCATCGCCTGGACGCTGGCGCAGGGCGAGCACGTCATCCCGATCCCCGGCACCAAGAAGCGGAAGTACCTGCGCGACAACGCCGGAGCCGCCGCCCTGGACCTCACCGAGGCCGACCTCGCCGAGCTGGACGGCGTCCCCGCGGCCGTCGGGGGGCGGTACTGATGCGGGCCGTCACGATCCCCGAGTTCGGCGGCGCGGACGTGCTGCGCCAGGCCGAGGTGGACGTCCCCGAACCGGGGCCTGGGCAGGTGTCCATCGACGTCGCGTACGCGGGCGCCAACTTCGCCGAAGTCCTGTACAGGCGGGGCGTCGTGGACGTGCCGCTGCCGTTCGTGCCCGGCATCGAGGTCTCCGGGCACATCCGTGCGGTCGGACCCGACGTGGAAGGGCTGCGCAGGGGCCAGCCCGTCGCCGCGCTGACGATCGTTGACAGCGGCGGCTACGCCGAGGTCGCGGTCACCTCCGCCGACCTCGTCGCGCCGCTCGACGGTCTCGACCTCGGCCTGGACGTCGCGGCGGGCGTCCCGTCCAACGGGGCCACCGCGTTCCTCGTCCTGGACCGCGTCGCGCGCATCGAGCCGGGCGAGACCGTGCTGGTGCACGCGGCCGCCGGGGGCGTCGGCAGCCAGCTCGGCCAGGCCGCCCGGCTGCTCGGCGCGGGCCGGGTGGCCGGCACGGTCGGCGGTCCCGCCAAGATCGAGGCGGCCCGCGGGTTCGGCTACGACGACGTCGTGCTGCGCGACGCGCTGCCGGGCGAGGTCGCCGGCCTCACCGGCGGGCGCGGGTTCGACATCGTGGTGGACATGGTGGGCGGCCCGGCCCGCCGCGCCAGCCTGGACGCCCTGGCCCCGATGGGCCGGATGGTCGTGATGGGCAACGCGTCCGGCGCGGAGGACGTGGGCGTCCCGGCGAACGAGCTGTGGTTCTCCAACAAGACCGTGTCCGGGTTCAACCTCGCGGCGTTCGCGGGCGTGGCACCGGCCGAGGCGGGGCGCGCCCTGCGCCGCGCGGTCGCCGCGGCCGCTTCGGGCGACCTGCGGGTCCAGGTGGAGGAACTGCCCCTGGAGCAGGCCGCCGAGGCGCACGAGCGCATCGAGTCCGGCTCCACGACCGGCAAGCTCGTGCTGGCGGTCAAGGGCTGACGCTCAGCCGCGGCCCGGCCGGAGGGCGGTCACCTCGCCGCCTTCCGGCCGGGGGACGGAGCCTGGGCGGCCAGGGCCAGCAGCTCGTCGACCGTCCACTGGTCGTAGGCGTGCTCGCCGTACTTGACCGCGACGATCCTGCCGTCGGCTGGGAGGAGCGGATCGAGACCATGGCGCTGCGGATGCGGGCGGCCTTCGGCGCCCACGCGTCGGTCGTCCCGCTGACCCTCACGCGCCGGCACGATTCGGCGGGGTCGCTGCGCTGGGGCGAGACGGTCGCGGGCATCCTCGCCGACGCGGGCTTCACGGGGCCGCGCGCGGCGATCGCGATGCGCGCGCTGCTCGCCCACATCGTCGGCGCGATCCAGCTGGAGCATCTGAGCGCGCTGTCGGGGGAGGGGACCGCCGCCCTCGCCGGGCTGCCCGCCGACGAGTTCCCCCTTCTGGCGCGGACCGCGCGGCACGCCCGCCTGCTCGGCCCCGACGAGGAGTTCCGCGGGGGGCTGGCGGCCGTGCTGCGCGGTCTGCGCGACGACGCGTCCTAGCCGGGGTTAGGTGGCCTGACGCACCAGGTAGGACTGCTGCGCGGCGATGGCCTCGGCCGCCTGCCGCACGATCGCGGCGATCAGGTCGGCGCAGTTCGGCAGGTCGTCGATCACGCCGACGACCTGGCCGGACGCCATCACGCCGAGGTCGGGCCTGCCGTCCACCATGGCGGCCTTCAGCAGCATGGGGGTGTTGGCGGCCATCAGGACCTGCGACCACGACAGGTCCTTGCCGTGCTTCATCGCCCTGCCGTCGGCGATCATCTCGCGCCACGACATGCCGGACAGCTTCTTGAACCGCGCGCCGTTGCGCAGCGCCCGGACCAGCCCGCCGATCCGGCCGGAGCCCTCCAGCGTGTCGACCAGCTCGCTGCGCAGCACCCGGTGCGGCATCCCGTCCACCTGCCGCGTCACCACGGTCTCGCCCGTCCTGAGGTAGACCTGCTTGACCGCGTCGGGCACCGAGCTGTCGGACGTCAGCAGGAACCGGGTGCCCATCGCGACGCCCGCCGCGCCGTAGGCGAGCGCGGCGGCGAGGCCGCGCCCGTCGAAGAAGCCTCCGGCCGCGATGACCGGGATGTCGACGGCGTCCACGACCTGGGGGAGCAGCAGCGTGGTGGCGACGGGGCCGGTGTGCCCGCCGCCCTCGCCGCCCTGCACCAGGACGGCGTCGGCGCCCCACCCCGCGACCTTCTCCGCGTGCCGCCGCGCGCCGACCGAGGGGATCACCACGAGCCCGGCGTCCTTCAGCTTGGCGATCAGCTCGCGCTTCGGCGCGAGCGCGAACGAGGCGACCTTCACGCCCTCCTTGATGAGCAGGTCGATGCGGTCGCCCGCGTCCCCGGCGTCGGCCCGCAGGTTGACGCCGAACGGGGCGTCCGTGCGGTCCTTGACCTCGTGGATCGCTTCCGCGAGCTGGTCGAGCGTCATGGTCGCCGACGCCAGGACGCCGAGCCCTCCCGCGTTCGCCACCGCCGTGACGAGCCGCGGACCGGCCACCCACCCCATGCCGGTCTGCACGACGGGGTGCCGCACTCCGGTCAGCCGGGTCAGCGGCGTGTCCAGCACCTGCCCGGTGTCCGCCCCGCTAATACCTGCTCCCTGCGGGGGGACGACCCCCCGCACCCCCCGGTTCGCTTCGCTCATGCTGGGACCTCGCGCTCCCGCAGCCCCTTCGGGTCCAGGACCTCGCGCATGATCCGCAGTTCCTCGCCGTCCGGCAGCCGCGTCTCGGGCACCTCGCCCGGGACGGCCAGCTCGAATCCGGTCGCCGCGAGCACGTCGTCGACGCGCACGCCGGGGTGCACCGAGCGCAGCCGCATCCGCTTGTCAGGGGTGTCGAAGTCGAGGACGGCCAGGTTGGTGACCACGGCGCGGATCTCGTGCGCGCCGCGGTCCCAGCCGACGCCGCTCACCATGTCGACCTTCTCGGTGAACACGCGCGCCGAGTGCTTCGGCACCCAGTAGCTCGTCGTGTTCAGCAGCGTGTTGCCCGGCCCGCCCCGCACTCCGAGGAGCTGCCGGGTGGGCTGCTTCCAGTCGCCGATGCAGGAGATGTTGGTGTTGCCGTGCGCGTCGATCTGGCTCGGCCCCATCACCACGTGCCGCCGCCCGTTCAGGACGAGCCACAGGTGGTCTCGGAAGGGCAGCCAGCCCTCGACGGTCCCGGCCGACCCGCCGAGCGGGACGGGCTCGGCGCTCAGCGACGGCCCGCCGTCGGTCGTCAGCAGGTCGGGCTCGAACGTCGCCCGCGCCAGCCGGGACCCCAGCATCGGCACGAACCCCGCCACCGCCGCGGCGACGATCTCGCCGTCGCCCCGGAACAGGTCCGCGCACGCGGCCGCGCACACCTCGGCCCTGGTCACCTCGCTCATCGCGCCTCCTCCCGCCAGACCCGGACCGCGTCCTGGTAGGCGGCCTCGTCGCCGGACAGGAACCGCTCGCCGAACGCCGCCCACTTGTCCGGATCGGCCGCCGACTGCGCGTACAGCTTCTGGAACGCCTCGTCCCGCCCGAAGTCGGGAAGGCAGTCGGTGAAGTGCGCGCCGTTCGGCGTCTCCACCACGCCCGCCACCTGGGAGCGGCTGATCAGCAGCGACTGCACCGGCCCCTCCTTGGCGAAGTCGGCCGTGTCGACGAGCCGCTCGCACGAGACGTACGTCCGGTCCGCCGCCTTGGCGAACAGGTCGTCCATGTACGGGTCGGGGCCGAGGTACTGGGCGTTGCCGCGCGCGTCGGCGCGGTTCATGTGCACCAGCGCCGCGTCCATCCGCAGGGCGGGGACGGCGACGAGCTCCTGCCCGTCCTCGTAGGGCGACCGGACCGTCCGCAGCTCCGGGTTGACCCTCATCACGTCCGAGCCGAGGCCGACCGGGGTGGGCAGGAACGGCAGCCGGTGCGCCGCCGCGTACAGCCCGAACATGAACATGCCCTCGTCGTACTCGGTCAGCTCGACGGCCCCGGACTGGCGCGCCTGCCGGAAGTGCGGCTCCAGCGGGATCGAGTCCATGGTCACGAACGCGGTGACCAGCCGGCGGACCTTGCCCGCCGCGCACAGCAGCCCCACGTCCGGCCCCCCGTAGGAGACCACGGTGAGGTCGGTGACGGGCGAGCGCAGGATCGCCCGCACCAGCGCCATCGGCTTGCGCCGCGAGCCCCAGCCGCCGATCCCGAGCGTCATGCCGCTCTCCAGCGACCCCGCGATCTCCTCGACGGACATCACCTTGGAACTCATCAAGCCCCCTTGGAGACGAAGGCGTCGCGGTGCTCGTCGCCAGCGCCGACGAGGTTCAGCTCGAACGTGAAGCCCTGCTCGTAGCGGTAGCTGCGCTTGACGTCGACCGGGTCGATGCCGTTCAGCGACTCCTTGGCGCGCCGGATCACGTACCGGTCCTTGGCGGCGATGCCCGCGGCGACCTCCATCGCCTTGGCGCGCAGCTCCTCCGCCGGGACGACCTCCAGGACCGAGCCGTGGTGGTGCAGCTCCTCGGCCGTGACGTTGCGGCACGTGTAGACCATCGCGCGCATCAGGTGCTGCGGGACGAGCCGGGCCAGGTGGGTGGCCGCGCCGAGCGCGCCCCGGTCCACCTCGGGCAGCCCGAAGTAGGCGTCCCGCGAGGCGATCACGATGTCGGCGTTGCCGGCGAGGCCGACCCCGCCGCCGAGGCAGAAGCCGTGCACCGCGGCCACGACCGGGACCTCGCAGTCGTAGACGGCGGCGAACGCCGCGAAGCAGCCCCGGTTGGCGCCGACCAGCGCGGCGTGGCCCTCGGTGCTCTGCATCTCCTTGATGTCGACGCCCGCGTTGAAGCCCCGGCCCTCGGCGCGGAGCACGACGGCGCCGACCCCGGGGTCGCGGCCCGCCGCGAGCACCGCGTCGGCCAGCTCGTACCAGCCCGCGACGGTCAGGGCGTTGACCGGCGGCGCGTCCACGACGATCTCGGCGACCCCGTCCAGGGTCGTGGTGGAGACTCCCATGCGCTACCTTTCCACCAAACATTTGTTAGAACAGAAGGTAGCAGAGGCGCACGGAGGAGGCGGAATGTCACCGGAGCCGGAGGCGGCATGTCATACGCGGCCGGAGGCGGCATGTCACTGACGCTCGACCTGGCGGGCCGGACCGTCGTGGTGACCGGGGGCGTGCGCGGGGTGGGCGCCGGCATCAGCCGCGCCTTCCTGGAGGCGGGCGCGGACGTGGTCGCGGTCGCCCGCCGCGAGCCGGAGGCGGTGCCCGAGGCGGGCGGGCGGGCCGCGCGGTTCGTCTCGCTGGACGTGCGCGACCCCGACGCCGTGCAGGCGTTCGCGGACGGCCTCGACAGCGTGGACGTGCTCGTCAACAACGCGGGCGGCGCCCCCTACCTGCCGGTGGCGGACGGCTCGCTGCGCACCCACGTCAAGATCATGGAGCTGAACCTGACGGCGCCGCTGATCATGGCCAGGGCGCTGCGGCCGCGGATCATGGAGCGGGGTGGCGGCTCGGTCATCAACATCGGCAGCGTGAGCGGGGTGCGGCCGTCGCCCGGCACCGCCGCCTACGGCGCCGCGAAGGCCGGCCTGCACAACCTCACCCAGTCGCTGGCGGTCGAGTGGGCGCCGCACATCCGGGTCAACACGCTGATCCTCGGCATGGTCCGCACCGAGTTGTCGCACCTGCACTACGGGGACGAGGACGGCGTCGCGGCGGTGGCGAGGACCGTCCCGCTCGGCCGCCTCGCCGACCCCTACGACATCGGCGCCGCGTGCGTGTTCCTGGCGTCCGACCTGGCGTCCTACGTGACCGGCTCGTCGATGCAGGTGCACGGCGGGGGAGAGCGCCCCGCGTTCCTGGACGCCGCCACCGTCAACAAGGAGGAATCGCGATGATCTGCAAGGACCGGGTGGTCGCCGTCACCGGCGCCGGACGCGGCCTCGGCCGGGCGCACGCGCTGGAGTTCGCGCGCCAGGGCGCCCTCGTCGTGGTCAACGACCTCGGCGTCGCCCGCGACGGCACCGGCGCCGCCTCCGAGGGCCCCGCCCACGACGTGGTCCGGGAGATCGAGGCCCTCGGCGGGCGGGCCGTCGCCAACACCGACGACATCGCCACCGACGAGGGCGCCGCCGCGCTGGTCGCCGCGGCGACCGGCACGTTCGGGCGGCTGGACACCCTCGTCAACAACGCCGGGTTCCTGCGCGACCGGATGCTGGTCAACCTCGGCGAGGACGAGTGGGACGCCGTCATGCGCGTCCACCTCAAGGGCCACTTCCTGCCGCTCAAGCACGCCGGGCGGTACTGGCGGGCCGAGAGCAAGGCCGGCCGCGCCGTGGACGCGCGCGTCGTCAACACCTCCTCCGGCGCCGGGCTGCTCGGCAGCGTCGGCCAGGGCAACTACTCCGCCGCGAAGGCGGGCATCGTCGGGCTCACCCTCGTGGCGTCCGCCGAGCTCGGCCGGTACGGCGTGACGGTCAACGCGATCGCCCCCGCCGCCCGCACCCGGATGACCGAGGAGGTCTTCGCGCAGACGATGGCCGCCCCGGCCGAGGGCGAGTTCGACGCCATGGCGCCCGAGAACGTCTCGCCGCTCGTCGTCTGGCTCGGCTCCGCGCAGTCGCGGGACGTCACCGGGCGGGTCTTCGAGGCGGAGGGAGGCAGGATCTGCGTGATGGACGCCTTCCGCCACGGCCCCGCGGCGGACAAGGGCGCGCGGTGGGACCCGGCCGAGGTCGGCGACGTGGTCAAGGACCTCCTGGCGAAGGCCCCCGCGCCCGAACCGGTGTACGGGGCGGGCTGACCGGCGCCTCAGCGCGGACGGTAGTCGTCCATGTACCGGCGGACCTTCTCGGTGTACGGCCGGAACCTCGCCGGGACGCCGCCCGCCTTCACGACCGTCTTCGACGAACTCCGGTAGGCGGCGGCGAGGTTCAGCGCCGGGTCGCCCGGGACGTTCTTCAGGTCCTTGCCCCAGTAGCACAGGAACCGGCCCATCGCGGGGATCGACAGCTCCGGCGTGATCTGGGCGGGCTTCGGCTCGGGGTTGTCGAGCCCGCCGGGCTGCCAGAACACCAGCACGCGCGGCGTCCACCGGGCGATGCCGTACTCGTCGTGCGCCGGGTCGGACAGGTGCGGGTCGAAGCCGCTCTCCGCCTTCAGCATCGCCGCGATCAGCGCCGGGCTCAGCCCGCGCATCTCGCACCACGTCCCGGCCTGCACGATCAGGTCCCGGTAGCGCGCGGGGATGTCGGATCCCGCGCGCAGCCACTGCCCGGTCCGGTCCTGCGGCTTCGCGCCGCCGTCTCCCCCGTGGGGGAGCCAGAACGCGACGGCGGCCGCGGCCAGCGCCGCGGCCGCCCCGGCGCCCGCGAACGCCCGCCGGCCGCGCGGGCGCCTTCGCGGCGTGCGACTTCCCGGTGCGAGGGCATCGGTGCGCGTGGTCCCGGCGGCCCGCGCCAGCGCCTCCCCGAACTCCGCCGCGGACGCCCAGCGCCTCTCCCGGTCGGGCTCCAGCGCGCGCAGCACGGCCGCGTCCACGCTGGACGGGATCGAGGCCCGGGTCTCGGCGGGCGGGCGCGGCGGCACGGCGGGCGGCTCCCCGGTCAGCAGGTGGTGGGTCAGCGCGCCGAGGCCGTAGACGTCCGCGCGGCGGTCGGGCGCCCCGTCCACCTGCGTCTGCTCGGGCGCCATGTAGCCGGGAGAGCCGGCCGGCAGCGTCAGTCTCGACAGGTGCTCCCCGGTCCGCGCGATGCCGAGGTCGGCGATCATGATGCGCTCGCCGCCGCCGGGCGTCGAGCGCAGCAGCACGTTGGACGGCTTCAGATCGCGGTGCACGATGCCGAGGTCGTGCAGCTCCTGCACGCCGCGGATGATCTCCTGGGCGGTGCGCAGCGCCTCGGCCGCGGGGAGCGGCCCGCCGGCGAGCCGCTCGGCCAGCGTGCCGCGGTCGGCGTAGGTCATGACGAAGTAGGGCCGCCCGTCGGGCAGCTCGCCGATGTCGAAGACCTGCACCAGCCGGTGCGAGTCGGCGCGGCGCAGCAGCCGCGCCTCCTGGACGAACCGTTCGCGAACGTCGGTGCGCAGCGTCCAGTGCCCGGCCAGGATCTTGATCGCGACCGGGGAGTCGAGGTCGGGATCGTGCCCCAGCCAGACCGAGGCGAAGCCGCCCGAGCCGAGGTGGCTGTCGATCCGGTAGCGGCCGGCGGCGGTCGGGGTCTCCACGCCTCCCCATCATGAACGAGGGCGGGGCCCGGTGCAGTGGCTTTGGGTGAAGGGTCAGGTGCGGGGCGTGGCCCGGGGGAGAGCGGAATGCGCGTTCCCGGCGCGGCGTTGTAACCCCCGGATAATGGATCGCCTCGTGCCGGGCGTTCCGGCTACGGTGCGAAGGTTGTGTGGGGTGAGCGGGGCCCGCGAGGCCTGGAACCCTATCCTTGTCGATGGTTATGGGGACGAGTGTGGAATCGCCGCTCGCCGGCCTGCGCGCGCGCCTGCCGCAGTTGATGCTGCGCGACCAGCACCGGTTGCGCCGCAGGATCGACGGCGTGCAGAAGATGCGCGACGCCGGGCGCCGGGCCAGGGTCGCCGAGGAGATCGCCGCCGACGTCGAGGCCGCCGAACGGCGGGTCGAGCGGCGGCGCCTCGCCATGCCCGCGATCACCTATCCGGCGCAGCTGCCGGTGTCGCAGAAGAAGGACGACATCCTCGCCGCGGTCCGCGACCACCAGGTGGTGATCGTCGCGGGCGAGACCGGCTCCGGCAAGACCACCCAGATCCCTAAGATCTGCCTCGAACTGGGCCGGGGCGTGCAGGGCTCCATCGGCCACACCCAGCCGCGCCGGCTCGCCGCGCGGACGGTCGCCGACCGCATCGCCGAGGAGCTCGGCACCGAGCTCGGCGACGCCGTCGGCTACAAGGTCCGCTTCACCGACCGGTCGAGCGACGACACCCTCGTGAAGCTGATGACCGACGGCATCCTGCTCGCCGAGATCCAGACCGACCGGCTGCTGCGCCAGTACGACACGCTCATCATCGACGAGGCGCACGAGCGCAGCCTGAACATCGACTTCCTCCTCGGCTACGTCAAGGAGATCCTGCCCCGCCGCCCCGACCTCAAGGTGATCATCACCTCGGCGACGATCGACCCGGAGCGGTTCTCCGCGCACTTCGGCGACGCGCCGATCGTGGAGGTGTCCGGGCGCACCTATCCGGTCGAGGTCAGGTACCGCCCCGTCACCGACCCCGACGACCCGTCGGCCGACCCCGACCGCGACCAGGTCCAGGCGATCGTCGACGCGGTGGACGAACTGGGCCGCGAGGCCCCCGGCGACGTGCTGGTGTTCCTCAGCGGCGAGCGGGAGATCCGCGACACCGCCGACGCGCTCACCAAGCACTTCACCCGGCGGAGGGCGGCGACCGAGGTCCTGCCGCTGTACGCGCGGCTGTCGTCGGACGAGCAGCACCGGGTGTTCAAGCCGCACCGCGGGCGGCGGGTCGTGCTCGCCACGAACGTCGCCGAGACGTCGCTGACCGTCCCCGGCATCAAGTACGTCGTCGACCCCGGCACCGCGCGCATCTCCCGCTACAGCCACCGCCTGAAGGTGCAGCGGCTCCCGATCGAGCCGGTCTCGCAGGCGTCGGCGAACCAGCGCAAGGGCCGCTGCGGCCGCGTCTCCGAGGGCGTGTGCATCCGGCTCTACTCCGAGGAGGACTTCGAGTCCCGCCCGGAGTTCACCGAACCGGAGATCCTGCGGACGAACCTCGCGTCGGTCATCCTGCAGATGACCGCGCTCGGCCTCGGCGACATCGCCGCGTTCCCGTTCGTGGAGCCGCCGGACCGCCGCAACGTCAAGGCGGGCGTCGACCTGCTGCACGAGCTCGGCGCCGTCGACCCGGCCGAGAAGGACCCCCGCAAGCGCCTCACCCCGCTCGGCCGCCGGCTCGCCCAGCTGCCCGTCGACCCCCGGCTCGGGCGGATGATCCTGGAGGCCGACCGCAACGGCTGCGTCCGCGAGGTGCTGATCATCGCGGCGGCGCTGTCCATCCAGGACCCGCGCGAGCGCCCGGCCGAGCACCAGCAGGCCGCCGACGAGCGGCACCGCAGGTTCGCCGACCCCGGCTCTGACTTCCTCGCCTTCCTGAACCTGTGGAACTACCTGCGCGAGCAGCAGAACGAGCTGTCGGGCAGCGCGTTCCGCCGCATGTGCAAGAACGAGTTCCTGCACTACCTGCGCATCCGCGAGTGGCAGGACCTCCACGGCCAGCTCAAGCAGGTCGCCAAGTCCCTCGGCGTCACGCTCAACACCGCCGATGCGCCGCCCGACCGCATCCACACCTCGCTTCTCGCCGGCCTGCTCTCGCACATCGGCCTGCTGGACGCCGAGAAGAAGGACAAGCCGCGGCGCGGGCAGGAGTACCTGGGCGCCCGGGGCGCGAAGTTCGCGGTGTTCCCCGGGTCGTCGCTGTTCAAGAAGCCGCCGCGCTGGGTCATGTCGGCGGAGCTGGTCGAGACGTCCCGGCTGTGGGGCCGGATCAACGCCAGGATCGAGCCCGAGTGGATCGAGCCCCTCGCCCAGCACCTGGTGAAGCGCAACTACAGCGAGCCGCACTGGTCGAAGAAGCAGGCGGCCGTCATGGCGCGCGAGAAGGTCACCCTCTACGGGGTGCCGATCGTCGCCGACCGCCGCGTCAACTACGGCGCCATCGACCCGGCGCTGTCGCGCGAGCTGTTCATCCGGCACGCCCTCGTCGAGGGCGACTGGGAGACCCACCACCGCTTCTTCCACGACAACCGCGCGCTCCTGGACGAGGTGGAGGAGCTGGAGCACCGCGCCCGGCGCCGCGACATCCTCGTCGACGACGAGACCCTCTTCGACTTCTACGACGCGCGGATCCCCGAGGACGTCGTCTCCGGGCGGCATTTCGACGCCTGGTGGAAGCAGGCCCGGCGCACCGATCCCGACCTGCTCGGGTTCGAGAAGTCGATGCTCATCAACGAGTCGGCGGGCGGCGTCAGCGAGTCCGACTACCCGGACGCGTGGAAGCAGGGCGCGCTGCGGCTCCGGCTCACCTACCAGTTCGAGCCCGGCGCCGACGCCGACGGCGTCACCGTGCACATCCCCGTCCAGGTCCTCAACCAGGTGCGGCCGGACGGCTTCGACTGGCAGGTGCCCGGCCTGCGCACCGAGCTGGTGACCGAGCTGATCCGGTCGCTGCCGAAGCAGCTGCGGGTCAACTTCGTCCCGGCGCCCGACTACGCCCGCAAGATCCTTGACCGGGTCGCGCCGCGCACCGAACCGCTCCTGGACGCCCTGGAGCGCGAGCTGACCGCGCTGACGAGCGTGCCCGTCGCGCGGGAGGCGTGGGACCCGTCCCGGCTGCCCGCCCACCTGCGCATCACGTTCCGGGTCGTGGACGGCGCGGGCCGCACCCTCGGCGAGGGCACCGACCTGGACGAGCTGAAACGCCGCCTCGCCGGGAAGGTGCGCGGGACGCTGTCCAAGGCGGCGTCCACGATCGAGCGGTCCGGGCTCACCGCGTGGACCATCGGCGAGCTGCCCCGCACCTACGAGCGCAACCAGGCCGGCTACGACGTCAAGGCGTATCCGGCGCTCACCGACGAGGGCGACACCGTCGCCGTCCGCATGTACGAGACCGAGGCCGAGCAGCGCCGCGCGATGTGGCTCGGCACGCGGCGGCTGATCCTGCTGAACGCGCCTTCCCCGGTGAAGCTCATCCAGGGCCGTCTGACCAACAAGGGCAAGCTCGCGCTCAGCCACAACCCGCACGGCTCCGTCGCGGCGCTCTTCGACGACTGCGTCACGGCCGCCGCCGACCGGCTCATCGCCGAGGCGGGCGGGCCCGCGTGGGACGAGGACGCCTTCCGCGCCCTGTACGACCGGGTCCGCGCCGACCTGCACGACGCCACGGCCCAGATCGTCGCCCTCGTCGAGCGGATCCTCGCCGAGGCGCACGAGCTCGACCGCCGGCTGCGCGGCACGGCGAGCCTCACCCTCGTCCCGGCGCTCACCGACATCCGCGGCCACCTCGGCGCGCTCGTCCATCCGGGGTTCGTCACCGCGACCGGGTGGGCCCGGCTGCCCGATCTGCCGCGCTACCTGCGCGCCCTGCAGGTCAGGCTCGACAAGCTCCCCGAGAACCCGGGGCGCGACCGCATGCTCGCGCACCAGGTCGACGTCCTGGCGCAGGAGTACGAGCAGGCGCTGCGCCGCCTCCACCCGTCCCGCCGCGAGGAGGAGCCGGCCCGGCAGGTCCGGTGGATGCTGGAGGAGCTGCGGGTCAGCCTCTTCGCCCAGCAGATCGGCACCCGCTTCCCCGTCTCCGACAAGCGCATCCGGAAGGCGATGGCCCAGCTCTAGCCGGCGGTGCGGGGCATGATCACATTCGGGTGATACTGGGGCATGGCGCTGCGCGAGTTCTACCCCCCGATCGAGCCGTACGACTCCGGTCTCCTCGACGTCGGTGACGGCAACCGCATCCACTGGGAGATCTGCGGCAACCCGGAGGGGGTGCCCGCGGTGGTGCTGCACGGCGGGCCCGGGGGAGGGGTGCTGCCCGACCAGCGGCGGTTCTTCGACCCGTCCCGGTACCGCATCGTGCTGTTCGACCAGCGCAACTGCGGCCGGAGCCTGCCCTTCGCCGGCGACCCGGCCGTGTCGCTGGAGCACAACACCACGCCGCATCTCGTGGCCGACATCGAGCGGCTTCGCGAGCACCTGTCGATCGAGCGCTGGCTCGTGTTCGGCGGCAGCTGGGGCAGCACCCTCGCGCTCGCGTACGCGCAGGCCCATCCGGACCGCGTCGGCGCGATGGTACTGCGCGGCATCTGGCTCGTCCGCCCCTCCGACGAGGAGTGGGGACTGGCGCCGACGGGCGCGGCACGCCTCTTCCCGGCCGAGTGGGCGGCGTTCCGGGACGCGATCCCGCCCTCCGAGCAGGACGACCTGCTGGCCGCGTACGGCCGCCGCGTCGGCGACCCCGACCCTGCCGTGCACGTCCCGGCCGCCCGCGCGTGGGGCGCCTGGGAGCTGGCGGCCAACACGCTCCTGCCCGTCCCGCCGCCGGAGCTGGACGACGGGGTCCTGGTGGCGTTCGCCCGCATCATGCACCACTACATCGCGAACGGGGGCTTCCTGCCGGCCGGGGGCCTGCTCGCGGGCGTGGACCGCATCCGGCACATCCCCGCCCTGATCGTGAACGGGCGCTACGACGTGAAGACGCCGCCGGAGCAGGCGTGGGACCTGCACCGGGCCTGGCCGGAGGCGAGGTTCCACATCGTGGAGGACGCCGGGCACGGCGGCAGCGAGCCCGGCACGCGCGACCTCATCATCGGGGCGACCGACGAATTCGCCGCTCACTTTCCGACGGGGTGGGCGCTTCCACATGTACCACCCAAGTCACTGCAGTGACGCGCGGGGGTGCGTATCGTTCATTCCATGCCTAACAGCGAAGAGCGCGACAATAGCGGCCCCGAGGGGACGGCCGCGGCTCCCCAGGGCGCGGTCTCCGAAGGCTCGGGGGACAAGGGCACCGGTCCCGGGGCGTCCGCCGAGACGGCGGTCGCGCGCATGGGCGACCCGGTCACGGTCTGGCCGTGCGCCAACTGCGGGCGGCCCGTCCCCCAGGCGGTCGGCGCCGTCCGCACCGTCCGCTACTGCCAGGACAACGACGGCGCCTGCGCCCGCGAGGCGCGCGAGCGCCGCGACCGCGGCCGGGACGCGCCGGGCCTCACCGGGCAGGTCGCGTCGGCATGGGAGATCGTCGAGCGGCTGGAGAAGGCCGCCGACGCGCTCGCCGACTCGCTGACCTCCGAGCTGAGCGTCGCCGGCGTGGAGCGCCGCGTCGCCGAGGTGCGCGCCGAGGCCGCCCGGGAGCTCGCCATCGCGCAGAGCGAGCGCGACGCCTCCCAGCGCAAGGCCGAGGAGGCGTGGCACGAGGCCACCTCCGCCCGCAAGCGCGCAGAGACCGCCGAGCAGGACGCCGGGCGCGCCCGCGAGGAGGCCAAGCTCGCCACCGCCAAGCGCGACGCCGCGCAGCAGGCGTGGGAGGAGGCCCACCAGATCGCGCAGCAGTCCATGACGGCCAAGCTCGCCGCCGAGAGCGAGCGCGACCGGGTCGCGGCCCGCGAGAGCGAGCTGCTCGCCGCGCTGGAGGCGGCGCGGGCCGAGCTCGTCGGCCTGCACGCCAAGCTCGCCGAGGCGGAGGGCACCGCCGAGGCGCAGCGCGTGGAGGCCGCGGTCGCCAAGCAGGGCGCCGAGGACCTGCGCAACGCCATGCGCGACACCGAGGCCCAGCGGCAGCGCGCGATGCAGGCCGCCAGCAAGGCCGAGGCCGAGCGCACCGCCGCCATGCGCGCCCAGTCGGAGGCCGAGGCGGAGGCCCTGCGCGCCAACGCCCGCGCCGAGGAGGCGGCCAAGGAGCGCGACGCCGCACTGGCGCAGGCCAAGGCCGCGACGAGCGAACGGGACGAGCTCAACACCAAGATCAACGAGCAGGCGGTGCAGCTGCGGCAGCTGTCGCAGTCGGTCGCCGAGCAGCAGGCCGCGCTGACCGCCCTCGCCGAGGAGCGCGACGCCGCCCGCGCCGAGGCCGACCGCGCCCGCCGGCAGATCGACCAGCTCACCCACAACACGCTGTCGTCCAACTTCCCGCCCGGCGGCCGGATGTCAGGCGGCGGCCACCCGGCGCCCCCGCCCGGCGCGCCGCCCTCCGGCGCCCCCGGCACCGCACCGGCGCCCGGCATGCCACCGGGCCCGCCCCCCATCGGCGGCCGCGTCCCGGGCGGCGTCCCAGCCCAGCCCAGCGCGCCGGCCCCCCTCGGCGCCCCCGTCCCGCATCCGGCCCCCGGCCCGAACGGGACGCCGGGCTCGACCACCGGCGGCCACCCCGCCCCGGGCGGCCCCCCGCCGCACCAGGGCCGCGCGCTCAACGGCGCCGACCGGGAGGACCCCCTGTTCACCGGCCCCTGACGGCCCGGGCCCGGGCGGCCGCGCCGTCCGGGCTCAGCCGAGGCCGACCAGCACGACCAGCGCCAGCGCCAGCCCTGCCGCGGCGGCGGAGACCAGAACCTGGCAGCGCCCCTGCGCCGAGGTCCGCCGCGGCGTGAGGACCTTCCGGTGGCCCTGCGCCATGTCGGCCGCGGCGCGGCGGGCGCCCTCCCAGTAAGCCCCCGTGTAGACGGCCAGCGCCGCCAGCCCCAGGATGAGTAACCCGTCTCCGCTCATCGATACGCCTCCCGTTTTCCGCGGAAGCTCAGATTGAACAGCGGATCCGGCATGGACGACAGTGTCGGACGACACGTTCCGCCGAAAAAAGCGCGTCCCGGCCGCTCCGCCCCCGGATCGGCGGCCGGGTGGTCAGCGCCCGAACGTCTCGGGGTCGACCTCGATCCAGATCTGCTCGGCGCGGCCCAGCAGCCGCCCGTCCGCCCCGTACAGCGCGGTCGCCGCGTGCATCTTGCGGCCCTCCCGGCTGCGGGCGAGCCCCATCACGACGCACTGCTCACCGGCCTCCGGCACGTCCATCACCTGCGCGGTCATGGTGCCGAGGACCGCGGGGCGGCCCGCCACGTCGAACGACCAGCCGCCCGGGCAGTCGAGCGCGGCCCACACCAGCTCCCGCTCGGGCACCCGCTCGGGCACCCACGGCGCCGCGACGGTGCCCTCGGCGACGGGCCCCGGCTCGAGCCGCAGCCCGTCGCCGGGCTCGCGGTCGGGCCCGCAGACGAAGCAGCCCGGGAACGGGTGGTTCTCCGCCGCCCGGTACTTCTCCGCCGCCCGCAGCGCCTCCTCGAACGGCACGGGCGCGACGGGCGGCACCACGATCGCCCCCGCGAGCGCCTCGGCGATCAGCCGCTCGCCGTCCCACAGCCGGGCGCTGTGCCCGCGCTCGTCCTCCACCGTGACGGTCAGCTCGGTGTCCAGCGGCGGCGGCTGCCGCAGCGTCACGGTCACCGTGTCGATCGGCACCCGCCCCGCCAGGCGCCCCGCCACGTATCCGCCGTTCCCGGACCCGTCCGGCCCGTGGAACCGCCTCTCGATGATCACTTGACATCCCCCGTGCTCACGTACACCACACCGAAAACGGACCGATCATAGTCAGCCCTACCGACAGCCCGCTTCCGGGGGTGGCCGGGCAGGGCCGTCCTATACCGCCCGGGAGGGCTGGGGGCGGCCCGGGCGGGTGGTGAAGAAGACCGAGAGGGAGCCGCGAAGGCGGGCCCGGACGGTCTCCTCGTCGACGGGGCCGTCCGCGGGGACGGGGGTGCGGTCGAGGGCGCGGGCGATGAGGAGGTCGACGCTGCGGTCGGCGACGAGGACGGAGCACGTGTCGCACGCGTACCAGGGATAGAGCATGTTGAGGACGGCCACGGCGGTGTCGTCGTCCGACAGGTGCGTGGTGTCGAGTTCGACCTCGAACATGTCGGTGTCGTCGGGGTCGAGCGTGGGGTAGTAGAGCCAGCTCGCCGCGGGCCCGCCGCAGAAGTCGCATCCCTGGTCGGGCGGGGCGGGCTCGCCGACCGCGAGCTCGAGCTCGTGGTCCCACGGCTCCACCCGCCGGTTGTGGCGGTAGCCGACGCCGTCGAGCGAGCCCTCGCGGTTGTGCGTCACGTCGTGCACCTCGCCGCCGCAGCGGGCGCACATGAAGCCGAGGTCCTCCATGTCCCTCCCCGATAGCTGAGGCACCGGCTCTCACAGTATCCGGCCGGGCGCCTCCCTCGAACCGGGCTGCGGGGGTACGTTGAAGATCGTCCACCGACGCCTCCGCCCCGGCGACCCCGGTCTC
Organism: Actinomadura sp. NPDC000600; assembly: GCF_040492135.1. NCBI lineage: Bacteria > Bacillati > Actinomycetota > Actinomycetes > Streptosporangiales > Thermomonosporaceae > Actinomadura > Actinomadura sp. NPDC000600. Next base: position 28,619 of record NZ_JBEUPD010000032.1, read on the forward strand.
CGGCGTCCCGCACCGCCCATCCGCCGCGCGTGCCCCTTCGGTGCCCTCGACAGGCCGTGTCCGCGAGCGGGAGGTTTCCGTGTCCGACGTCGTGCTCAACGCCGACAAGATCGATCTGGTGCGCGAGCGGCGGACGCTGCTCGACCGCGTCACGCTGACGGTGCTGCGCGGCGAGCACTGGGCGCTGATCGGCCCGAACGGGGCCGGCAAGAGCACGCTGCTCGGCATCCTCGGCGCCTACACGCACCCGACGCGGGGCACGGCGGAGATCCTCGGGCGCCGGCTCGGCCGCGTGGACGTCCAGGAGCTGCGCCGGCTGATCGGGCAGGTCAACCCGCGCCACCCCCTGGAGTCGGCGCGGACGGTGCGGGAGATCGTCCTGACCGGGGTGACGGGCACCATCGAGCTCGTCCCGCGCTGGACGCCGTCCGAGGACGACCTGCGCCGGGCGGACGAGCTGATCGGGCTGATGGGCCTCACGCCCCGCACCGACGCCCGCTGGCCGAACCTGTCGCAGGGGGAGCGGGGACGCGCGCTGATCGCGCGGGCGCTGATGCCCGACCCGCCGCTGCTGCTGCTCGACGAGCCCGCCACGGGCCTGGACGTCGCCGCCCGGGAGCGGCTGCTCGCCGCCATCGACCAGCTGCGCGCCGAGCGCCCTGACCTGACCACCGTGCTCGTCACGCACCACCTGGAGGAGCTGCCCGTCAGCACCAGCCACGCGCTGCTGCTGCGCGACGGCCGGGTGCTCGCGTCCGGACCGGCCGGCGACGTCCTCACGACCGAACTGGTCAGCGCGTGCTTCGACCATCCGATCACGATCAGCCGGCACCACGGGCGCTGGGCCGCGACCGCCGGGCGGGTCTGACCGGGCCCCGCCGGTCCGCCGGCCGCGGCTCAGCCGCCGGCGACCCGGTGCCCGGCCAGGTGGGCGAGGACCGACTGGTTCGCCTCCCACCCGTCCGGAAACTTGACCGGCACGCCGAGGTGCACCGGCTCGGCGGACGGATGCGCGTCCAGCAGCTCGGGGATCCCCGCCCGCGCCACCACGACGCACGCGTGCCGATGCCGCGACGTCAGCACGCACAGCCGCCCCGACTCCAGGTGGAACGCGGTCGCGTCGCGGCGCCCCGACAGCGGGTGCAGCACGACCGTCACGTCGTACTCGCGGCCCTGGAGCCGGTTGGCGGTGTCGACGGTGATGCCGGCGCCGTGCGGGCCGAGCGCCGCGCGGATCGCGGTGACCTGGTCGCGATGGGCCGCGCCGATCGCCACACGCGCGGCGTCGACCGGGTTCGACCCCTGCTCGGAGTGCGCCACGGGGCCGCGCTGCAGCAGCCGGACGGCGAGCGCCGCCGTCGCGCGGACGGCCTCGGCGTCGGTGCGCAGGGTGTGCCGGGCGGGCAGCTCGTAGAGGGCCCAGCCGGTGGCCGCGGCCTCTTCGAGCGCGTGGTCGTAGGTGGTGCCCATGCCGCGCGCGGCGAACTCCAGCCTCCGGTCGCCCGGCCCCGTCCCGGCGCGGAAGCCGGTGAACGGATAGAACGCCTCCGACACCACCGGGGCCGCCGACGCGGGCAGGCGCCAGGACACCGGCAGCCGGTGGACGGGAAGGTCCGGGTTGTGCGCGAGCAGGACGGACACCGCGCTGCGCATCGGGTCCCAGGTGAGGCCGGCCCAGCGTTCGACCTCGACGCTGGAGAACGGGTCGAGCTGGCCCGGGTCGCCGACGAACAGCGCCCGCTCGAACCGCCCGGCGATGCGCAGCAGCAGGTCCGAGCGCATCTGGTACGCCTCGTCCACGATCGCCCACGGCCACGACCCGTCCGAGAGCGTCGCCCACTTCGCGCCCGTCGCGATGACGACGGTGTGCTCGGCGAGGTCGTCGGCCTTCTGCGCCACCCGCACCGACGGGTGCGCCATGACCCGCTCGGACGGCGCGTACCCCGACGCCGACAGCCGCCCCAGCGTGATCCCGGGATGCTTCGCGGCGATCCGGTCGATGAGGTCGTCGACCTGCTCGTTGGTCTGCGCCACGATCATCAGCCGCTCGCCGGCCTCGGCCAGGTGCGCGGCCGCGCGGACCACCAGCGTCGACTTGCCCGCGCCCGGCGGGGAGTCGACCACCACGCCGCGGTGCCCGCCGCCGAGGTCGGCCAGGACGCCGTCGACGACCCGGGCCGCCGCGTCGCCGGGGTCGGCCGTGGAGAGGGCGGGGTCCTGCGCCGCCACCGGTACCAGGTGGCGGCCCGCGTGTCCGGTCACGACCATTCCTCTTCGGCGTCCTCGTCGGTCGGCACGTACTCGGCGGGCGGCCCGCCGTGCGTCCACGGCGTGTCCTCCCGGTCGGGGAACTTCGCGGCGCCGAACGAGCCCTCCGTGAGCGAGGTGAAGCACACCCGGTCGCCGACCTCGGGGACGACGCCCGCCTCCGGGGTGAGCTTGCGGCCCATCCCGCCGGTCAGCTCCAGCAGCACGCCGCCGTCCTCCACGTCCACGATCCTCCCCTTGAGCGCCGGCCTGGCCGCGCTGCACACGGTCGTGCCGACGTCGAGCCGCACCGGGTCGCGCGTGCCGACCCGCAGCAGCGGACGCAGCTTCGGACGCTTGCCCGTCTCGTCGAGCCGGGCGGGGTCGCACTCGGTGACCGTCCCGCCGAACGCCTGGCCGGCCAGGCGGTGCTCGGCCATGACCAGCGGATCGTCGAACGCCCGCTGCGCGTCGTAGGCGTCCTGCGCGCGTTCGAGGTCGTGCAGCCGCCGCGCCGCGCGGACGGGCGGGTCGCGGCGCGCCTGAGGATACGCCTCGCCGAACGTCTGGTGGTAATAGGTGAAGGCGTCCCGGTCGCGCTCCCAGCGGCGCGGGACGCTCGCCCCCTCCGGCAGCGCGCGCAGCAGCTCGACGGCCCGCCACATCAGCTCCCACGTCGGGGTGAGCTGGGAGGCGAGCGCGGCGCGCAGCCGCTCCTCGGCGCGCGGGGCGCCGCCCGACCGGTCGTAGGCGGCGATCGCGGGCGCGAGGACCTCGTTGTCGAACGTCGGGTCGGTCGTCGGGCCCGCGGGCGGATGCTGGACGGGGTCCTCGGCGCGGGCCGCCGCGGCCGGCCCGTCCAGGCCGCCCGGCGGGTCGATCCACCCCATCAGCGCGGCGAGGTTGCCGTCCTCCAGCGAGCTCTGCCCGGTCGCCCAGTGCAGCCGCAGCAGCTCCGTCATCGCCCCCAGCAGGGACGACCCGGGATGGTCGTTGCGGTCGGCGAACCACGTCAGCCACCGGCCGAGCACCGGGACCGCCGGGTCCACCGCGTAGGGCCCCTCGGTGCTGCGGAACCGCGTCGAGCGGCCCATCAGGCGCAGGAACGCGACACCGCCCCGGTTCGGCACGAGCAGCTGCGGCGCGTCCCCGTACCGGATGCGCTCGTCGCCGTCCTTGCCGGGCGGCAGCTCCTCCACCGCGCCCCGGCTCGTCTCGATGTGGTTCAGGACGAGCTTGGCGAGGGTCGCCGCGAACGCGAACCGCAGATCGCGGTTGCGCGGCTGCGGGACGACGAGCAGGGAAGGATCGTCCGGCGCGCTGCCGACCATCACGGCCAGCGGCGCCGCCGCCTCCCCGGCGAGCTTCAGCGGGACGAGCACGAGCGGGGCGTCCGACACGTGGCAGTGCCGCACGGTCGCGAGGGGCTGCGCGATCCCGGCGGCCGCGGCCTGCAACCGCGCGAGCGAGGACAGCGCACTCATGGGCGGATCACGCGGCCCCGTGCAGCGCCTCGTCGCGCAGCCGCGCCGCGGCGCGCAGCTGCTCGGCCGTCTCGGCCAGGTCGTCGGAGGGGTGCAGCGACCCGTCCGCCAGCGCGAGCGCGGTGCCGATCGTGTCGAGGCCGCCGAGGTCGTCGCGCACGGACCGGCCGAGCGCGCCCGTCGCGCCGCACGCGCGCGCCTCGTCCCGGCAGAACAGCGCCATCTCGCAGCCCGCCATGCACTCGGGCGCGTACCGGGCCTCGACCGCCCGCACGGACTCGGCGAGCGCCTCCCCGGGCTCGAACGTCAGCTCGTCGGGCAGCTCCGTGAGGATGTCGTCGACGCGGGTGAGGCGCGCGAGCTGCCGCTCCAGGACGGCGAGCTGGGGCCGGACGTCCAGCGGCGTCGCGGTGGGGCGGTTCGAGAAGTTCTCCGGGCAGACGAGGAACACCTCGTGCGACACGCGCGCCGGGTCGTGCCCGAGCTCCGCCGCCAGCCGCCGCAGCGCCAGCACGTACACCGCCGACTGGCGGGCCGCCGCCGCGACCTGCTCCGGCTCGGCCTGCCCGTCCACCACGGCGAACGACTTGATCTCGATGACGTGCATCCGGCCCTCGAGCTGGAACGCGATCACGTCGGGCTCCAGGTAGGCGGGCCGCCCGGCGATCTCCAGCCGCAGCAGCGGGTGGTCGAACAGCGTGCCCTCGCCGGTCTCCAGCGCGCGGGCGACCAGCCGCCGCGTCCGCGAGTGCCGCAGCTCCCGGCCCTCGTTGCCCGCGACGACCTCCAGGTCGTCATAGGCGACCTCGGGAACGGCGAGGCCGAGCCGCTCGCGCAGCAGCGTCAGCAGCTCCGCGCAGCCGTCCGCCTTCACCTGCGCCTCGAACGCGTTCCCGCGCGTGATCGCGAACTGCGACTGGCCGAACGGCGCGGGGAACCCCAGGGCCCGCGCCACCGCGTCCTTGTCGACGCCCGCCGCGTCCATCACCCCGCGGCGGGCGCAGCCCGGATTGGAGGTGAGCGCGGCGATCGTGCGTGCGTCGTGGTTGCGCGGGGGCGCGTCGCCGCGCAGCCGGTCGAGGTCCGGCGCGGTGTCGGTCATCGGTCCGTCTCTCCGTTGATGGCGGGGCGCCGGCCGGGATCCCGCAGGGCCCGCAGCCGGGTGCCGAACAGCCGTTCGGCGTCGTCGAGCCGTTCCCGGGCGCGTGCGGCGGCCGCCTCGCGGCGCCGCCGGTCCGGGTCGCGGTGCACGTCCAGTTCGGCCCGGGCTGCCTCGGCGAGCGCGGCCGGATCGACTGTACCGACCGTACCGGTGACCGCACCGGGAATGTTGGACGCGAAACGCCACAGCAGCCGCTGCACGCTCGGCGCGGGGGTCCCGCGCCCGGCGTGCTCGGCGAGGCGCAGCGCGCAGGTGAGGAAGTCGGTGCGCGGGCTGAGCGGCCCGACGATCCGCTGCTCCAGGGGCCACGTGCTGACGGTGAGGAGTCCGCGCGCGGGCGCGAGCAGGTCGGCGGTCAGTGCGGCGCACAGGTAGTACGGGCGCGCGTACGGCGCGGTGCGGAAGGAGCGCTCCTCGTCGCGGCGCAGGCTCGTCAGGCGGCTCCCTGGGATCTCGCCGGGGAAGAACGCGGCGTACACCGACCCGATCAGCTTCGGCGCGGCGGGCGCGCCGAGCAGGGTGAGCGCCTGGTGGACCTGCTCCCGGACGGGCAGGAGGCCGCGCGGACCTCCGTCGCCGCCGCTCGCGCCGGGCCCGGCGGCGTTGCCGAGGACCGCGTCGTCCCACGCGCTCTCGGTCCTGCGCAGTTCGGCGCGCAGCTCGCGGGCGCCCGGCCGGTCGCCGGCCGCCATGGCCCGCCGGACGGCGGCGCGCAGCTCGGCGATGCGCGTCTCCAGCTCGTCGGGGGTCGGGGCGCCGGGGGACCGGGACATGCGGCAGACAGTACAGGTGCTTCCCGACACTTCCAGTGTTTTCCAGTTTTTCGGAGTCCGGGCGGCTCAGCGCGGCTTGCGCCACACGATGGAGTAGCGCCACAGCAGGTGCTGCCGGAACACCGCGCCGGGCAGCAGCCGCAGCGCCTCGTCCCGCACCTCGCCCCACGTCATGTCGGGGTCCATGACCGGGGCGCCGGGGTTGCCCGCGCGCCGCCGGTTGCGGAGCAGGTGGAAGTAGTGCACCGGGAGGCCGACGGCCGCGTACGCCCGGTCGCGCGGCCCCTTGTTGTTCGCCAGGCCGACGACGACCAGGGTTCCGCCCGGCCTGACGGCTCCGCGCATCGCCGTCAGGGCCTTGACGAAGTCCATGTGGTGGATGGCGGTGACACTGCAGACGAAGTCGTAGTGGTCCTTCGGCAGGTCGTGCGGGGGGAACCCCGCCTCGACGAAGTCGACGTTGCCGATGCCCGCGCTCGCCCGGACCGCCTCCGCGATCATCTCCGGCGACCTGTCGATCCCGGTGACGTGCGCCGCCCGCGGCGCGAGGCGGTGCACCAGCAGGCCGTCCCCGCAGCCGACGTCCAGCGCCTCCCCGCAGCCGCGCGGCACGTTGCGCAGCACGACGCCGTGGTAGTGCGTGTTGTGGTTCCAGTAGTCGTCGGTCATCGTCACCACCGGGTCATCGTCACCGCCGGGTCAGGGGCGCGGGTCGCGGCGGAGGGGGTGGGCCTCCGGGACCTCCACGACAACGATCTTGACGCCGTCGGGGTCCTCGATCCACATCTCGACCAGCCCCCACGGCTCCTCCCGGGGCTCCCGCGTGACGCGCGCGCCGGCGGCCGCGAGCCGCTCGTGCTCGGCCCGGACGTCCCGGACCTGGAGCCAGAGCATCGGCGACGAGCCCGTCTCGCCCGCGCCGTGCCCCGACACCTCCAGGAAGCCCGCACCGAGGAAGAACACCACGCCGGGGGAGTCGGCCGGGCCGAACTCCCGGTACACGGCGAGGCCCAGCACGTCGCGGTAGAAGCGCTGGGTGCGCGCCGGATCGCGGGGGCGGAGCAGGATGCGGCTGCTGAGTACGTCCATGCCACCATCCTGGCCTCGCCCCCGCCCCGTGCGCGCAGCGGCGCGCCCGGTGTCAGTCCGCGAAGCTGGCGCGGTAGGTGGCGGCCATGTCCTCGTCGCCGTGGCCCTGCTCGATGACGCGCCGGAACCGCTCGCCCACCGCGTCGTTCACGTCGACGCGGATGCCCGCTGCCTCGGCGGAGTCGTGGATGAGCCGGGTGTTCTTCTCGGCGTTGCGGACGGCGAAGCTCGGCTCGAAGTCGCCCTCGAGCATCGCCTTCATCTTGATCTGCAGATAGGGGCTGTCGAGGGGTCCGCCGGTGAGGACCTCGCCGAGCAGGGACGGATCGAGCCCGAGGCCCTTCGCCAGCGCCACCGACTCGGCGACGACCGAGGTCAGCGAGATGGCGTAGCTCACGGCGGCCAGCTTCAGCCGGGTGCCCGCGCCGCTCGCGCCGTCCTCGTCCAGCCACACCGTCCTGCTCCCGACCGCGCCGAAGACAGGGTCCAGGGCCTTCCGCGCGTCCTGCGGCCCCGCGGCGAGGATGACGAGCTTGCCCTGCTCGGCGGGCTGCTTGGTGCCCTGGACGGGAGAGTCCACGAACGTCAGCCCGTGGTCGGCGGCGAACGAGGCCAGCCGCGGCACGTCCGCGACGCCGACCGTGCCCGCCTGCGCCCAGACCTGCCCGGCGCGCAGCCCCGGCGCCGCGTCGGTCATCGCCGCGAGGGCGGTCTCCCCGTCGTTCAGCATGGTGATGACGACGTCGGCGTCCCGGACGGCCTCGGCGGGGGAGGCCGCGACGGTGGCGCCGTCGGCGGCGAGCGGCTCCGCGCGGGCGGCGGTGCGGTTCCAGACGGCGACCCCGTGCCCGTTCCTGAGCAGGTTGCGGGCCATCGCGGCCCCCATGATCCCGGTGCCGAGCACTGCGACCTGAGTCATCCTGCGGCTCCTTTTGGACTGTTCGATACAGAATTGTGCGGACCAAGGTTCGCACATCGCGGGCCGATGCGCGTTCGCAGTGTCCCCTACCCGCCGGGAGGCGGGGATGCCTCGCCGCGCCGTCCGATCGGAGCCGGGACGAGCCGATCAGCCGTAGGCGGGGCTGTCGCCGGGGGCGTCGGCGTATACGGCGGTGTAGGGCACGGCGAAGGCGTCGAGGGTGCGGTCGAGGTTGGCCGACCACCAGCTCACGAGCGTGGCGGGGCCGCGCTCGCCCGCGCCGTCCTCGCCCAGGTAGCGGTGCCGGAGCGGCGCGACGTCGCAGAGCCGCTCCCACCATTCGCGGTGCACGGCCGACTGGATCTGCCCGGCGTCCAGGGGGAAGGCGGAGCGGTGCCCGCGCACGAACGCCTCGACGCGGTCGAGATCGAGGCCGCGCTCGTCCTCGCAGGCGAACAGCCGCGCCGCCGAGCGCACGACCTCCCCGGCGACCGGACCGGTGGTGAGGCCGCCCCAGCCGAGCACGGCGGTGACGTTGCCCGACCCGCCGTAGCGCAGGTGCTCGGCGTGGAATGAGCCGTGCAGGTGCCCGACCGTGCTCACCTCGATGTCGGGCGGCTGGTGCCCGGCGAACTCGGTGAGCAGGTCGCGGCGCTCCCGCAGGCGGCGCGCGGTGAGCGCGTCGAAGTCGGTGCCGTCCTCGCCGCCCGGGACGTCGCGCAGCATCTCCTCGACGGCGGCGGCCGCGTCGGCGGCCCGCGGCGTCGGCACGAGCATGCTCTGCTGGACGGGCGGCGTGAGCTCGTCGAGCGCGGCGTGCAGTCGGCCGAGCAGCTCGCCGAGGGCCTCGCACTGGGCGAACGTCAGCTCCAGGCCGCCGCGGCCCCGGCCGCCGACCCACGGGTACAGGACGTATCCGCGGCCGGCGGCGGTGACCAGCGTGCGCCCGCCGCGCGCCGGCACGGGCGCGAGCACCGGCAGACCGGCCGCGTCGAGCGCGGCCGTGACGCCGTGCTGGAACAGCACGCGGCGCCGGTCGGGGCCGACGTGCTCCCTGAGGAAGAACGCCCCGTCCGCCGTGTCGACGCGCCAGCTCCGGTCGCCGCTCCCGGTGGCCAGCGGCGTGGTCGTGCCAGGCGCGCCGATCTCCCAGCGTTTCAGCAGCCGCGGCGGGAGCGGCTCGGGACCGGGCCCGTCGCCGGCCTTCGCCCGCTTCCCGGCGCCGCTCTGCTTCCCACCGGCGGCCCGCTTCTCGACGCCGGCCTGTTTCTCGGAGTCGGCCTGTCTCTCTGTGTCGGCCGGTTCCTCGGCGTCGGGCCGGTCTCTCGTGTCAGCGCTCTGGGACGTCGGCACCTCGGCACCTCGGCTGAGTCGGACGGACGGCGGTCGAATGGGTGTTCTACGCCGACGCTACACGTCCCGGCCGCGGCGCGAAAGCCGACCGCGCGGCCCGGCGCCTCAGACGCGTTCGAGGACGACGACCGGGATGTCGCGGCTCGTCTTCTTCTGGTACTCGTCGTAGTCCGGCCAGACGGCGGCCATCTTGCGCCAGAACGCGGGCTTCTCCTCGGACGTCGCCGTCCGGGCCCGCGCGGTGAACTTGTCGCCCTTCACCTGCACCTTCACCTCGGGGTTCTCCTGCAGGTTGCGGTACCAGGCCGGCGGCTCGTCCGCCCCGCCCTTGGACGCCACGACGAGGTAGGCGTCGCCTTCCGGCTGGTAGATGAGCGGCGTGGTCCGCTCCTTGCCGCTGCGCCGCCCGGTCGTGGTGAGCAGGAGGGTGACGGTGCCCTGCCACTCGTGCCCCTCCTCACCGTCGGTCGCCTGGTACCGCTCGACGTGCTCCTTGCCGTAAAGCATGGTTGTCTCCTCACTCGGCATCGTCATCAAAAGGCGCCCTCTTGTAACCGGCGAGCCGGGGCCGCCCTTCCCGGGATCATTACCCTGGCGTGGTGGATGATGCGGCAGAGGTGGCGCGGCGGTGCGCCGAGACGATGTACGCGCAGGACAAGGTGGCGCAGGACCTCGGCATGCGGATCACCGAGATCGCGCCGGGGCGGGCGCGGCTGCGGATGACGGTGGCCGACACCATGGTGAACGGCCATGGGATCGCCCACGGCGGCTACCTGTTCCTGCTCGCCGATTCGGCGTTCGCCTACGCGTGCAACACCTATGACTCCGTGACGGTCGCCGCGTCCGCGGACGTGGTGTTCGTCGCGAGTGCGCGCGGCGGGGACGACCTGGAGGCCACAGCGGTCGAACGCACCCGGTACGGCCGAAGCGGGATCTACGACGTCACGGTGCGCCGCGTCCCCGGCGGGGAGGTCATCGCGGAGTTCCGCGGCGGGAGCCGCAGCCGGAACCAGCGCGTCCTGGACGGCGGCGCGCCCTGAGGGGCGCGGTCACAACTCGTTCAGGACCCGGGTGAGGTAGCGCGCGGTCTCGTCGGGCCGCTCGGCGGTGATGCAGAGGTTGTTCATCGCGCGCATGTAGGTGTCGACGTCGGTCGGCTTGTCGAGGTAGAGCGCGCTGGTGAGCTGCTCCAGGTAGACGACGTCGGACAGGCCCGGCTCGGCGAAGCGCAGGATGGTGAACGGGCCGCCTGCGGCGGCGTGCCCTCCCGCGCCGAACGGCACGATCTGCAGCGTGACGTTGGGCAGCTCGGACACCTCGATCAGGTGCCGGATCTGCTCGCGCATCACCTGGCGGCCGCCGAGCGGACGGCGCACGACCGCCTCGTCCAGCACGGCCCACAGCGTCGGCGCCTCGGGGGAGGTGAACCGCTCCTGCCGGGTGGTGCGGATCTGGACGCGGCGCTCGACCTCCTCGTCGCTGGCGTCGGAGTACCCGAGCCGGACGACGGCGCGCGCGTAGTCCTCGGTCTGCAGGAGCCCGGGGACGAACTGGAGCTCGTAGGTGCGCAGCAGGGAGGCGGCCTCCTCCAGCCCGAGGTACACCTCGAACCAGCCCGGCAGGATGTCGCCGTACCGGTGCCACCAGCCGGGGGTGTTGGCCTCCTTGGCGAGCGCCAGCAGCGGGGCGCGCTCGGCGGGGTCGGAGACGCCGTAGAGGGTGAGCAGATCGGCGACGTCGCGCTCCTTGAAGCCGACCCTGCCCAGCTCCATTCGACTGATCTTGGAGTGCGATCCGCGGATCTCGTAACCCGCCTGCTCGGTGGAGATGCCGCGCGCCTCGCGCAGCCGCCGCAGTTGCGCGCCGAGGAGAATGCGCAGGACGGTCGGCCCGCCGCGGCGCGGATAATCGATCAGCCGTCCGGCCGGATCACCTTCCGGCGGGGGTGTTGGGGCAGCTGAATCCTGGGGCAAGGGGTCACCAGCCAGTCGACGGGTCTGCTCGTGGGCGGAACGGCACCGCCCTATGTTAGAGGATGCGCGGGTGTTTTTGGGATGGCGGAATACCGCCTTCCGATCCGGCGGCGCCTGACCGGCGCTGACATGGGCGAAAACGGGTGCGGAGCCCTGTGAGCAGTGCCTGTCGGTGGCGAGTCGGCTGCGGAACGTTGCACGAGCGTTGCACGGAGTCGGCCGGGTGGTCATTTTTCCCGCGCGCGGGCCGGTGTTGGTGCAGGAATTGCCGGGTGCTCTCCCGCTTTGCGGGCGGCCAATCCTGACAGGCCATTTCGCAGGCCGTTGCCGGCTCCGTGAATGTCTCTGACCACTTATTCCGCGGGCATTCCCCGTGGTGCGCGCCGGCGGCCGGCGCAACGAGTGATGAAGCTCTCGTCCCGCGCGGGCGTGATCCCGGGGGCCTGCGGCGTTCACTGTTCAGGGCGGCGGCCCACCTGGCCGCGACCGGGCCGCCGCGCGTGCCGACAGGCGACCGAACAAGCGCATCTGGGAGGACACATGAACGCGACCCGTGAGCGACCGGAGATCCGATTCCTGACCTCGGGCGACGTCTCGGCGCACGAGCGCGCGGCGGCCGAGCGGGCCGTCCGCGACGCGCTGGCCGGCGCCCGCGGCGTCACGTCCGTCCAGGTCACGCTGAGCGTGGTGGCCGACCGGTCGCTGCCGCGCCCGGCCCTGGCGCAGGCCGTCGTCGAGTTCGACGGCCGGCGCGTGCGCGCCCAGGCCGCCGCGCCCCGCATCGACGAGGCCGTCGACATGCTGCGCGAGCGCCTGGCCGTCCGGGCGACCTCCCTGCAGGCCGGCTGAGCCTGCCCGAAGACGAACGGCGGCGCCCCGCCCCGGGGACGCCGCCGTCGGTGGCTTCAGGGCCTTCAGGCGTCCCGCCTGGCGAGGACGACGGCGGCGAGGCCGAGCGGCGCGAAAGCGTACGCCAGCAGCACGGCGGTCGCCGCGGGCGGGGACAGCAGATCCCCATAGATGGAGTTGTCCGCGCCGATCCCCGCCATCTGGGCCGGCAGGCCGCCGGGCAGGACCGAGCCGACGCGCTCGCTCCACGGTCGCGGCAGGTGGAAGGCGAGCAGGGGCAGGACGTGCCACAGGAACACCACCGACACGAGGGTCCCCGCCGTGGACCGCAGCAGCACGCCGAGCGACAGGCCGAGCAGCGCGAACACCGGGACCGCCGTCCCCTCGACGAGGAATCCGGGCAGGTCGTGCGCGATGGACGCGTGCTGGTCCGGGAAGGGCCGGTCGCCGACGACGAGCCGGGTGCCGAGGAACGAGCCGACCGTCGCTGCCTCCCCGGCGACCAGCGCGACCGCCCCGGCCACCACCGCCTTGGCCGCCAGCAGTCCCGGGCGCCTCGGGAGCGCGGTGAGACTCGTCCGGATCATGCTCGTGCGGTACTCGGACGTGACGGACAGCGCGCCGAGCACCGCCAGGCACAGCGACGCCACCCACGTGCTGAGCTCCTGCACCGGGCGCAGCAGCAGGTCGTCGCGGCGGTCGGGCGCCAGCCCGTCCCAGACGTGCGCCATCTGCATCGCAAGCAGCACGGTGAACCCGGTGAACGCCGCCGTCACCGCCAGTACCCAGTAGGTCGAGCGCACCGAGCGCAGCTTGCGCCACTCGGCCGCGACCGCGAGGGCGATCACGCGTCCCGCCGCGTGAAGGAGAAGGCCCCGGCCCCCAGCGCGACGGCCGCATAGGCCACGAGCACCGCGACCGCCGCGGACGGCGACAGGACGCCGTGGTCCGTCGACGAGCCCGGCGCGCCCGCGATCTGGTCGGACAGGCTGCCGGGCAGCGCCGACCAGATCCGCTCGTCCCACGGGGACGGAAGCAGCCGGGCGAGGCCGGGCACCACGAACAGCACGGCCATGCCGACCGTGATCGTCCCGGCCGTGGAGCGGAGCACGGCGCCCAGCCCGCACGCGACCAGCGTGATCGCCGCCGTCGTCAGGCCGAGCCACAGCAGGTGGACCGCGACGTCCGCCGCCGGCCCCTGGAACGTGGCCACCGGTCGGCTCCCCACGATGGCGTCCCCTGCGGCGGCCCCGGCGGCCAGGGCCGCCAGCGCCGCCCCGAGCATCGCGGCCGCCGCCACGCCCACCTTGGAGGCGAACAGGACCGGCCGGTTCGGCAGCGCGGCCAGCGTCGTGCGGTTCATGCCGTGCGCGTACTCCGACGTGAACGTGAGCGCCCCCAGCACCACCGCGCACACCGGCAGCGCCACGGCCAGGGGCTGCTCCGCCGGGGCCGCCTTCGCCGTCGCCCTCCTCGCGGGCGACAGGCCGTCCCAGTAACGGGCGACGTACCACGACCAAAGGAGGCAGAGAAGCATGAACACCGCGACCGTCCCGAACACGGCGAAGGTCGAGCGGACGGTCCGGAGCTTGTACCACTCGGCGGCGAGCGCGTCGATCACGACGCCACCGCCCTGAACTCGGTGCCGCCCGCGGTCAGCTCCATGTAGGCCTCCTCCAGCGTGGCGCTGTGCGGCGTCACCTCGTGCAGCGGGATGCCGTGCGCGGCGGCCGTGTCGCCGATGGCGGCCACGTCCAGCCCGGTGACCGTGAGCGCCCCGCCCGGCGCGGACTCGACCGAGCCCCCGGCGGCGGCGAGCACGGCGGTCAGCTCGGCCGGGCGCGGCGAACGGACCAGCACCCCGCGGTGGAAGCGGTCCGCCAGCTCCCGCACCGACGTGTCCGCGATCAGCCGTCCGCGCCCGATGACGACCAGCCGGTCGGCCGTCAGCTCCATCTCGCTCATCAGATGGCTGGAGACCAGCACCGTCCGGCCCTCGGCGGCCAGCCCCCGCATCAGCTCGCGGATCCAGCGGACGCCGTCGGGGTCCAGCCCGTTCACCGGCTCGTCGAACATCAGCACCCCCGGATCGCCCAGCAGCGCCGCGGCGATCCCGAGCCGCTGCCGCATGCCAAGCGAGAACCCGGCGAGCCGCTTGCGCGCGACCCCCGCGAGGCCCACCTGCTCCAGGACCTCCGCCACCCGCCGCGTCCCTATCCCGTTGCTGCGCGCCAGCCAGCCGAGATGGTCGAACGCCTGGCGCCCGCCCTGCACCGCGCCCGCGTCCAGCAGCGCCCCCACCTCGCGCATCGGCCGCCGGAGCGCCCTGTACGGGCGCCCGTTGACGAGCGCCTCACCGGACGTCGGCCGGTCCAGGCCCAGCACGACGCGCATCGTCGTCGACTTTCCGGCGCCGTTCGGGCCGAGGAACCCCGTCACCGCCCCCGGCCTCACGGTGAAGGACAGGCGGTCCACCGCCGTCGTGGCGCCGTAGCGCTTGGTCAGCTCGCGTACCTCGATCATGCCGTCGAGGGTCGTCCGCGACCGCCCCGGCGCACATCGGAACGCGGGCGGGAACCGCGCGTGCGACCGTGCTCCGAGACCGTCCCGCCGCCTCAGACCCCGGTATGACGGCCGCCGGCATGAGGCGCGGGCCGCACCGCCCCGCTACCTTTCGTGACGTGGACGAATCCGAGCTGCGCTCCCCGCTCCCGCGGTTCGGCCGGCGCGGCCTCGTCGGCCTCGACGCCGGGGCCGCGCTCATCTACGCCCTCGTGCTCGTGCTGCTGCCGGACTCCACCGACGCCCCGCCGCTCCTCGCCGTCCCGCTCGCCGCCGCGACGGCCCTGCCCCTCGCGGTGCGGCGCCTGTGGCCCGTCCCGGTCTTCGCCGCCGTCCTGTCCGCCTCGACCGCCACGCTGCTCCTCGGCCTGCCCTGGGACACCTACGCCGCCGCGGGGTTCGCCCTCTACCAGGTCGCGCTCACCCGGCGCCGCCGCCGATGGGTCCCCACCCTGCTCATCGGCGCCGTCAGCGCCGTGTTCATCTTCGCCGGCGCCGTCGCCGGCCCTGTCGGGACGCAGGCCGCGATCCTCGGCAGGCTGCTGCTCGGGGTTTCCGTTCTCGGCGCGTCCTGGACGCTCGGCCGCGTCGTCCGCGAACGCCGCGCGCACGCCGCGCACGCCGCCCGCCGCCTCGCCGACCAGGCCGTCTCCGACGAGCGCCTCCGCATCGCCCGCGAGCTCCACGACGTCGTCGCGCACAGCATGAGCCTCATCGCCGTCAAGGCCGGCGTCGCCGTCCACGTCGCCGAGGCCCGCCCCGAGGAGGCTTTGGACGCCCTCCGCGTCATCGAGACCACCAGCCGAGGCACGCTCGCCGAGATGCGTCACCTCCTCGGCGTCCTGCGCACCGGCGCCGCCGACGCCGACCTCGCTCCGTCCCCAGGGCTGGCCGACTTGACCGCGCTCGCCGAACGCGCCGCCATGGCGGGCGTCCACGTTGACCTGGACGTCGACGCGGGAGACCTCCCCGACGGCGTCGCGCTCTCCGCCTACCGCATCGTCCAGGAGGCGGTCACCAACGTCGTCAAGCACGCGGCGCCCGCGCGCTGCCGCGTCCGCGTCAGGGCCGACGGGCTCCGGATGCGCATCGACGTCACCGACGACGGGCCCGGCACCCGCGTCCTGCCGGGCGGCGACGGGCACGGACTGATCGGCATGCGCGAACGCGTCATGATGTACGGCGGCGACTTCACCGCCGGCCCGCGCCCCGAAGGCGGCTTCGCCGTTTCCGCCGCCTTCCCGTACGACAGCTAGGAACCCCGTTGGATCTGAGCGTCCTCGTCGCCGACGACCAGGCCCTGCTGCGCGGCAGCTTCCGCGTCCTGATCGACACCGCGCCCGGCCTCCGCACCGTCGGCGAGGCCGGCACCGGGGCCGAGGCCGTCGAGCTGGCCGCCCGGGAGCGCCCGGACGTCGTCCTGATGGACGTCCGCATGCCCGAGATGGACGGCATCGAGGCCACCCAGCGCATCTGCGCCGAACTGCCGGGCGTCCGGGTCCTGATCCTCACGACGTTCGACCTGGACACCTACGTCTACTCGGCTTTGCGGGCGGGGGCGAGCGGGTTCCTGCTGAAGGACACCCCGCCCGCCGACCTGCTGTCCGCGATCCGCGTCGTCGCGTCGGGGGAGTCCCTGCTCGCCCCGTCGGTGACCCGCCGGCTGATCGCCGAGTTCGTCCGCCGCCCCGGCCCCGCCCAGCCGCCGCCCGCCGGACTCGACGCACTCACCGACCGCGAGCGCGAGGTCCTCACCCTCATCGCGCGCGGCCTGTCCAACACCGAGCTAGCCGAGCACCTCCACCTGAGCCCCGCCACCGTGAAGACCCACATCGGCCACCTGCTGGCCAAACTCCACGCCCGCGACCGCGCCCAACTGGTCATAACCGCCTACGAAACCGGCCTGATTCGCCCCCGCTGACCCCGTGCGAGCCGCGCCGTGCGAGCCCTGGGGTGCCGCCCGCGCGGTGTAACTCTCGCCGGGCCGCGCTGTGCAGGACCGCGCAGTGCGACCTGTGCCGTGCAGGGCTGTGGCCTCTTGAGATCCGTGCGGGACCGCGCTGGGCGGGGGCCGGGCCGTGCGGCGGGCGAGCAGGAGGTCCGGTTGAGCCCGCTCAGGCCGGACCGGTCGGTTGTCGTGGCCCATGTGCCACCGGGTAAGAAGCCGACCCGGCGGTCCGGAGGCACGGGCTTGAGGCCTTGGGCGGCGCTGGGCAGGCGCGTGGCCGGGACGGTCGTCAGAGCAGGGCGGGGGCCAGGCGTTCGAAATGGTCGGCGGCCGAGGACAGGTCCGGAGTGAAGACCGTGACGCAGACGTGGTCGGCTCCCGCGTCCAGGTGCTCCTGGACCCTCTTGGCGATGGCGGTCTCATCGCCCCAGATGAAGCAGGCGTCGATGACCTCGTCAGAGCCGCCGCCGGAGAGCGCTTCGTCGCCGTATCCGAGCGACTTGAGGGAGCGGACGTAAGGGGAGCCCGGAATCGCCAACATCTGCGTCCCTCTTGCGATACCGCGTGCTTTCGCCGGGTCAGTCTCGAGGATGGCGCTCTGCATGGCGATGAGGAGCTTGTCGTCGCCGAGCCTCTCCCGGGCCTGCCGGGTGTGCTCGACGGGCATCGCAGCGGGGAGAGCGCCGTCCGCGCGGTCGCGGGCCAGTTCCTGCATCTTCGGCCCGAGGGCCGCGAGCAGCCGCGGGAAAGGCTTCTCGGGTACGGGCGCCGCGTCGACGGCCGCGTCCATGCCGTCGAGGTATTCGCGCATCCGGGTCAGCGGGCTTGTCCACTTCTGCCCGCTCTGCTCCACGATCGCGCCCATGCTGACGCCCACACCGAGCGCGAGGCGCCCCGGGTAGGCGTCGGCCAGGACCGACGCCGCACCCTGCATGGTGGCGGGATGCCGTGCCCACAGGTTCGCGACGGCCGAGCCGAGAACGATCCGCTCGGTCGCAGCCAGCATCACGCTGAGCTGCGTGAACACCTCCCGCCCGCCGATCGCCTCGTTCACCCATATCGACCCGTAGCCCGCCCGCTCGACGCGCTGCGCCGCACGCCGCCATTCGTCCGCCGGCGCGATGGGCGTCACGAGCCCGACGCCGATCCTGCCGAGCGCGGCGCGAGCCTCGTCCACCGCCGTCATCGGTCCTCCTATAATCGGAACGCTTAACCCGCTTAGGACGGTACCGGAACGTCCGCCCCGCTTGTCAACCCCGACGAAGGAGGTGCCGGGTGAGCGAACGCGCGCTGCGCGCCGACGCGCGCCGCAACCGCGAGCGCATCCTCCAGGCCGCGTTCGAGGCCTTCGCCGCGGACGGCCGCCTCGTCCCGCTCGACGACATCGCCCGCCGGGCCGGTGTCGGAGCAGGGACCGTCTACCGCCACTTTCCGACCAAGGAGGTCCTGTTCCAGGCGGTCGTCTCGGACCGCATCGAGCGGATCGTGGACGAGGCGCAGGCGCTCGTCCACGCAGATGATCCCGGAGAGGCCTTCTACGGCTTCCTGATGTGGGTCGTGGAGCGTGCGATGTTCAACCACGCCCTGTGCGACGCCTTGGCCGCGGACCTGCGAACGCTGGACGTCCAAGGCATGGACGAGCAGTTCGCCTCGGCCCTGGGCGGTCTGCTGCGACGGGCGCAGGACGCGGGCGCGGTCCGCTCGGACGTCGACGTCCACGATGTCCGCGCCCTCATGGTCGGCGCCATGCTGATGGAACGCCAGCGGCGCCCCGATGGCCGGCCCGGACGCATGACGGCGCTGGCGTGCGATGCTCTCCGTCCCGTAACGAAAGACGACGAAACGCTGCCCGAATCGCGTAACGAAAGGTGCTGCGAGGTGTGCGGGAAGCCGCTCACCTCGGCGCCGACGGGACGCCCCGCCCGGTTCTGCGGCGCCGCCTGCCGCCAGAAGGCCCACCGCCGGAGGAAAACCGGTTGAGCCGCAGCGAGCCCCGCGCCACCCTGGCGGGATCATGCGCACACGCGAGATCCGTGCCTGCTACGACCGCGACTCGATCACCGTCTACCAGGCGTACGCCCCCGAGATCGGCGGTCCGGCGGCGAGGCAGGGCACGTTCGTCCCGCCGTTCTCCCGGCACCGCATGACCTGGATCAAGCCGTCCTTCCTGTGGCTCATGGCCCGCAGCAACTGGACCCGCAAGCCGCTACGTCGACGACTGGATCATCGGCATCGAGGACCGCACCCCGCTGGTCCGCAAGATCCACGGACTCCGCCAGGCCGGCCGGATCCCCCAGGCCAGAGCGCTCCTCCCCGAGGAACGCCCGTACCCGCTGGCGCCCGCCCTGGCCGAACGGCTGGGAGCGTCCTAGCAAGCGCGGCCTGGTCGAAACCGAACGCCCCCACCCGCCGGGCCAGCGTGACAACAGACCTCGTCACGACATGCGCCGCACCGCAGGCGTTCTCCTCGCTCATCCAGGTGACGGGGAGGGGCCTGGTAGTCCATGACCCAAACCCCCGCGGGTCTCCGGATGGCCGCGGGGGCCCGTCATCGCGTGCGGTAGGTCTCCAGGCGGTCGGCCAATTCTCGGGGACGGCTCAGTGCGACGAGGTGCCCGCCGGGCATCTCGTCAACGGTGATGCCCAGCCGTTCGCCCACCACCCGCCGCTGGAAGTCCAGTGGAAAGAAGCGGTCGTCGCGTGCTTGCAGGAAGACGGTCGGAGTACTGGGCCACTTGTGGAGCGGCCACGGCTCTGTGAACGGGGTGGCCGACTGCGGAGCCTCCTGCGACAGCGCCACCGCCTTCACTTCGTCCGGCACGTCGTGGAAGAAGTACTCTTCGGCGTCGAACTCGGCGGGCGGCGTCCGTCCATCACGGACCGCCTGGTCGGACATCGCCTTCGCCTGCCCGGTGTTCTCCCACCATTCGCCGCCCGTCTCGCCTGGCGACGGGACCATGGCGTTGAGCAGCACGAGCAGGTCGACCGGCAGCCTCTCGCAGACGAGCGGTGCCGTGAGGCCGCCCATCGACTGCGCCACCAGGATGAGGTCCCTGCGGTCGCCGATCGCCTCGAGCACGGTGTCGACGTACTCCGCCAGGCCCGCGGAGTCATCACCGGCGGGAAGGTCGACGGCCACGACGTCGTGTCCTCGCGCCCGCAGCTCTGGTACCAGCCGGTGCCAGTACCAGGCCTGGCCCCCCGCTCCGGGGATGAGTGTGTAGGTCGCCATGGTCATCGTCCTCCGTAGTCCGACGACAGCGACGGTAGCGCCCCCCACGGACAATCAGGTCCAGAGCCAGGGGCGGGACGGTGCTTCCGTCGGCCGCCACGGCGTGTCGGGTTCGCTTCGAACGTGTGTTCGGACTACCTTGTCGTCTCGTGCTGATCGACGAACCGGTCTCGGCGGAGACCACGCCCACGGGCCGCCCCTCCCAGATCACCGGCCCCCGCGGCCGCTACCGCGTGCGCCGGGTCCTTGAGGAATGGCAGGCCCCGGGCCAGGCGAGGTTCTACCGCCTCCAGGTGGCGACACCGGACGGCCTCGCAATCGCCGAGGTCATCGCCCCCCACCAGCCCGGCCCCTGGACCCTCCACCAGGTCTGGCCCTGACCCTCCCACCTGGTAAACGCCCGCCTCGGTCATGTCCGCTCGCGATGCGCAGGACGTGGCAGTCGTGCTTCGCCGCTGGGGCCGTGGATCTGTCGTCGTGGGACGTGCGGGAGGGGCTGGGGGGTGGCTGGGGTGCAGTGGCATGTCCGCTCCGATGCCCAGGGCCTCGCGACCGTCCCTTCGCCACTCCATCTCGGCTATGGGGAGGCGGGTGCCTCGCGCTGAGATGATCGACAGATCTTGATCGACCTTCTTGTACGGTGCGGGCCTTGGCGGGGCGTGCGCAGGAGGCCAGGATCGGCGCCATGGACCTGCTGGAGACTCTGGTCGGCAAGGGATTGCGCCGTGAGCCGCTGTCCCGGGCCGAGGCGCTCGCGGTGCTGGAAACCTCCGATGACGAATTGCTCGACGTGGTGGCGGCCGCCGGCAAGGTACGGCGGCACTGGTTCGGGCGCCGGGTCAAGCTGAACTACCTGGTCAACCTGAAGTCGGGGCTCTGTCCTGAGGACTGCTCGTACTGCTCTCAACGGCTGGGGTCGGAGGCGGGCGTCCTGACCTACACCTGGCTGAAGCCCGACGAGGCGGCCGCGGCGGCGGAAGCGGGCGTGGCCGGTGGCGCCAAACGCCTGTGCCTGGTGGCCAGTGGACGTGGCCCGACCGACCGGGACGTGGAACGGGTCGCCGGCATCATCGACGCGATCAAAGAACGCGACGAGGATGTGGAGATCTGCGCCTGTCTTGGGCTGCTGTCCGGCGCGCAGGCCGGGCGGCTGCGGGAGGTCGGCGTCGACGCCTACAGCCACAATCTGAACACCGCCGAAGCCGCGTACGCGGACATCTGCACCACGCACGAGTTCGGCGACCGGGTCGACACCGTCCGGCAGACCAAGGCGGCGGGCCTGTCGGCGTGCTCCGGGCTGATCGCCGGCATGGGGGAGGGCGACGCGGACCTGGTGGACGTGGTCTTCGCGCTGCGCGACCTGGACGTGGACTCGGTCCCGGTGAACTTCTTGATCCCGTTCGACGGGACGCCGATGGCCGAGAAATGGGCCCTCACCCCGCAGCGCTGCCTGCGGATCCTGGCGATGGTGCGTTTCGTCTGCCCGGACGTGGAGGTGCGTCTCGCCGGCGGGCGGGAGATCCATCTGCGAACGCTCCAGCCCCTGGCGCTGCACGTGGTCAACTCGATCTTCCTGGGCGACTACCTGACCAGCGAGGGGCAGGCCGGCAAGGCGGACCTCGACATGATCGCCGACGCGGGCTTCGAGGTGGAAGGTGCGGCTACCGCCACACTTCCCGAACACCGAAGGCGATCGAAGGCCCCCGTGTCCGATGCCGCACCCGATCGGGAGGACATCGGCGACGACGGCGACGCTCGCCCCGCGCAGCTCCCAGGGCCTGCCCGAACCGGCCTGGTCGCGGTACGCCGCCGAGGAGCAGGCACCAACCTGCCCCCCAACGCCTGACCCGCGCGACCTACCCCCGGCGCTGCCCGAACATCACCCCCGTCGATCTCACCCCAGCCCTTCCGGCCCCGCATTCACCCCGGCCGCCGTCGCACGGGTCGCCTGCACCAGAGAGCCCTCACACGCGGCGGCGCCTGCACCAGGGGGCGCTCACAAGCGGGGCACCTTCAGAAGCGGGCGGGCGCTCGCATTAGCGGGCGCCTCCGGAGGTGGGCGGCGGGGGCATGGGTGGGGGGCCTGCAGGGGTGGGCGGGCGGCCGTACGGGGCCCCCACAGGTGGGTGGCGGTTGTACGGGTGGATCACCTCACGAGGCGGGCGGGCACTCGCGTGAGCGGGCTTTTTGGAGGCGGGCGGCGGTGGCATGGGTGGGGCATCTGCAGAGGTTCGCGGGCGGTTGTACGGGCGGGGCGCCTCTGGAGGCGGGGACGTTTCGCGGGCGAGTCGTCTTCATTGGTGGGGGCGGTCGCACGGGCGCGCCTTCATCCATGTGGGGCCGGCATCCATAGGCGAGGTGTCTCCATGGGCGGGACGCATTCGAGGAGGCGCCTCCTAAGGGGGCGTGGCTAGTGGGGGAGGCGGAGGACGAGGCGTTTGGAGAAGGCTCCTCGTTCTGCGGCCTTGGCGGCGCGCTGGTCTTCCAATTGGTCGGGGGTGAGGCCGTGGAGGGAGGCGAGGGCGTGGAGTACCTCCAGAAGGTCGGCGAGCTCCGTGGGGTCGCTGGTCGCGACGTACTCGCCGGCCTCCTCGTAGAGCTTGGCGCGTAGCAGGGACGCTTGCTCGTGATGGGCCGCGATCCGTGTCTCCGGGGTCCGGCCCGCTTCCCGGATGATGTCGGGTATCCGATCACGGACGAGCTTCTCGGCCCGGACATTCTCCTTGGTCTGGTGCACCGTGCCGCCGTGGCGCCTGTCCAGGGACTGGATCCACTGGACGGCGACCGCCGCAGTCTGGACCAGTTCGTTACGGAGGCTTTCCGGGGCGGACTCGGCCAGCGCTTCGAAGAACTCCTCGGCGAGGATGTGACGCCATGTCAGCTCCCCACGCGCTCCTGCCGCAACGCATTCCTGCTTCGCCTCCTCAGCTCGTGCGGTGAAGCCCGGGCCGGTGCCGTCCGGGAACGCCTGGACGCCCCACGTCCGGTCCTGGGCTTCGCGTTCGGCCGCCACATCCGCCAGCGCTCTCGCGAGCGACCCTGGTGCCTGCTCGTTCTCCATGCCGGCGACGTTAGCCACTCGGATGGCTCGCCATGGCGTGGTCCGGCTCGCAGCTGAGCAGTTCGTGCAGGACGGGCGGGAGTTCGTCCCATAGCCACTCGTTCAATGTGCCGGGAAAGTCCGCGGGCGGACGTATGGCCAGGCGGCGGGGCGTCACCTCGATGAGGCGCACCGCGATGGGTCCGTCGTCCCACAGGGGGTCGCGGTTTCCCCAGAACGCGGAGAAGTCGGCGCTCGTCAGCAGCAGTTCCGCGGGCAGGGTGTGCTCGCCCGGGTGCCTGCCGAGGGGCAGCAGCCGCTGGGCGGTCGTGCGGAGTACGTTGAGCGCTGCCAGGTCGTGCGGGCAGGCGACGCCGGTGATCTGGAGTTCGGGCAGTCCGAACCGGCCCAACCCCCGTGTCGTGAGGTGGACGCAGGCGCAGCCGTCGATGTCCTCCTCGTCGGCGGTGCAGCGGCCGGAGTTCCGGTAGGGCGGCAGGGTGGTGCCCAGCCAGTCGTCGGCGAGAGCGAAATCTTCGAATCTCCCGAAGGGGACGACGGGCAGGACCTGGCGCGAGGCGAGGTCCACGGGCACGCCGCAGAGCGATTCGGCGATCGCCTTCGTCGCGGCGCGGGCGAGGTGCGGCCCTAACGGCAGGTCACCGGCCGGCAGGACCGAGGTGACGGCGATGTGCGTCGTCGCTCGGCGCAGCCGTTCGACGTCGTCGGCGTCCGCACCGGTGACGCCGGAGAGGTCCCACGGGGAGGCGGCGGCGGGGTGGCAGGCGAGCGCGAGGCGGGGCGAGCCGAGCCGTTCCGACACCGCCGCCGCGAAGGAGCCGGAGAACCTCCGGAGGATCGCCGCCGACAGGTCGCCGGGGTTCCTGTCGGTCGCGACGACGAAATCGGCGGTCGTCTCTTCGGGGACCGTGATGGTGACGCGCATTGCAGCCTCCTCGGGGCCGTTGGACCGGCGTGCGAGATTCAGCTTCGAGGAGGCCGCCGGACGGAACGAGGAGAACGAGATTCTGTGGATAACGCGCGCCGACGTCCGCGCGGCACGTGCGGGCTCCTCCGCTCCGAGGTCAGAACGCGCAGGGGACGGACTTGATCCCGTTGATGAAGCTCGTCCGCTGGCGGACGGGAGGCGCCGTGGCGTGCAGGGTCGGCAGCCGCGTGTACAGCTCGCGGAGCAGCACGGTGATCTCACGGCGGGCCAGGTGCGCGCCGAGGCAGAAATGCGGTCCGGGGGCGCCGAAACCGAAGTGGGGGTTGGGAGAGCGCAGGACGTCGAACGCGTACGGGTCCTTGAAGACGCCGTCGTCCCTGTTCGCCGAGTTGTAGTAGAGGATCACCCGGTCGCCGGCGCGGTAGACGTGCCCGCCCAGCTCGTGGTCGCGGGTCAGTGTGCGGCGCATCCACGTCACGGGGGTGGCGTAGCGGACGATCTCCTCGACGGCGGCCGGAAGCCGCACGTCGAGGTCCGCGAGGAGGATGTCCCGCTGCCCGGGGTTGTCGGTGAGCAGGGTCAGGGAGTGCGACAGCGCGTTCCGCGTCGTCTCGTTGCCGGCCACCACCAGCAGTGCGAAGAAGCGTCCCAGGTCGAGGTCGTCGAGGGCCTCGCCGTCCACGTTGGCGTGCGTCAGCGCCGTGACGAGGTCGTCGGCGGGCTTCTCCCGGCGCAGCCGTCCGAGGTCGGCCATGAGCGCGTGCAGGAGGGAGAACTTCTCGGCGAGGATTGCCGCGCGGTCCTTCCCCTCAGGCCCTTCGTAGTCGGGGTCGCCGAGGGCGATGATGAGGTTGGTGGCGTCGATGACGTCGTCGTACGCCGACTCCGGGATGCCCATCATGGAGCAGATGATCTGCAAGGGCATCGGCATGGCGACGTGCTCCACGAAGTCGCACTGGCCGCGTTCGGTCAGCTCGTCCACGATGCGGCGGGCGAGGACGGCGACGTCCCCGGTGACCCGCTGGACGAGGCGCGGCGTGAACGAGCGGGAGACGATCCGGCGGAGCCGCGCGTGCCGCGGGTCGTCGATGCTGATCATGGAGCCGCTGTAGCGGACGACCTGAGGGGGCGGATCGACCAGGCTGACCGCGGTGGGCTGGGAGCTGAACACCTGGGGGTTCCGGCTGGCCTCGGCGACCTCCTCGTAACGGGTGATCGCGTAGAAGCCCTGGCCGTCCGGCAGGGGGCAGAAGACCGGCCCTTCCGCGGCCCGCAGGGAGGCGAACACTTCGTCGCGTTCGCCTTGCGGTCTCGCCCAGAAGTCCAGGCTGACGAGGCTGCTCTCGGCGATGGAGGGCATGGGGGAGCGCCTTCCGCTGGGGAGTCGTCGCCCACAGGCTAACCCCGTCGCCCCCGAGAAGACGATCATGCGCGGGCGGGGTGGGACCCCGCCCGCGCGCGATCGTCCGCGCTCACCGGGCCGCCGCCCGGCAAAGCCACAGTTAGCGAGCGGAGAGCTCCACAAAGTGACGCTCGCCCGGTCCCACGTAAACCTGGCGCGGACGTCCGATCTTTGTGGACGGGTCGTTCATCATCTCGCGCCACTGGGCGATCCAGCCGGGGAGCCGGCCGAGGGCGAACAGGACCGTGAAGGCGTTCGTCGGGAACCCCATCGCCTTGTAGATGACGCCGGTGTAGAAGTCGACGTTCGGGTACAGCTTGCGCTCGACGAAGTAGTCGTCGCTCAGCGCGACCTCTTCGAGGCGCATGGCCAGGTCCAGCAGCGGGTCGGACTTGCCGAGCGCGTCCAGGACCTTGCCGGTGGCCTTCTTCACGACGGCGGCGCGGGGGTCGTAGTTGCGGTAGACCCGGTGCCCGAAGCCCATCAGCTTGACGCCGGGCTCCTTCTTCTTGACACGCTCGACGAACGAGTCGATGTCGTCGCCGTTCTCGTGGATGCGCTCCAGCATCTCCAGGACGGCTTGGTTGGCGCCGCCGTGCAGAGGCCCGAACAAGGCGTCGACGCCCGCGGACACCGAGGAGAACAGGTTCGCCTGGCTGGAGCCCACGAGCCGCACGGTCGAGGTGGAGCAGTTCTGCTCGTGGTCGGCGTGCAGGACGAACAGCATGTCCAGGACGCGCGCGATCTCCGGGTCGATCTCGTAAGGCTGCGTGGGCAGGCCGAACATCATGCGGAGGAAGTTCTCCACGTACCCGAGGGAGTTGTCCGGGTAGAGCAGCGGCTGGCCGTTGGACGTCTTGTACGCGTAGGCGGCGATCGTCGGGAGCTTGGCGATGAGCCGGATGCTGGACCGGTCGACCTGCTCGGGGTCGAACGGGTCGAGGCTGTCCTGGTAGAACGTCGACAGGGCGCTGACCGCGGACGACAGCACGGCCATCGGGTGCGCGCGGCGCGGGAAGGCGGAGAAGAACGCGCGGAACTTCTCGTCCAGCAGGGTGTGGTGGCGCACCTTGTCGGTGAACGTGCTCAACTGGTCGGCCGTCGGCAGCTCGCCGTAGATCAGCAGGTAGGCCACCTCGAGGAAGGAGGACTTCTCTGCCAGCTCCTCGATGGGGTAGCCCCGGTAGCGCAGGATCCCCGCCTCACCGTCGATGTAGGTGATGGCCGACGTGGTGGACGCCGTGTTGGTGAAACCCGGATCGAGCGTGACATGCCCCGTCTCCTTGAGGAGGCTGCTCACGACCAGCCCCGAGGGGCCCTCGGTCGCCTCGGTGACCTCCAGAGGCATGCGGCCGCCCGCGTGGTCGAGCTCGAAGTCCGACATACTCGCTCACTCCCAACTGCGTCCACACCTGCGTAGACGTTCCGTTCTTCATCGTATCCACGTGATCACGGGGGCTGATCCGGGCCGTCCCCGTCGACGGCGGACCGTTCGGCGGCACGGGTGCGCGAGCCGCTCACCTCTCGTCACGCCCCTCCCTCCGTCGCTTGCGTGGGCGGAGCCCCCGGGCCTCTCCGCCCGCGTGCCGGAACCGGACGAGTCACCCCGGAACGCTTGGTCCGGCTGGCCTGGGCGGAAAGCCGGACGGTCAGGAGCGATCGACCGGATTTCGCCCTCCCCGTCCGCGGCTCGCCGGCCGGTCGGCCGGCGAGGCGTTCTCATGATCTCGCGCGGGGGGAGAGGATGCCATGGAGGCCTTTCGGCGCCGTGCCTGCGGAGCCGACGAAGTGAGAAGAATCTCAGCGCGTTCGCCATCGCCGGTCCGCTCGGGGACCGGCCACGGGGCTGGCCTACTGGCGCGGCTCACGCAAGGTCGGCTGCTCCGCCGTCATCTCGACCAGTGTCAGCTCCTGGACGTCGATCAACTGCTCGACGTCCATGGGAGGCCACTCCTCGCCGTAGTGCGCGTCCAGCAAGGTGCTCAGGGCGACGAGGATCTGCTCTGGAGTCGGACGTTCCCCAGGGTCCTTCGTCAGGCAGCGCGTGACGAGCCCCCGCATGGGAGCGGGCAGGAGGGTGAGATCCGGTTCGCCGTGGACGATCCGTCCGCGGACCTTGTGCCCACCGCCGAACGGCGGCGCGCCGGTCGCCGCGTAGACGAGCGTCGAGCCGAGGGAGAACACGTCGCTATCCGGATGGACGGGATCGCCTAGGGCCTGCTCCGGCGACATGTATGCGGGCGTCCCAAGGATCTCCGTACGCGACAGCGGCCGCGCGTCCAAGGGGCGAGCGATACCGAAGTCGATGACCCTCGGACCGTCCGAGGCGAGCAGGACGTTCGACGGCTTCAGGTCGCGGTGCACGATCCCCGCCTGATGGATCGCGATGAGCGCCTCCGCCAGCCCGGCCCCCAGCCGGCAGGCGGACTCCTCTTGCAGCGGCCCCTTCTCCCGGACGACCTTGGAGAGGCTCACCCCGCGGATGTACTGGGTCGCCAGCCACGGCCGGTCGGCGTCAGGATCGGCGTCGACGACGGGAGCCGTGTAGAAGCCGCTCACCGAGCGAGCCGAGGTGACCTCACGGCGGAAGCGCTCCCTCCACCTGGGGTCGTCCAGTAGTTCCTCCCGGATGACCTTCACCGCGACCAGGCGCCTGCTCGGCGACGCCCCGAGGAACACCTCGCCCATCCCGCCGGAACCGAGCCGGGCGACCACGCGGTACGGGCCGATCATCTGGGAGGGTTCTGGCTGCAGGGACACGGCTATCCGATCATGGTGGGGCGTGCTCAAATCGTGCCACGGCGCACGGGCTCGTCCGACCGCTCACGTCCACGAGAGCGCACTCCGGTCGGCCCAGTAGCGCTCCGGCGGGACGCTCAGCCCTGCCAGCTCCTCCAGGTCGCCCTCGCCAAGGCGCACATCCGTCACCGCCAGGTTGGCCTGCAACTGGGCCGGGCTGACCGCGCCTATGAGGACGGTGTCAGCCCACGGCCTGCCGAGTGCCGCAGCCATGGCGACGGCGTCCGGCCCGACCTCGTGCTCAGCCGCGAGGTCCCGCACCTCCGCGGGCGCCCGTACGGCGAGCCGCCCGTTGGCCAGCACCTCCTTGAGCAGCACATGCAGACCGGCGCCATGGGCCTCGCGCAGTGCGTCCTCGGCAGAGGTCTCCAGGAGGTTCCACGTCGATTGGACCGTGCTGAACAACCTCTGACCGGACACCTCCAACTCCATCGCCCGCCTGATCGTGTCCGACTGCCTTGGCCCGGACGTCGAGAACCCGACGCGAACACCCTCAGCCGTCAGTTGCGCCAGGGCCGCCTGGAGGGGGACGTCCTGGAACAGTGGACTCTCTTCGGTGAGCGAGTGCACCTGGTACACGGACAGATGCCCGTCGAGCAGGCTGCGCGTCTCCTCATACTGCGCTTGGAAACGGTCGAGACTGTGTTCCTTGACCTCATGCACTTCCGCGTCGGTCTTCCAGTCACCGACGTAGGCGTAGCCCCACTTGCTCGATACGTGAACCCCCGCGGGGGCGCGTGCCTCCAGCCAGCCCCCAAGGAACTCCTCCGCCCTGCCGTAGGAGCGTGCGGCGTCCACCCACCGAATGCCTGCGGCGTAAGCGGCATCGAGGACGCTCCAGGTCGCCTCGCGCATGGCCTCCACGCTCCGCCCAGGCGGGAGCTCCCCGGCGCTGCCCACATTGATGTAGGCCGGCCGCCCCAGGGCGGCGAGCCCGATCCCGAGCCGACGTATCGCGTTCATGACCCCAGCCTCGCACGTGGAGCCCCGGCGGCCGTTATCCACAGAACCACGTTCTAGCCGTTGCGGCGGCACGCCTCCGCGAGGCTGATGCGCGTCCACGTCATCGCGACAAGAAGGGCCCGGCAATGCCTGCTCAGACGACTCGCGCCGATCACGGCGCCAACCAGCTCGCCGCGCTTCTCGGGCTCACCCGCTGGCAACTGCGCCTCGGCCTCGAGCACGGCCTGCTCCCGAAGCCCGACCTCGAGGAGGACCGGTGGTCCGCCGCCCTCGCCGAGGAGGTCCGCGGGCGGGGCGAGGAGATCGTCGCCAGGTTCGGCGCCGAGCCCCCGGTCGGTTCGGCACGGGCCGCGGCCCGACTGGCGGCGCGGGTCGGCCTCGACGTCGAGCGCGGCGACATCGAGGTCCTGGTCGCCCAGGGCGACCTCAACGTCGTCAGCGCCTTCCGCGGGCATCCCGTCTACCTGCTGCGCGACCTGGACCGGCTCGATCCCGGCACCGTGCGCCGGGTCGTCACCGCCAGGAAGGGCCCGCTGACCGACACCGTCGACGCCGGTGGCGCGGCGACCATCCTCGACTGGCCCCGCAAGATGTTCGACCGGATCGCGAGCGAACGCGGGCTGGCGGCGGACAGGCTCGGCCGTTACGCGCTCTCCGACGTCCAGGCTCTGCGGGAGGACGAGGACCTTGCCCGCCAGGTGGCCGAGGAGAAACGCCATCTGGCCCTCGCCCGGACGCGGCGCTCAGAGGCCCACGCCGAGGACGTCGTCCGCGCCTGGCTCCTCCGCTGCTCCGCCTTTGTGGACCGCGACGCCGAGCAGCCTCCGGATACCAGCGCTCTAGGACGGGCGTTGAGAAGCCTCACAACGATCAGGGCTGAGATGGCCCGACAAGAAAGCCCTGCCCTCTAAGCCCCGCCCACTCAGGCCTGACAGGTGTGGGAGGCGCCGTTCTGAGGTGTGCCCTCTGTGGAGGCGCGGCGGGTGCGGGGGGTGGGTCGGCACTGCCTGTCGCCGGTGAGCAGCCCCAGCTTCTCCGGCCGTGACTCGATCTTGTCTCGGTCAGAGGCGAGCGGCCGCCGGGCGGCCTTCGCGGGTGACCTCGGCCCGGGGAACGGCAGCGCCGTTCGGCACATCCGTCCCGCGCCGTCTACCTCTTGCCGTGTGCACGTGTGGGGGTGCTAACCGCGCCGGGAGATCGAGCGGCGCCGGGGAGGCGGCTTACGGGTGTCCTTCTGCTGGGCCAAGGTCTTCAGGAGGCGATCGCGGGCTTCGGTGCGGGACATCGCCGGGAGGTGGGAGGGGAGGGTGGACGCCACTGCGGGAGGGGCCTGGACCGCGCCTTCGTCGTCGACCGTTGCCTGGTCGCCCGTCCAGGGGCCGAGGAGGACCGCGAACACGGCGCCCGGGTGGCGCTTGAGGAGTGCTGCGATCCGGTCGGCCTCCTGGGCGCAGTCGGCGACCAGAAGGAGACGGCGCGCGTGCGTGACGCCGCTCCTTTCGCGTATGGCGAGTTCGGTCTCCAGATAGGCGAGTGCGGCGTCGAGGTTCCCCGGGATGAAGAGCCCGGCGGTGTCGTCGTCGAGGAGTTCGTCCTCGGACAGCCCGAAGAGGGTGATGGCGTCGGGTCGCGGGACGACGACGAGCGAGTCGTCGGCGTGCTCGTCGAGCGCCGTCAGCGCCAGCACCCGCGCGGTGGAGCCGGCGCCCGGGCCCGCAAGGCCCGTGGCCGCCGTGCCGAACGGGTCGAGCAGGGGGCGGTAGGTGACGCTCACCGCCTGCGGGTCCGGGATGTTGGGCGCAGGAAGGGGGGACACGCCGGGATTGGCGGCGGTGTAGATGCGGTGCCGGAACGGATAGCACATCGCCGCAGCGGCGGGGAGCAGGAGACCGAGAAGCAGGACCGGCTGCAGCGAGGAGGGCCGTGAATCGACCTCGTCGGCCTGCTCGCGGGCCGTCACCGGTGTTGGTGCCGGCACCGGCGACGGCGCTGGGGGAGGCACCGGTACCGGGGGATGTGCCGGAGGACGGCGCACCTTGGCGCTCTTGGGTGGGCGGGGAGGCGGGGGCACGCTTCTCGGGCCGCCGGTCGCGGCCGGGCGGGGCGCCGGCTTCTCGGATGGGCGCGGCGGGGGTGCCCTGTGCTCCTTCTTGGGTTTCCTGCTGTCGTACCGGTCGAACCAGTGAGGAAAATCCCGACCGTGTCCCGGACGTCCCCGGGGCTTGTCGGGCATCGACAGCCACGGCCCCATGCACTTGTGCGAGGCGAACCGATCGCCGATACCTATGGCGTGACGACAGATCGGCGGTCTGGGCCCGTGCGGCTCAGGGTCGGTTCGGGCGGCCGCTTCGGAGGGGGTCGCCGCGCCGATACTGATGGCGCCGGCCATGGCGGTGCACCCCAGGAACCCGCAGGTGCAGCGGAGCCATTCGCTGAAGGCGACGGCGAGTTTGGGATGTGCCAGGAAACGGTTCATCTTCGCCCCGGGGGATCGCGTCGGTCACCGTGTGAATGCCGATCGTAGCTACTTTGGCTACGGAGCGTTGCACATTGCCCACAGTCGGCTCCGTCGATCCCGCGCCGCCGTCGCCGTGACGGCCACGACTGATATGGACGTCATATCCCGGCTCATCCCGAAATGTCGGTGCCTGCCTCTCGCCGGGACGGCCGGGCGGCCGGAGGGCCGAATTCCCGCGAATTTCTTAGGGATACGCGACGAGGGAAGCGTTGATGAGACGTCCGCAGGCGATGACATTTGCATGATCAGCACATGATCGACCTCCGTGAGGAGTTCCTCGGCTGGCATGCCGGGGTGACGGCGCGGTCGCAAAACTGTCACTCGCTGTCACTGCGCCCCGACACGCAAAATCGCCCACGTGCCACGTGCTCCTGACGCGAATCGGAACGCCCAATTCGGCACGTCCCGGGCGAACATGCATTGGGCAAGTCATCCGATCACGTGGCCTGCCTTCGGTGGGCGGGGAGGTGCGAGCGGCCAGACCTGTATTGGGTGGCCGCGAAGGTCGTCGATACGGCCGAATCGGGTGAAGGCGGATATTTCTATCACACCTGCGTGCTCCCATTGAACCACCTCATGAGGAGGGTGCGGACTGTCGTTCTCCTGGTCGGAAACGGCCGGCCCTGATGGTGCGAATGGGGGGTGCGCTTGGGGCTGAAGGTGCGGGCGGTCGATGTCGATCGGCAGCAGAGAGTCGATTTCGGGGCGCTCGGCGACAGCGTAGAAAGCGGGAGGTATGCGACCTTGGCTCCCAATTGGTACAAGCGGCGGCTCTTCGGTCAGGAGCGCCGCCTCAACAGTCGAGGACGTAGATTCGAGTAAGCGGCCAAGGACTGATGTTCGCCCACGCGGGAAGCGGCCGGTCTCTCCGATAAAGGCGCTGGTCTTTGAGGAGGGGAGGAGCCTGCACCGCGGCGGGTGGTGCGGAGCGTGATGCGTGCCTTCGCAGCCGATGCAGTGAACACGATATTTCTCGGTGTTCATCTCATAGAGCCGGACTAGAGCGACAAACCAGATCCGCGCCAAACTTGTGACGTGCCGAGTCCTGTTAGTCGAGGGCGAGGTAATGCGGACCAAGGCGCGAAGTGCTCAGGGACGTGCTCGTAGCGGCGGCGTGGACCGCGGCAGCCGTCCAACATGACATCGCCCGTTCCGTCCCCTCAACGCTGCCTCCCGCCCGTAGGGCCTCGGCCCCAAGCGACGGTGACACGGAGAGTGATGCCAGGCCGAACGTTGAGGTTCCGACAAGCGACAGCTCTGCCACATCCCGGTTCCGGCGGCCGTGCGCGAGGCCTGCGGGCGCGCCGTCCGCTCCGCCGCATCCCGGTTTCGGCGGCGGTGCGGGAGGCCTGTGAGCGCGCCGTGCGTGTGCTCGGTCGAGGGCCGGGCTGGGGCAGTCAGCGGCCGCAGGACGGGCAGGGGGTGCGGATGCGACGGCGCCGCCGCCTTGCCAGGCGCCCGGCGATCTCGGCGTTGGACAGGCCGGTGCCGAGCAGCTGGCGAAGATCTTTCCGGTCCTTGCGTCGCGCGGCGGCATCGGCAGGTTGTCGGTCGTTCGAGCAGCCCGCGCGGTGTTCTTCTCGCCATCATCAGGGTCTGCTGGGGGCGTCTGGTCCGTTTAGGGCGCGCTCGATGGCAGGGGTCATCGTGTGGAACCAGCGCAGCTCGTTGGCCAGGAACTCCAGGGACCCGGCGGCGTCGGCCGCGGACAGCGGCCACGTGGCGATTTGCTCCACCCTGGTCAGGACGCTCCGTTGCAGGGCGGACAAAAGGGCGGCTGGGCGATGGGGCAAGCCGTAGGCGTCCACGAACAAGCGCAGCCGGGCCGGCAGGTCGGGGATCGGGTCGAATCCGGCCTCGCGCAGGCGCCGGTCGGGTGCCAGCGGCACGAAGGCCCACGCGGCCGCGGCCAGTTCGTCCACGGGATCGACCGGTCCTGCGCTGTCGAAGTCGATGAACGCCGCGGGCAGACCGTTGCGGTAGACCGTGTTCCAGGGGCCGAGGTCGCCATGGGAGATGATCTGGCCAGGGCGGGGTGGGCAGGGATGAAAGCGGTAGGTGGTGCGACGCGGACGGAATCCGCGCGATGCCTCGTGCAGGTCGCGGATGAGCCGCCCGGCGCGGATGAGTGCCTGGTCGCTGCGAGCGTGCGCGGGTAGCCGGTGCCCGCGGCCCGGCTGCCAGGCGGGATCGACGGCCACCTCTCCGTCCAGATATGTCAGTACCTCGCGGTCTCCCTCGACGCCCAGCACGCGGGGAGCACCTGCAAAGCCCACGCCCTCCAAGTAACGGAGATACTCGTGGACTGCCTCTGACCAGGGACCCAGCGGGCGTAGCACCCGCTCGCCGCGACGCACGACACCCTGCGCCATCCGGCCGCCAACGAGCGGCTCGTCCTCGTCATCCCTCACGTCGCCAGCATCCCAGCCCTCCATGACACCGCCCAGGCAATGCCCGCGGCCGCTTCCCCACGAGCAGGCCGCACTCAAGGGCGTCTACCTCGCGGTCATGAGTTGGCCGCCAGAGGCGCCGCTCGCAGACGCTGGATGCAGCGGTGGAAGGCCGCCCTCAACGCCTTCGAGATCACCTTCGAAGGCCGCCCGGCCGCCCACAACTGAACCCCACAAGATCGAATGACACCGTTAGCTGGACGGCCCCGGCCGGCGCCGTCCGCGACTAGCCCCCGCAAGATCGAGTTACATCAACTTGTTGGGTCAGTGGCGTTGATCGCGGTCTGCAGCCGAGATCAACAAGGCTGTGGCCGGGCCGGGTCGCTCTAGTTGCACCTGCCGCTCCTCGGGCTGGCTCATTAACGGCGCTAGTCCCGGTCACAGCAGCCAGCGAGAGTGGTTCAAGAGAGGTCTGCACCGCCTTGAGGTGGGTTGCCGTTGATTGGACGGGCCCGACAGGCCCGGTCGTTGAGTCGCTTCGTGGTCGGTGGGCGGTGCTGTTCGAGGGCAGGGGCTGGTCGGGTCTGGTGGACGGGCCGGTTGACGGAGTTGCCGGGTGGGGGCGTTCAGGCGGCTGTGGGAAGGGCGGGGGCTTCTTGGGAGTCGTGCATGCCCATGGGGAGGGTGTCGCCCCAGAGCCAGTCGTTGACCGTGCCTTCGAAGTGGGTGGGCGGACCCACGGCGATGAGGCGGGAGGTCAGGGGGGAGAGGTGGACCTGGAAGTGCGAGGGCGCGGTCAGGCGGACGCGGCGGGTGGTGCCCCAGAAGTCGTTGAAGTCGGTCTGGGACAGGTCGAGGACGTCGGGGATCGTGCGGTCTCCGACGGCCGGGCCGGTGGCCAGCCATGACCAGTGGTCGGTCAGGAGGCGGCGGGCGGTGGTGCGCAGGACGTTGAGGGCGGCGAGGTCGTGCGGGCAGGCGACGTCGGTGATCTGGAGTTCGGGGAGGCCGAAGCGCCGCAGGCCGCGGGTGCGCAGCCGGACGCAGGCGCAGCCGTTGACGCCTTCGGGATCCCTGCCCGGGTCGGCGGCCGTGCAGCGGCCGTTGGCGCGGAACGGCGGCAGGACGTCGCCCAGCCATCGGTCGGCCAGCACGAAACGCGTCCGCTCCTGGGCGGACGGCGTCAGGACGTGGCCCGTGACCAGGTCGGCGATGATCCCGCCGGTGGCCTCGGCGATGGCGTACGCGGCGGCTCGGGCCACCTGGACCGCCCTGGGCTGGTCGGTGATCGGGGCGAACGCGGTGACGACGGCGAACTGCTCGGCGTCGTTGAAGGCCCGCGCGAGTCGCCGGTCGTCCGGGCGGGACGGCTTGATGTGCCACGGGTCCCAGCGAAGGGCGGGGAGGGCCTCGCGGGCGACCTGGAGTTGGGGTGTGCCCAGACGCCCCGCGATGTGGGACTGGTAGGGGCCCTCCGCGCTCCTCAGAAGGGGTGCCGGGTCGCCGGGGATGCTCGTGGCGGCCACGGCGAACCTCGAGGTCGTGGTCGACGGGACCGGGAATGTGATCGTGGCCATGGGACTCCTCCTCGCCTGTCGGGACCCGGCCAGCATGCGCGACCGTCCCGGCGAGAAGCTGTAGAACGCGGTTCTGTGGATAACTCGGCATCGGTGGGTCCTGGAGCCCGGGGAAACGCCGGTGTGGTCGGGGCCTAGGGGCGCTCAGGCCAGGGGGACGCCAGCGAGAGGTGAAGCCATGGGGGCTTCAGGGACGCATGGTTCCGGTCTTGGGGCTCCTGGAGGGGGTGATCCGGTGGAACGACCGAGCGAGGACGGTATCGGACACGTCTGTCTAGTTCCGACACGCCGTTCACCACGGAAAAGACCAGCTTCGGCCGAATTCGTGGTGATTCGCGCGGCATCGACGGAGCAATCGGGGGGAATGTGTACGTTGGGGAGATCAACACTGCTGTGAGCTGCGGGGACGGGCCCCGCCGCCCAGCCTTGGAATCAGGAGGTCCCCGTGGCTCGAACACTGTCGAGGGGCACCCGTGTCACCGGTGCCGAACGCACCAGGCTCGCCGCCGAGCTCGCTCCGCGGTACGCCGCCGGCGAGAGCATCCGCGATCTGGCCGCCGAGACCGGCCGGTCGTACGGATTCATCTACAACGTCCTGAAGGAGGCGGGCGTGCCGCTCCGTGGCCGGGGCGGCAACACCCGGCGCAAGAAGGACTGACCCGCTCCCGAGCACAGCGAGACAAGGAAGAAGCGAGCACATGGCCGGACGTCCCCCTCGCCCCCCGGGGGGGCCCCGCGCGCTACGGACCTCGGAAGGCTCCGGTGACCTCGGAGCGCCCGTCCAGGCTGGCGAGGTCGGCGGCCGCCCGTCCGGCGAGCCAGCCCTCATAGTTGGAGACCGATCCCGCCCGCCCCTTGGCGAGGTTCGGGAACATCGTGTCGACGGCCTGGTCGACGGCCTGGTCGCGCGCCGCCAGCACGGGAAGCAGATCCTTCCCGCCGGCGTCCGCGGCCGCCCTGTCCGCCGCTCCTCGCAGCCGCTCCCCGATGCGGACGGCGTAGGCGTTGAGGAACGCATGGCGGAACGAACGCGTCCGTGACCGTCCCCGCGCGTCGCGCCTGGGACCCGCGTGCACCATGGCGGACGTGGCCTGCACCAGCAGGGACGTGAACAAGATCTCCACCGCGGCCAGATCGGCCGGGAACCCGAGGACGGTGGAGAGCCCCAGCTCCCGGTGCCACACCGCACGGCAGTGGTTCGCCTCGGCCACCACCGTCAGCAGGATCGCCTTGGGCGCCTCGTAAGGACTGTCGATCGCGATACGCCGTCCGTCTGGACCGCTCAGGTCGCCTGTCTCCGCCGCGAGCAGCGCATGGTCGATGCTGTGCCGCGCCATCAACTCCTGGGCGCGCGCGCTGAGCGCCTCCGCCTCCTCGGGGAACTCGGTCGATTCGGCCTTGGCCAGAAGAGCCCGGACCCGACCGAGGATCCGCTGATCGACCTCTTCCAGCCTCCGGCGCCTCCGCTGACCGGATTCGCCGCCGGGCCTAGGCACCCCCCTATGGGCCTTCCCCGCATCGGACGCGCCCGTGGCAGTTCGGTCCGACCCGGCCCCTGGCCCTCCCGTACTGGACGACCCTGACTTGGACCTGCCTGCACCCGTCCTATAGCCCCTGGATGCTCTTCCGCCGGGCGGGCTCGTGTCCGAAGTGGTCGTGGGAGGCGGGGTGATGGGAGGAAGCTTTGGGAGGGTTTCCAAGAGGTGGATGACTTCTAGAGCGCACGTGACGTAATCCGCGCGTTCGAAGCCTTCGCGGTGGCACCAGTGGGTCGAATGGGAGCCGTCCGGCCACCACACGCCGGCTCCAAGGGCCGCCAGTTGCTCCTCCCACCGCTCGTCGACGGCACCGGTGGGGTAGGTGCGCCTCTCGTCGGCGATGGCGTCCGTGCAGAGCCGCGCGTGCCGGGCCGTGTGCCGACGTGTCGTGAAGCGCACCAGGTCGGCGGGCTGCCACCCGCGCCGCCAAGCGGTGGTGACGGCGTGCCGCAGCCGGTCGGTGAGGCAGCGGTCGGCGGCACTCGTCCAGCCCGGGCCGGCGGGGCCGCCGGTCAGTTCGGCCACGAGGCGCCGGAACGCGGCGCGGTCGCCGCGGGCGAGCGATCGCACCGCCTCTTCGGCGGCGAGGGTGGCCCAGGCTTCGGGTGTCGTGCCGCACCGCCAGGTCTTCCGCACCGCCACTCCCCGCCGTCCGACAGCACTCCGAAGGACGATCCTGCCATCCGGCGGCGGCGAGGCTCGGCGTCTTCCGGCCGGAATGAGCAAAGGCTCCCGCGGGCCGGGCGGGGGCGCGGGGAGTGGGCGTCTCATTCCGAGTCACGTTCGGTTCGGCGCGGCCGACTGTACCGAACCGGGTTGGACGGCGGAAGGGTGGACCGTCGCCACATGCGGACATGACACTATGAGCGTGGACAACTTCGAATAGTGATCAATCCGATACCTTGGTTGATTGAAAGATCCATGAGATAGGCGCAAGCTGTCCCAGACGTCTGGAATGCCCCGCCCGTTCCTTCCGACAGACCGACCGACCGCCGACAGGACACGACTGATGTTCGAGATCTGGGAGACGAGTGAGCCCGCGCGGCTCATCAGTGACGCGGGGAGCCTGAAGGTGGCGCTCGAGAAGGTCGACACCATGTGCCGGCTCAGGCACGACCAGGCCGCGGCGCATGTGGGTGAGGCCGGCGAGGGCTACCACTTCGAGATAAGGGACCACGACGGCAAGGCTCTGGCGCGGCTGAGCTACGTCCCGGACACCTCCCGCGCGTACCAGAGCGTCGTGGTCGAGGAGATGCGCGGCCAGGACGGCGCCGGCTAGCCCGGGCCTCTCGACTCTCCGACAGCCCCCGGCCATCGCCCGGGGGCTGTCGTCTGCACGGCTCCAGGCGGTCTCGTCACTCCTCGACGGTGACGACGGTCTCCTTGGCGTCCGGTTCCATGAAGCGCAGCAACGCTTCCCCTTCGGTCCTCAGTCCGTCGACGGCCGCCTGGGGGAGGGCCTCGAACGGACGCATCCGGAGCGTGGCCACCTTGCGCTTGTACTCCGTCTCCCAGATGCCGCGCGCGAACCCGTCCCACAGGAACACGGCGCGGACGCGCAGATTCTTGGTCGTGAGCATGGGGCGATGGTCGTCGGCGATGACGCGCCTGCGGTCGGCGTGCGCGAGGACGAGGCTGTCGAACTCGGGCAGGAACCGCGCGGGGGCGGGGACGTCCTCGCCGGGGCGCGGCGCGTCCGGCAGGTCGAACAGCTCCCGGCCCTTGTCGTCGGTGAAGGTCAGCAGGTTCGGGCGAAGGCGCTCCAGGGCCTCGCCGGTCGTGGACAACCCCGACCACGTCTGCGCGTCGGCGGGGGACGCCGGTCCATAGGCCGCCAGGTAGCGGAGCATCAGTTCGTCGATCGCGTTCTCGGCGTCCGGCCCGGAGTCCAGCCAAGAGTCGGCCAGCGCGAAGCGCGACGTGCGCGGGAAGCCCCACCTGTCCTCGGTGGGCATCATGACCAGGGGCACGCACAGGCGGACGGCATAGCCGAGAGCGCGTTCGTTCACGTCCGGGAACAGTTGCTGCAACTCGGCGCGTATCTCGTTGAACGTGAGCGGCCCCGCCTCCAGGAGGGAGCGCGCGGCGGGGACGACCTTCTCCAGGTCGAGTCCCTTGGCGCGGTCGCCCAGCACCCGCAGGCCGCCGTCCAACATCGGTTGCATCGATGTACGGAACGCCGTGTAGTCCGCGCTCGTCACCAGATGCAGGGTGGCGCGCATCATCGTGGCGCGCACTAGCGACCGGCCTTGCAAGGCGGAGTGCAGATCGGACGCCTGGAACCCTTCGACTCGCGTCCACAGCCCCAGGAACGGAGGCTTGGGCTCCTGCGCCTGCATCCCGCACAGCCGTCCCACCGCCTCGGCGGCGGGGATCGGCTCCCGTGCGAGCAGCATCTGCCGCGCAAGCGTGGCCCGGTTGAGGGCCCGGGTGCTGAGGGTCTCTGTCATCCGTCCAGAATGCCGTTAATGGCGCTCCGCACGCAGCGCCGAACGAGGCATCCCTAGAGATAAGTGATCCGGGACCCCTGCGATGGATCCGCAGCGGCGCGCGCCCGGGGCCGGATCGGACGCCCGGGCGGCAGGCTTCCGCGCGCTCGTGGCGGACATCACACGCATCCGACCCTGGGCACATGGATCTTGCTCGGAAGCAGGAACCGTCTCCGTGTTCGAGGAGGCACGCACCGTGCTGGCCGTCCGTGGACCTTCTGGTGCGAGTGCGGGGCCGACCGTGCACATCTGTGCTGGTCAAGTCGCTGTGGACGCGCGGAAGGCGCGGCGTCGAGTGATCGGGAACGAGCGACGGAGGCGGGGGTTACGGGGGGAATTTTCTTGAAATGCACGTGCATCAGCCCTTGCACCTGCACGCCATCCCTAGCAGGATTGCCCCGGACCCCCGCACGTGAACTCCCCGGAGATCGCGATGACCGCACACTTGAGCGACAGTGACCGACAGGCGCTGCGGCTGGCCCAGGATCTCCGCGAGGAGATGCGGGCGGCCATACCGCAGCTGCCGGCTCCGCCCTCGGTATCCCCGTTCGTCGATCAGACCGGGATGCCGAGCGTCCTGCTGAAGATGGACGCCGACACCGCCCGCGCCCTCATGGCCCTGCTCGCCGAGCGCCGCAGCGCGGCCGCGGCGGAGCAGCGCCGGGCGGACGGCTCGCACGTTCCACCGCCCGTCCCGCCGCCCGCGGCCCAGGCCGTCCCGGCGGCGCAGGGCCCCATCGTGGCGGCCATGCCGTACGGGGAGCCCGTCTACGCGGACGCCTCCTACGCGGAGTCGCCCTTCGTCCCGCCCCAGGCGGGCCCCGCCGTGTTCACCGGCGGAACCGGCCCGACGCCGCTCGTGCCGTCGGTCTACCCGACGCACTGACGAGGACGTTCCACCCGCGCGGCAGACGGCCGTGCGGGTCTGCGGCCGCCCAGCGCGGCCCGATCCTGTGCGGCCCGTCGTACGCAGTCTGATCACGTGCGGTCCGATCGCCCGCGGCCCGGTTCCAGGCGGTCGATTCACGGGCGGTCTGAGCACACGCGGCCCGGTCCTGTGCCCTCTGATCACGTGCGGGTCCGAGCGTGTGCGGCGCCCTCCGTCCTGCGGTCACGTGTGCGTCGCGACGGGTCCGGGTTCGCGGTCGCTCATCTCCAGCGCCCCACGCGTCCCAGGCTGTTCGCGCGCCGGGGCGGGGAGCGGACGGCCGGGCCATGGGCGCCGAGGCCATCGGTTTAAAGATCCTTTTTGCCATGGGCGCGGTGCGGCCGACTGGCCCGGAGCCCCTATGGTAAAGGCGCTCCGGGC
This sequence comes from Actinomadura sp. NPDC000600, assembly GCF_040492135.1. Taxonomy (NCBI): domain Bacteria; kingdom Bacillati; phylum Actinomycetota; class Actinomycetes; order Streptosporangiales; family Thermomonosporaceae; genus Actinomadura; species Actinomadura sp. NPDC000600. The sequence goes on from NZ_JBEUPD010000032.1 coordinate 69,184, forward strand.
CAGTTCCGGCTTAAAAGATCTACCTTGTCAAAGGTAAAGAAATCCCCCGTTTGGCGACAGCACGGTAATGCCGTATATAGTCATCCCCAGGTCAGGGTCAAAGAACCGTTGACCCGGCCAATCGCATAACCGCCGCCTCCCGCCCGCCAGGCGGGATCCCTTCGCCGAACGCAGCCGTACCATGCAGCGGCCGCGCACCGTGCTGGGCCCGTGAGCCCCCGGTCGGCATCCTTCCCGCTTCACCGAAGCCCGTGTCACCCGCACGTCCGAACCCGGTCGTGCGCGGCTGAGCGCGAGCGCGGTCCGCCATGCCCGTGGACCGTTCCAAGCGGGTCCTTCTCGCGGCGGCGCCTCCCGAGTCTCGAGTCTCGGAGCCGTTCACCCCTGCCCGGAGACGGGCGCGTGACCTGCGCGCCTTCCCCGTGCCGAGCGGCAGCCCTGTACCCCGAACGAAGGATCTCCATGCAGCAGCGAGCGATCAACGTCATCCTGACCGGCGTCACCGGCACCGCCCTCGCGGGCATGATGGTGGCCGGTGTCGCCGCCGCGAGCGATGACTCCGCTCCCAAGAAGCAGTTCCTGCCGGAGCAGGCCGTGGCCGCGCAGGAGCAGCAGTCCCCCAAGAGCCTCGGTGACAAGGCCGGGCTCACCGAGCTCACCCTGCCGAAGGCCCCGAAGGTCGAGGCCAAGGCCGACTCCAAGACCGAGGTGAAGGCCGACTCCAAGGCCGCCCCCAAGGCCGCGAAGCCCGCGAAGAAGGGCCCGAAGGCCCTGCTCAGCGGCAAGACGACCGCGTCCTACTTCTGGGACGACGGCTCGGGCGTGAACGGCGACACCGGCGCCCCCGCCGGCGGCAAGCCGATGCAGAAGGGCCTGTTCGCCAGCCCGAGCTGGCCCATGCACACCAAGGTCAAGGTGTCCTACAAGGGCCGCAGCATCACCGGCTTCGTCGGCGACCGCGGGCCGGGCGAGCCGTCGCACCGCGGCGTCATGCTCGACCTCGACACCTACACCTTCCGGTACCTGCTGGACGGCAAGAAGCCCGCCAGCAAGTACAACGCCGGTACCGGCGAGGGCCACCTGAAGGGCGTCAAGTGGGAGGTCCTGTCCTGGGGCAAGGGCCCCGGGAAGAAGGGCATGCCCCAGCCTTTCGGCTCATGATCTGAGGCGGCGGACCATTCGTGAAATGGCTCACAGGGTGAATGTGAGCCCGCTCACGGTGGGATCGCAAGGCCTCTTCCAGACCCGGCGCAGGGCTGCCGGTGCATGGAAACGGGGATTCCCCGGTATCGAGAGATCACCGGGGAATCCCCATTTCCAGCGTGCCCGCGTTCTCACGCGCCAGTTCGCGCGACAGCGCCAGCGCCGCGGTCCGCACGGCCGGGGCGAGCCGGTCGAGGTCCAGCCGGCACACGTTGCCGGTGATGGAGATCGCGGCGATCACCTGCCGGCGGTGGTCGAGGACGGGCGCCGCCACGGCGGAGACCCCGGCCTCCGACTCCTCCCGGTTGACGGCGTAGCCGCGGTCGGCGGTGCGGGCCAGCTCCCGTTGCAGGAGCCCCGGCATCACGATCGTGTGCGGGGTGTAGTGGACGAGCCCGCCCGCGAGCACCCGATCCAGCCGCTCCGGCGGCCCGAGCGCGAGGAACAGCTTCCCCGTCGCCGTGCAGTACGCGGGCAGCCGCCCGCCCACCCGGGACACGATCGGCATCGACCGGCGCCCGGTGACCTTCTCCAGGAAGAGCGTGTCCGTCCCGTCCAGTACGGCCAGGTGGATGTTCTCGTGGGTCGCCTCGTACAGGTCCTCGAGGTAGGGGAGCGCGGCCTCGCGGAGGCCGCGCGGGCGGGGCGCCCGCTGCCCGAGGACGAACAGCCGCATGCTGAGCCGGTAGCCGGACGGGGTGCGCTCGACGCCGCCCCACCGCACCAGTTCGCTCAGCAGCCGGTGCGCCGTCGGCTTCGGCAGACCGGTGCGGGCGGCGAGCTCGGTCAGGTTCAGCTCGGTGTCGGCGGAGCCGAAGGCGTCCAGCAGGCTGAGCCCGCGCGCCAGCACCGACCGCGGCGGCTCCGCGCCCGTGGCCCGCACGTCCATCCCCCGATGGTGTCCGCGATCGGAGCCGGCGGCAAGGGCGGGGAAGCGGGCGGCGATCACCGGTCGGCCCCGTGCCCCGTGACGGGCGCCACGATCAGCAGCGGCGCCGCCAGGTCCCCGGCCGAGGCGACCGCGTCCCGCAGCTCGCCGGCCGAGCCCGCCCGCACCGCGTCGATCCCGAACAGCCGCGCGGCGCTCGCCCAGTCGAGCGCGGGCGGGGCGAGGTCCATGCCGACGTAGCGGCCGTGCCTTGCCGAGGCGCCCCCGCCCTCGTCGAGGGTGTCCTTGAGGGTGCGGTACTCGCCGTTGTCCATCACCACGAACGCCACGGGCACCTCGTACCGGGCGGCGCTCCAGAGCCCCTGCAGGCCGAACATGGCGCACCCGTCGCCGAGCACCGCGACCACGGGACGGTCCGGGTCCGCCATCCGGGTGCCGACCGCCGCGCCGATGCCCCAGCCGAGCCCGCCGCCGACCGTGTGCACGTAGGAGCCGGGAAGGTCCTGGCGCAGCACCGCGCGCAGCTTCAGCCCGACGGTGATCGCCTCCTCGACCACCACCGCCCGGTCGGGCAGCCCGGACGCGACGGCGTGGGCGGCGGCGCTCGGATCCATCGGGGACGGGCCGTACGCCGCGCGAGCGGCCTCCTCCGCCTTCTCCCTGGCCCGGGCGTGATCGGCGCCGAGCCGCTCGGCGCGCTCCCGCGCGGACGGGACGAGCCCGTCGAGGCGGTCGGCGAGCGCCCGCAGCGTCCCCGCGAGGTCGCCCGTCAGGCCGTGCCGGACGGCGAAGTTCCGGCCGATCTCCGCGGGGTCCTCGTCCACCTGCACGATGGCGAGCCCGTCGGGGACGGCGGGGCCGGGGGAGTAGTGGTGCGGCATGAACGCGTGGCACCCGGCGATCAGGGCCGCGTCGTACCCGGCGAGCGCCTCGCGGATGACCGCGTTGCGGGGCGCCATCATCCCGGCGTAGAGCGGATGCCCGGTGGGGAAGTCGATGGCGTCGTTCATGGGCTGGTGGAGGACGGCCGCGCCGAGCCGCTCGGCCACCGCGACCAGCTCGGCGACCGCGCCCGCCCGTCCGACCCCGTCGCCGGCGACGACCACCGGTCGTTCGGCGCGGGCGAGCAGCGCCGCCGCGTCGCCCGCCTCGGCCGCGCCCGGGCCCGTCACGGGGGAGCGGGCCGGCACCGCGACGTCGGCGTCCTCCTCCAGCAGGTCCATGGGGACCGACACGAGCACCGGCCCCGCCGGGGGCCGGGCCGCGAGGGCGAAGGCGCGCCGCAGGACGATCGGCAGGTCGCGCGCGTGCTGCACCTCCACCGCGTGCTTCGTCGCGGCCGACGCGAGCCCGACCAGGTCGCCCGACAGCATCGGGTCCTGGACGAGGTGCCGCCGGTCCTGCTGGCCCGCCACGATCACCATCGGGGTCCGGGACCGCAGCGCGTTCAGCATCCCGATCAGCCCGTTCGCGACGCCCGCGGCGACGTGCAGGCTGACCATCGACGTGCGGCGGGACGCCCGCGCGTGGCCGTCGGCCATCGCCACCACGGACCCCTCTTGCAGGCCCAGCACGTACCGCAGGTCGGGGGCCTCGACCAGCGCGTCCATCAGGGGGAGCTCGGTCGTGCCGGGGTTGCCGAAGATCCGCGTCACGCCTTCGTCGCGGGCGATCTCCAGCAGCGCCTCGATCGGCCTCATACGGTGCCTTTCCGTTGCTCGGCGGGTCCGCCGTCCGGCGGCTCAGTGCTTGGCGGACCCGCCGTCCACGTTGATCGTCTGGCCGGTGAGGAAGCCGCTCCCCTCGTCGCACACGTACAGCAGGGTCGACAGCAGGTCGCGCGGCTCCTCGACGGCCCGCACGACCTGCATGTCGCGGACGCGCTCGAACCCGCCGTCCGCGCCCGTCGTCCGCGCCGCCGTCCCGGTCCGGGTGAGGCCGGGCGCGATCGCGTTCACCGTGATCCCGTGGTGGCCGACCGCGCTCGCAAGGGCCCGGGTGAAGCCGACGAGCCCGGCCTTGGACGTGGTGTAGGCGACGAGGTCCGGCGGCCCGAGGAACACCACGGCGGAGGCGATGTTGACGATCCGCCCCCAGCCGGCCGCCTTCAGGTGGGGCAGCGCGGCCCGCGACACCAGGAACGGCCCGTCGAGGTTGACCCGCATGATCCGCCGCCAGTCCTCCAGCGTCGTCTCCTCGAACTCCAGCGGCGGGTAGATCCCGGCGTTGTTCACGACGATGTGCAGGCTTCCGAAGCGGGCGGCGGTCTCCTCCACGGCGGCCTCGACCTCGTCCGGATCGGTCACGTCCGCCCGCACGGGGTGGAAGCGGTCGCCGATCGCCTCGGCGGTCCCCGACAGGTCGGCGAGGTCGAGGCCCGCGACCCGGTGCCCGCGCGCGGCCAGGGCGATCGCGAACTCCCGCCCGAGCCCGCCCGCCGCGCCGGTCACGAGCGCGGTCCGCTGTGGTCCGTCGCCGGACGGCGTCTCGCTCATGGACGGCAGCGTGCGCCACCCCCGGCCCCCGGGCAAGGCACCGTTTTCACTGGTTGAAACGGCTTCCTTGTGGTGGCGTGGCGCGGGTCACATGCTCGCCGCATGTCCGTACGAAAGCCCGCGGCCGGGCCGGCCTCGGAGAACAAGGACGCGCCACCGGCGCGGCGCCCCCGCCTCCGGCGGCCGATCCCCGACGAGGCCGGCGTCGTCGGCGTGCTCATCCTGCTGGTGCTGGGCGTCGGCCTGCTCCAGCCGGACTTCCTGCGCACCGGCAACCTGCTGACGACCGCGCACAACTCCGTCTACGTCGGGCTGATGGCCTGCGGGATGGTGTTCGCGCTGGCGATGCGGGAGGTCGACCTGTCGGTCGGCGGCATGTACGCGATGGGCGTCGTCGTCGGCGCCCTGCTCATCCGGGACGGCTGGAACCCGTGGGCGGCGGCCCTGGCGGTGCTCGCGCTGTCGGCGTCCGTCGGCGCCCTGAACGGCGCCGTGACCACGTATCTGCGGCTGCCCTCGTTCATCGTCACGCTCGCCACGTCGATGCTGCTGCGCGGCGTGGGGCTGGCGCTGGCCGAGGGCAAGCAGATCACGGACCTGCCGCAGGACCACGCGTTCTTCACCATGCTCGGCGGCGGCGAGTCGCTCGGCGTCCCGAACGCGGTGTGGGTCTTCGTGCTCGCCGTCGCGGTGCTGACCGTCGTGTTCACCCGGACGCGGTTCGGTGCGCGGGTGCGGGCCATCGGCTCCAACCCGGAGGCGGCCGAGTTCGGCGGGCTGCCCGTCACCCGGACCCGCGTCGCCGCGCTGGCCCTGTCGGGGCTCATGGCGGGCGTCGCGGCCGTCCTCGCCCTGGCGTTCTTCATCGCCGGGGACCCCACCATCGGCCAGGGCTACGAGCTCACGGCCATCGCCGCGGCCATCATCGGCGGCACCCCGCTGAAGGGCGGAACCGGCTCCGTCCTCGGCGCCGCGGCGGGCACCCTCATCCTCGGCGCCGTCACCGCGGCGCTGGTGTTCTTCGAGGTCCCCATCAACTGGACGACCTTCGCGACCGGCGGCGTGATCCTCGTCGCCGTCGGCGCCGCGCCGCTGCTGCGCCGCGTCCGTGACCTGCGCTCACCTGGGAGGAACCCATGACCCCGCGTCCCCGCGGGCCCGTCGCGGCGGCCCTCGCCCTCGTGCTCGGCGCTGCCCTCTCCACCGCGTCCTGCGGTGACGGCGGCGGCTCCGGCAAGGGCGAGCGGCTCCGGATTGGCATCGCCGTCGCCAACTACAGCCTCAACTTCGCCCGGGAGATGTACGAGGGCGCGACGGAGGCGTCCAGGCAGGCCGGGAACATCGACTTCAAGGTCGTCGGCCCGCCCAACACCGACGGGCCCGCCGAGCAGCAGCTGTTCCAGAACCTCACCGTCACCCACCCGGACGGGATCGTCCTGGAGAACCTCGACCCGCCGATCTTCACCCGCCCCGCCGCGCAGGCCGTGGACAAGGGCGTCCCGATCGTCGCGCTCGACACCGCGCCGACCGACGGCAGCAAGATCGGCTTCTACGTCGGCAACGACAACTACGAGCTCGGCGGGCTGCTCGCCGAGGCGACGGTGAAGAAGCTCGGCGAGGACGCCAAGGGCACCGTGGTCGTCGGCGTGCCGAACCCGGGGACGCCCGTCCTCGACAGCCGGGCCAAGGGCATCAAGGACACGTTCGCGAAGCTGGCGCCCGGCATCCGCGTCCTCGGCCCGTTCCAGACCTACAGCGACCCGGCCCAGAACTACGGCGCCTGGCAGTCGCAGGTGAACGCGAACCCCGCCGCGCTGGCGTTCCTCGGCGTGGGCGACGCCGACAGCTACAACCTCGGCCGCCTCAAGGAGCAGAAGAAGGGCAAGTACCTCACCGCCGGCTTCGACGTGGACCCGAAGACCCTGGAGTACATCAAGAAGGGCACCAACTTCGCGGGCGTCGACCCCGAGCACTACCTCAAGGGGTACGTGGCGACCGCGACGCTCATCACGTCGGTGCGGGAGAAGGACGGCAAGCTCCCGGACGGCTGGTTCAAGACGCCCGGGCTCGTCATGGACTCGTCCAACATCGACGAGATCATCAAACGGCAGCAGTCGGTCCAGAACGCCTACCAGTGGTACAAGCCGCAGCTGGACAAGCTGCTGGCGAACCCCGGCGCCGGCATGCGCCCGCTGAAGGAGGCCCGCTGATGCGGCGGAGCCGCGGCGCCGGGAGGTCCTGAGATGCTGGTCGCCTCCGGCCTGGTCAAGCACTACGGCGGGGTCACCGCCCTCGACGGCGTCGGCATCACCCTGGACGCGGGGGAGGTGCACGCGCTCGTCGGCGAGAACGGTGCGGGCAAGTCCACCCTCGTGAAGATCATCTCCGGGGTGGTGCGGCCAGGGGGCGGCACCGTCGAGCTGGACGGCGTCCCCGTCCGGTTCGCCGACGCGCGGCAGGCCGCGGCGCAGGGCGTCGCGATCGTGTCGCAGGAGCTGATGACCTACGACGACCTGACCGTGCTGGAGAACCTCTTCCCCTACGGGGCGCCGCGGCGCGGGGGCCTGGTCAGCACGCGGGAGATGCGGCGCTTGGCCGAGCCCGTCCTGGCCGAGCTGGGCCTGGACCCGCCGCCGCACGCGAAGGTCGGCGAGCTGCCCCTCGCCGACCGGCAACTCCTGGAGATCTGCCGGGCGCTCCTGCAGCACCCCCGTGTCCTGATCCTGGACGAGCCGACCTCGGCGCTGCCCCGCGACGCCGCCGCGCGGCTCGCCGCCGTCACCCGGCGGCTGGCCGAGCGGGGCCTCGCCGTCCTGTACATCTCGCACTTCCTGGAGGAGGTCATGCGGGTCGCGGACCGGGTCACCGTCCTGCGGGACGGCCGGGTCGTGCTGCCGGGCGAGCCCGCGGCCGGCGTCGGCCTGGACTCCCTGGTCACCGCGATGCTCGGGCAGCCCGCCCGGCACGCGGCCGCCGCGACCGCCGCCCCGCGCCGCCCCGGCGGGGCGGCGGTCGCCCTCACCGGCGTGACCGTACCGGGTCGGCTGCGCGACGTCTCCCTCACCGTGCGGGGCGGCGAGATCGTCGGCCTGGCAGGGCTGCAGGGCTCCGGCCACCTCGCCGTGCTGGACGCCGTGTGCGGGCGGGCCCGGCCGTCGTCGGGCACGGTCCGGCTGCCGGACGGGCGCTCGCCCCGCTCCGCCCGGCACGCCGTCACCGCGGGCGTCGCCTACATCTCCGGCGACCGCAAGGGCCGGGGGCTGATGCTCGACAAGACACTGTGGGAGAACATCACGTCAGTGAGCTGGCTCGGGCAGGGGCGCGGCGGGATCATGCCCCGCCGGTCCCGCCTCGTCGAGCGCTCCCGCGGCCGCATGGAGCGGCTGCGGGTGCGCGGCGACGTCCACGACCGGGCGGGGAACCTGTCCGGCGGCAACCAGCAGAAGGCCGTCCTCGCCAAATGGCTGGACGCCGACCCGGCCGTCCTCGCGCTGGACGACCCGACGCGCGGCGTGGACGTCGGCGCCCGCACCGAGCTGCACGACATCGTCCGCGACCTCGCCGACGACGGGAAGGTGGTGCTGATCGCGTCCAGCGACCTCACCGAACTGGTCGAGCTGTGCCACCGCGTCGTCGTCCTCCAGCACGGCCGCATCGTCGACACCCTGGAGGGCGGCCGGCTGACCGAACCGGAGCTGAGCCTCGCCATGAACGCCGGCTTCGCCGCCCCCGCCTAGGAGGCCAGGAGCGGGATGACGGGGGCGAACGCCTCCATGACGGTGTCCGAGACCTGGTAGTAGGTGAAGCCGAAGCGGTCGCGGCGGGCCAGCATCTGCTCGGCGACGTGCTCGGGCGGGCCCACGAACTGGGACGGCATGCCGAGGACCAGTTCGGCCGACGACGTGCCCCAGCCGCGCGTGACCGCGACCTTCGCGGCGGCGCGGCGGGGGTCGGGGCCGAACGCGGGCGTCACCATCATGCTCAGCTCGACGTCCCGCTCTCCCGCCGCCTTGCGGACCCAGTCGACCTTGCGGGCGATGGTGTCCGGGAGGCGCTCGGAGACCTCGTCGGAGATCGTCCCCTCGGGCAGGGCGCGGGGGAGGATCCCGACCGTGTCGGCGTACCGGCCGGCGATGCCGAGCATGCGCCGGCTGCCCGCGCCCACGACGAGGGGCGGGCGGCGCTCCGGGCGCGGGAACACCGTCAGGCCGTCGACCGCGTAGTGCTCCCCGGCGAACGTGGTCTTCTCGCCGCTCAGCAGGCCGCGCAGGATCCGCAGCGACTCCTCCAGCCGCCCGACCCGCGTCCCGGCCCGGTCGAACGGCATCCCGGCGGCCTCGTACTCCTCGCGCAGCCAGCCCGCGCCGACGCCCAGCTCGAAACGCCCGCCCGACAGGTGGTCGAGCGTGGCGGCCTCCTTGGCGAGCATCACCGGATGCCGGAAGTCGTTGGAGAGCACCATCGTGCCCAGCCGCAGCGTGGTCGTCGCGGACGCGGCGGAGGCCAGCGCCACCATGGGCGCGAGCTGCTCGCCGAACGGCTCGGCGACGAAGTGGTCCCGCAACGTCAGAACGTCGTAGCTCAGCTCTTCGGCGCGGCGGGACGTCTCGGCCAGTTCCGCGCCCGAGCGGATCGACTCGCCCACCACGCCGAAGCGGAAGTTCCTGTACATGTCCCAAGCCTTGCCCGTGGCAGGGCGGCTTGGCTGGCGGGAATGCGACATGAGGTTCCGACCGGCGGAACGAGGCGAGCGGCTCGGTCGCCGTCCGTGCGGCGTAAGGGCGTCACCGACTGCCCCGTTCGCACCGGTCACTTCCAGGCTGCGACGGGCCGCGCGGTTTTGCAAGCAGGGGCGCGCCTACCCGGCGACACGCTGGGACAGGACCCGCCCCGGCCAGTCGCCCACGGTGAACGCGGCGTCCGTCTCGAACCCGTTGCTCCGGTAGTACTCCACCAGCCGCCCGTCGTCGCCGCCGTAGCAGTCGACGCGCAGCAGCTCGACGCCCTTCGCCCCGGCCTCGTCCCTCGCCTTGGCGATCAGCGCGCCGCCCACCCCGTGCCCGGCGAACGCGCGGTCGGTGACCAGGAGGGTGATGTACAGCTCCGGCTCCTCGACCGGGTCGACGTAGTGCGGGGGCCCGGACGCGACCGCCATGACGCCGGCGGGCCGCCCGCCGACCTCGGCCACCCAGATCTCGTCGTCGCGGGCGATGCCGGTGATGCGCTCGACGCGGCGCGGATCCTCCGACCACGGCTCGCTGCCCCACTGCCCCGTGCGGCCGTTGGCGGCGAGCCACGCCACCGCCCCGTCCAGCATCGCCAACATCACCGGCGCGTCGCCGGGCCCGCCCTTACGGATCTCCATCGCACCTCCTCGTGCGAGGGAGATCCTGGCAGTTCCCGATCACCGGCGCGAGGGGCCTCAGGAGTCGATGAAGCCGCGGGCGCGGGCGAAGAGGCCGAGCGTGATCGAGTGGAGCAGGTCGCCGGTCTCCTTGGGGGCCTTGCCCGCGAACGCGCGGGCGTGCGTGCCCTCCAGGACGATGCCGAGCTTGAAGCAGGCCAGCACCGCGTACCAGGTGATGGACGACAGGTCGCGCCCGTCGACGGCGTCGGCCCGCTCGGCGTAGACCTCGACCAGCTCCTCGGCGGTGGGCAGCCCGCCGGCCGCGCCGAGGGGACCGCCCAGGGCGGCGCTCTGGTCGGCGCGGTCCGGCCAGGTGGCCAGCAGCCAGCCGAGGTCCAGCAGCGGGTCGCCGATCGTGCACATCTCCCAGTCGACGATCGCGGCGACCTCCGGGCCGTCGAAGGAGTACATGAGGTTGGCCAGGTGGTAGTCGCCGTGCATGATCCCGGGGCGCCACGCCTTGGGGCGGTGCTCCTCCAGCCACCGGGCAACGTCGTCCAGGCCGGGGATGTCCGGTCCGGGGTAGCCGTCCAGCGCGCCGTAGGAGTCGAGTTCGGACATCCAGCGGCCCACCTGCCGCTCCAGGAAGCCCTCGGGCTTGCCGAAGTCGCCGAGGCCGACCGCCTCGTGGTCGACCGCGCCCAGCGCCGCCAGCGCCCGCGCCGCGTTCAGGCCCATCTCGCGCCGGACGGACGCGTCCCGGGCGTGGAGCTCTGGCAGCGTGACCGAGGCGTTGAAGCCATTGACGGGCGTCATCAGGTAGAAGACCGCGCCGCCCATGACGGTCTCGTCAGGGCAGGCCGCGATGAGGCGCGGCGCGGGCACGTCGGTCCCGTCGAGCGCCCCCAGCACACGGGCCTCGCGCCGCAGGACCTCGTTCGTCTTCGCGCGCAGGTGGCCCGGCCCCCGCCTGAGCACGTAGTCGCGGCCGCCGCGCCGGAACCGGACCAGCGTGTTCTGGGTGCCCCCCGTCAGCCGCTCGACATCCTCGAACGGGCCGCCCGGCAGGCCGCGGTCTTCCATCCACCCGGCCAGGACGTCGAAGTCCACGAGGGCGCGGTCGATCTGCTCAGGCTGCACGGCGGTCCCTTTCCGACGCTTGATGTACCGGAGAGTAACAGTCATGCACTTGCATTACTTACTGAGGTACACCGATTATCGGGGGACACGACCGAGGAGGCTCGCCATGGCTTGGGACTTCGAGACCGACCCCGCCTACCAGGAACTTCTCGACTGGGCGGACGCCTTCGTCCGGGACGAGGTCGAACCCCTCGACCTGGTGCTCGGCGACCCCTACGACAAGGCCGACCCCCGCTACAAGCGGCTCGTGCGGCCCCTCCAGGACCAGGTGCGCGAGAAGGGCCTGTGGGCGTGCCACCTGGGCCCCGAACTGGGCGGCCAGGGGTACGGGCAGGTGCGGCTCGCGCTGCTGAACGAGATCCTCGGCCGCTCCCGCTGGGCGCCGTCGGTGTTCGGCTGCCAGGCGCCCGACTCCGGCAACGCCGAGATCATCGCCCATTTCGGCACGCCCGAGCAGAAGGAGCGCTACCTGCGTCCCCTCCTGGACGGAGAGATCTCCTCCTCGTACTCGATGACCGAGCCGCACGGGGGAGCCGACCCGACCCTGTTCACCACGCGCGCCGTCCGCGACGGGGACGGTTGGGTCATCGACGGCGAGAAGTGGTTCTCCTCCAACGCCCGCCACGCGACCTTCCTGATCGTGATGGCCGTGACGAACCCCGACGTGTCCGCCTACGAGGGCATGTCGATGTTCATCGTGCCCGCCGACGCGCCCGGCCTGGTCACCGTGCGGAACGTGGGCGTCGGCGGCGAGCGCGAGGGCTCCCACGGCTACCTGCGCTACGAGAACGTCCGGGTGCCGGCCGAGAACCTCCTCGGCGACGAGGGCGGCGCGTTCGCCATCGCCCAGACCCGCCTCGGCGGCGGCCGCATCCACCACGCCATGCGGACGATCGCGCAGGTCCGCAAGGCGTTCGACATGATGTGCGAGCGCGCCGTCTCCCGGCAGACCCGGTTCGGGCCGCTCGCCAAGATGCAGATGACCCAGGAGAAGATCGCCGACAGCTGGATCGAGATCGAGCAGTTCCGGCTGCTCGTGCTGCGCACCGCCTGGCTGATCGACAAGCACCGCGACTACAGGAAGGTCCGCAAGGACATCGCCGCCGTGAAGGCCGCCATGCCGAAGGTGTACCACGACGTCGTCCAGCGCGCGATGCACCTGCACGGCGCGCTCGGCGTGTCGAACGAGATGCCGTTCGCCGCCATGATGATGGGGGCGGAGGCGATGGGCATCGCCGACGGCCCCACCGAGGTCCACAAGATCACCGTGGCCCGGCAGCTGCTGCGCGACGTCGAGCCCGTGGAGGGCCTGTGGCCGTCCGGCCACCTGCCCACCCGGCGGGCGGCGGCCCGCGAGCGCTTCGCCGAGGCCCTGGAGCATGCGATCGGCAATGAGTGACACACGGGAACGACTGCTGGACGCCGCCGAGACCCTCTACGCCGCCCGCGGCGTGGACGCCGTCAGCCTCCGCGAGATCCTCCAGGAGGCCGGCGCGCGCAACGCCACGGCCGTCCAGTACCACTTCGGGGACCGCGCCGGGATCCTGCGCGCGATCTTCGCCCGGCACGCCCCCGAGGTCGAGGCCCGCCGGCATGCCCTGCTCGACGCCTACGAAGACGGCGAGCAGGGCGTCCGCCCCCTGGCGGCGGCCCTCGTCCGCCCCATGGCGGCCCGCCTCGCCGACGCGTCGGGCCGCGCCTACCTGCAGATCTGGGCGGACGTGCTGAACCGCCCGGACCCCCTCGTCCCCGTCGCGGTCCTGGACGACCCCCGCGACAGCCTCTGCCGCTGGCGGACCCTGGTGGAACCCCTCCTGGAGGAGGACGCGGCCCGGCTGCACCGCCGCTTCACCGCCATCCTGTACGCCGCGATCGAGCTGGCCCGGCGCGCCCGCTCCGGCCCCCGCACCGACGACCGCCTGTTCACCAGCTACCTGGTCGACGTCGTCGCCGCGATCCTCGGCGCGCCGGTCTCCCCGGAGACGCGCCGCCTCGCCGCCGAACGCGACGCCGCCCGCCGCTGACCGCCGAGGTCACATTCGTCCAAGACGGCCGGATCCGCTCCCCGCAGACTGGGCATCCCAGAAAAAGGGAGGACGACATGACCAGCGAGATACGCCGCACCTTCTACCCGCTCATCCGGGCGGCCGATCCGGCGAAGGCGCTCGAATGGCTGGAGAAGGCGTTCGGCTTCGAACCCATCGACGTCCACAAGGACGACAAGGGCGCCATCGTCCACGCCGAGATGCGCTACGACACCGGCCTCATCATGTTCGGGCCCGCCGGCACCGCCAAGGCGGCCGTCTACGTCGCCATCGACGACCCCGACGCCCACCACGACCGCGCCAAGGCGGCGGGGGCGGAGATCTTCCGCGAGCTCACCGACCAGGACTACGGCTCCCGCGACTACGCGGCCCGCGACCCCGACGGCAACGAGTGGTACTTCGGCACCTACCGCCCCTGACCCGGACCCGCGGCCGGACGGCGCGCCCTCCGGCCGCCGGATCTTCCTACCGGACCCACTGGGATGATGCGTCGATGGCCTTCCTGCTGATCGACCATCTGGTCAGCGTCCACGAGCCGGCCGGTCCCGAAGAGGCCGTCGGGCTCTTCGACGAGATCGTCCGGGAGATCCTGCCGACCGGCCGCTCCGGTCAGGCATTGTGGATCCGTCCGCGAGGCGAGGGCGAGCGCGGCGACGGCCCGCCGCGCGGTGCTCGAGTACCTCACCACCGGCCGGCGTCCCCGCACCGGCATCGCCTGGACCCCGCCGCCCGAGCCCGCGCCCGCCACCGAGGACGGCGCTTCACGCCCCCGTGATCACCGCGACGGCGGACCCGCCCGCGGTCCGTCACCGGACGGGGACCGCCCCTCGCGGCTGGGATATTAATCGCGGGCTTCGCGAAGAATGCGGTGTTACGGTGCGGGGGCCGGCCGCGGGACTTCGGTGCGACTTCCGGAACTTGCCTCTTAAGCGATGCTTCGCTGCTCGCGCCCCCATTCCCCGGCCGGCGCCTTTGACCGACCGGGGGAGTGATGAGCGAGACGTTCGCCGACCTCGTCGCGTGCGAGGACGTGCTGATGTTCGTGAACGCGGCGATCACCTCCACGGGGCAGCGGGAGTTCCACCACGGTTCCGGGGAGCAGCGGCTCAGCCTGGAGTTCCTGCACGAGTACATGCTGGAGAACTACCGCGACATGTACGCGGCGGTGCTCGCGCTGGACGTCAACGACCACAACGCGGCGATCATCGTCCGCAACCTGCTGGTACGCGCGGGCGACGTGGGGGTCGAGCGGCGGCGCGAGGAGGGGCGGCTGATCGCGCGGCGGCTGGAGCGGCTGCCTCCGCAGCGGGTGTACCGGCTGTTCCGCGACCTGCGGCGGCTCGGCGTGAACAACCGGCGGACGCGCGCCATCATCCGCGACTGGATGGCCGGGCGCCGCGACCCGGCGTTCGACTCCGTGAAGTACCGGACGGCGGTGAAGGACGCGGTGCGCCACGCGCATCTGCGGCTGCACGGCGAGCAGCCGGTGTTCCTGTTCGCGCCGTCCGGCGCCAAGGCGTTCCGGACGCCCCTCTACGAGCAGTGGCGGCGGGCGCACTACGAGCAGGCCGCGATCTACGAGCTGCCGTACACGGTCGCGGAGGGGTTCGCCGCCAAGCACGGGATCCCGCGCCACGTCTTCCTGGAGCGGATCCAGCACAAGCTGACGCGGCTGGAGCGGCTGCGCCTCCAGGAGAGCGCGCGGGAGGCGAAGGTCGAGGCCGTGCGGGCCGACCTGGGTGAGATGCCGCTGACGAGGCTCGCGTCGTACGTGCTGGCCCTCCCCCTGGACGAGAGGGCCCGGCGCCGGGCCGAGCTGTCGCAGGCCCTGCGCACCGCCGCGCGGCGCGTCGCGGGGGCCGCGCGCGGCTCGTGGGGACGGGTCACGGCCGTTCTGGACGACAGCTACTCCTCGCTGGGCTCGGGAGAGAAGCGCAGGCGGCCGCTGGCGGTCGCGCTCGCCGCGCACTACCTGCTGGAGACGCTCGCCAAGGAGTACACGCCGCTGTGGACGTCGGGACGCACCGACGAGCTCCTGGCGTACCCGTCCGGTCCGACACCGCTCGGCCACCGGATCATCGACGCGCTGGAGACCGGGCCCGAGCGGCTCCTCATCGTCTCCGACGGCTGGGACAACGCGCCGCCGGGGCTGGCCGCGGACGTCCTGCGCGTCTGGCGCACGCGCCTCGACCCCGGCCACCGGCGCGCCCCCGGCCAGCGGGTCATGATCGTGCACCTGAACCCGGTGTACGACGCCGACGACTTCGACGTGCGGCGGCTGGCGCCGGGCGTGCCGACCGCGGGCGTCCGGGACGCCGAGGACCTGCCGACGCTGGTCGAGCTGGCCCGGTTCGCCGAGGGGCGGGTCGGGCTGCCGAAGCTGCGGGCGCACCTCGCCGACCGGACCGCACGCTTCCTCGGGGAGCCCGCATGACGTTCACGCTGGACGGGCTGGAGACGAGGCCCGCGCAGGTGTGGGGCTCGATACGGCTCGTCCCCCTCGTCCGGGACGAGCCCGTGCCCCACCTGCGGCTGCACCGGAAGGCGTTCGAGGAGCCGGTGACGGTGGTGGACGTCGGCGACGCCGCCTACGTCTCGTTCGTCCCCCACGCCTTCGTCGCGACCTGGAGCGACGGCGACCAGACGCAGGCGGCCTCGTACGGGACGCGCCTCCTGGAGCGCGACACCCGGGCCGCCCCGCCGCGCATGCCCGTGCGGTTCACGCGGCGGATGGCCAGGAAGGCGGGCAAGGACCGGCTCCGCTTCCTGCCGCTGCACCTGGCCGTCGAGGGCTACCTGGCGCTGCACTTCGGCGGCCCGGAGATCGCCTGGGAGGAGTGGTCGCGCAGGGCGGTCGCGCACGGCCTGTCGCCGCGCTGCGAGGAGACCTTCCTCGGACGGAGGGTCCGCGGCCTGGAGGACGCGCTGCGCATCTTCGAGATCCATCCCGGGCAGTGCGGCGTGCTGGTGTACGTCGCCGACGCCCTCGCGAGCGCGTTCGTCGTGCCGCACCCGGACGACTACCGGGCGCTGCACCCGACGCTGGTCGAGGACCTCTTCGGTGAGCTGGTCTACATGTACGGCCTGCTGGGCGCGCCCGCCGGCGACCTGTCCGCGCCGATCGACGCCGCGGGGGTCAGGACGCTGGGCGACCTGCGCGTCGCGGCGCAGATCCGCGAGGCGGAGTGGGCGGCCTTCCACGACGAGGTCATGGCCGGCGGGCTCTTCGACGCGGACGGCTCGCGGCAGGCGGTGCAGTCGATGCACGGGTTCGAGCTGACGCGGTTCCTGCCCTCGTTCGCGCTGGGCAGGGAGAACCACATCGGCGAGGTCATCACCGGCGGGGACGGCCGCGTCTCCTACCTCAAGACGTTCCGGCTCTCGGAGGCGCAGGTCAGGCGCGGGTACCTGCTCAAGCGGCTGGCCGAGCACGACTGGCGGCTGGGCGCCGCCGCAGCCGCGCTCGGCGCCGACAGGGCGGGCCTCGCGCTGCGCCTCGAACGGGCCGGATTCGGCTACCTGCTGCGGCAGGACGTCCTCGACCACTTCAGGGCGCAGCGCCGCGCTACCTGAGACCCGCGAACAGGTCGTCCTCCTGGGCGGGAGCCTCGATCCGGTTGTAGTGGCGGATGAACGACTCCGACGAGAACGCCGCCTTCTGCATCTCCTCGGGCATCTTCAGCAGGAAGATGTTCTCGCCCTGGCTGGCGTGCGCCAGCAGCGCGTCGCGCTTGGCCTCGAAGTGGGCGGAGACGTCCAGGGTGCTGGTGATCAGCTCGTCGGGGGTGCCGAAGTCCTCGGGCGGTTCGAAGCCGAGGTCGACGCCCGCGGCCTGGACGGCCTCGAACATCTGCTTGATGCCCGACCGCGGAATGGCCGTGTAGTAGAGCTTGTCGGGAATGCCGGTCTGCTCGGCGGCGGCGACGGCGATCCGGTGGGCCTGGATGTGGTCCGGGTGCCCGTAGCCGCCGTTCTCGTCGTAGGTGACGACCACCTGCGGCCGGTAGCGCTCCATCAGCGCGGCGAGCCGCCCGGCCGACTGCTCCAGCGGGATGTTCGCGAACGCCGCCGGGTCGCTGTTGGTGGACCAGCCGTCCATTCCGGAGTCGCGGTAGCCCAGCAGCTCCAGGTGGCCGATGTCGAGCAGGGAGGCCGACTCGCGGAGCTCGGCGAGGCGGCGCCGGGCCACCTCCTCGGCGTCGTGGCCGGGCTCGCCCGGCTTCACGCCGCCGGAGTCGTCACCCTGCTCGCCGTTGGTGCAGGTGACCAAGACCGTGCGGATGCCCTCGGCGGCACTGCGGGCCAGCAGCCCGCCCGTGCCCAGCACCTCGTCGTCGGGGTGGGCGTGGACGGCCATGAGCGTCAGTTCTCGGGTCAATGGGGACTCCTCAGCAGATTCGGCCGCCCACTCTACGTCCCGGGTGTGACAAACGATCAGGTCTGCGAGGTCGACTCGGCCCCCGACAGGTCGGCGACCGTCAACGGGTGCGCGGGCGCGTCGAACGGGAACACCGAGGACGCCTCAAGGCCGTCCACCATGAGCAGTTCGCCGGGGTCGAGGAGCCGCCAGCCGGGGTCGTCGTCCAGACGCTCGCTGGCGAGGACGCAGGCGGGCGTCGGCTCCCGGTGCGCGGCCACCTTCATCCGGCCCTGCTCGCGGCCCTCGCCGAGGTGGCGCTCCTCGCCCGGCTCGGTCAGCTCGGGCGTGATCACCCACAGCTCGTGGGTGTCCGGGTAGCGCAGCGCCCACAGCCGCCCCGACTCGGCCAGCAGGATGTTCAGTGCGAAGATCGGCAACTCGGCGGCGATGCGCCGGACGGCCGCGATCAGCCCGGTCGCGGTGTCGCCGCGGCGCCGGATCTCCGCCGTGATGTAGGCGAACACGGACTCGGAGTCGGTCTGCCCCCGGATCGGCGCCCGGTCCACGTCCGTGAGCCACGAGTCGAGGACGTCGATGCCCCGGACCACCCCGTTGTGGGCGAACAGCCGGTCGTCCATGACGAAGGGGTGGGAGTTGTGGACGTCGGGAGCCCCCGTCGACGCGTAGCGGACATGGGAGATGAAGGTGTGCGACACGACGTGCCGGGCCTCGGCGTTGAAGTCGGCGTCCCGGAACGCGGCGACGGGCGCGCGGTCGCGGACCGGCTCCTCGCCCAGCGAGAACCAGCCGAGGCCCGTCCCGTCGGGCATGCGGCGGCTCTGCGCGCGCAGGCTGTCCGGGGCGTCCAGCAGCCAGAAGGTGGCGCGGACGCGGGGTCCTCCCGTGGTCATCCCGAACAGGCGGCACATGCAGGGACGATGCCCGCCTGTCGGCGGCCTAAGACCGGGCACGGTAAAAGGCCTTCGACGGGCGGCCCCGGATGCCGTACGGTCCGTATATGGGGTCGCCGGTGGTTCTCCTGGACGTCGACGGGGTGCTCAACCCGTTCGAGCGGCCCCACCGCGGCTTCCAGCGGCACGAGTGCTCCCCGAACGGGATGACGTTCAAGCTGTGGCTCTACCCGGGGCACGGCGCGGCGCTTCTCGACCTGGCCGAATCCACGGGTGCCGAGCTGGCCTGGGCGAGCTACTGGTGCGACAACGCCAACGAGTGGATCGCCCCCCGCATCGGGCTCCCGGAACTGCCGTTCGTGCCGATCCCGCGGTTCCCCGGTATCACGGAGGGGCGCACGCTGGGCGCCTGGAAGGCCCGCCACGTGGCCGCGTGGGCGGAGGGCCGGCCGTTCGTCTGGTTCGAGGACGAGCCTGACGCCACCGAGTGCATCGCCGGGGAGCCGGACGTCGCCGACCACCTGCTCGTGGAGGTCGATCCGCTGACCGGCCTGACCGACGACCACATCGAGGTCGCCGCCGGCTGGCTGCGCGCCCGCACCGGCTGAGCGCCCCGGGCACCGAGGTTCCATACGTCCAAGACGCCCTTTCCGCGGGCCTCCTAGCGTCGGAGGCGAGGAAGGGAGCCGACCATGCCGAGATCACCGCTGATGGAGCCGGCCTTCGGGTTCATGAACGCGCAGATCGTCCACGTCGCCGCCGAACTGGGGGTGGCGGACGCCTTCACCGACGACCGGCCGAGGTCGAGTGCCGAGCTTGCGGAGGCGACCGGCACCCACGCGCCGTCCCTGTACCGGCTGCTGCGCGGCCTCGCAGGCCTCGGCGTCGTGGAGCAGAAGGAGCCGGACCTGTTCGCGCTCACCGAGGAAGGGCGGCGGCTGCGCGCGGACGCCCCCGACTCGATCCGCTCGCTGATCAGGCTGTTCTGCGGCCCGGACGTGTGGCGGACGTGGGGCGACATGGCCGAGACGGTGCGTACGGGGGAGTACGCCTGGGAGCGGGTGACCGGCAGGACGCCGTTCGAGTTCTTCGCCTCGGACGCCGAGATGTCGGAGACTTTCAACCGGGCGATGGCCGAGCACACCCGCGACGTCGCGCCGGCGGTCGTCGGGGCGCACGACTTCGGCGCCTACGGGACGGTCGCCGACCTCGGCGGCGGGGACGGCACGCTGCTCGCCGCGATCCTCCGCGCCCACCCCGGCCTTAACGGCGTCCTGTTCGACCTGCCCGCCGGACTGGCCGACGCCTCCGGGCCCCTCGCCGACGTCGCGGACCGGGCCGAGATCGTGCCCGGCGACTTCTTCGAGGCCGTCCCCAAGGGCGCCGACGCCTACGTGCTCAAGAGCGTCATCCACGACTGGCCCGACGAGAAGGCCGCCGAGATCCTGCGGAACTGCCGCGCCGCGATGGGCCCGGACGCCAGGGTGCTGCTCCTGGAGCAGGTGATGCCGGAGATGGTCGCGCCGGAGTCGGCGGGCATCGTCCGCAACGACCTCAACATGCTCGTCGCGACCGGCGGCCGCGAGCGCACCGAGGCCGAGTTCCGGGAACTGCTGGACGGCGCGGGCCTCACGGTCGTCTCGCAGACCGGACCGCTAGCGGAGACGGCGTATCACGTCATCGAGGCAAGGATCGCGGACTGACTTCTGTCAGGGCCCGCTTACGGCGCGGCCCGGCGGCCGGGCAGGATGGGACCGCCGCAAGCAGCCCTGACGAAGGAGTGCCCCGTGAGTTCACTCGACGGCCGTACGGCCCTGGTCACCGGTGGAAGCCGGGGGATCGGCCGGGCCATCGCCCTGGCCCTGGCAGCCGACGGCGCCCGGGTCGCCGTCGCCTACCGGCGCGACGACGAGGCCGCGCGCAAGACGGTCGCCGACATCGAGGCCGCAGGGGTGCGGGGCCATGCGTTCCGCGCCTCGGTCGACGACCTCGACCAGTGCCGTTCGCTGGCCGCGCGGGTGGAGGCGGAGCTGGGCGAGCTGGACATCCTCGTCCACAGCGCCGGGATCGCCAGCCGCGGCAACAGCGTCGCCGACACCGACCCCGCCGAGCTGGAGCGGGTCATGCGCGTCCACGCGTTCGGCCCGCACCACCTCAGCCAGGCGCTGATCCCGCTGATGCGGCGCGCCGAGCGCAGCGACCTGGTCTTCGTGTCGAGCGTCGCCACGGACCTGATGCCGGCGTTCGGCGGCCCCTACGCGATGGGCAAGGCGGCGATGGAGGCCCTCGCCCAGGTGATCGCCAAGGAGGAGCGCGGCAACGGCATGCACGTCAACGTCGTCGCCCCCGGCCTGGTGGACACCGAGATGGGACGCAGGCTGGTCCGGGCCACGGCCGGCATCGAGGACATCCGGCAGCAGGACGCCGCGTCCCCCTACGGGCACGTGTGCACGCCCGAAGAGGTCGCCGACGTGGTCCGGTTCCTCGTGTCGGACGCCGCGTCCTACGTCACCGGGCAGCGCGTCGTCGTGGACGGCGGGACGTTCTGACGCTCAGTGGCGCGTCCAGTCGGGCTGGACGAAGTCGGCGACCCTGACCTGCCGCCCGAGCAGCACCACCTCGCGGAACTGCCACAGCATCGCGCCGGTCGGGGCGTGGACGCGCCACTCCGGGCCCAGCCACATCTGCAGCAGGTGCCCGCCGTCCGGCTGCGGGACCCACCGCGGGGTGTCGTCGGCGGCGAGCCTGCGCAGGGTCGTGTGGTGGACCGAGTGGACCTCGTCCGGGCACGGCGCGAGCGGGCCGGGGTCGTCCAGCGCCACCACGACCGGCGTGATCGCGAAGCCGGACGCGGCGGGGAAGTCGTCGAGCCTGCCGAGGACGTCGGCCGGGCCCGCGGTCAGGCCGATCTCCTCGCGCAGCTCGCGCAGCGCCGCCTGCTCGAGGGTCTCGCCGTCCTCCAGGCGGCCGCCCGGCAGCGCCCACTGCCCCGCGTTGCGTCCCCGGTAGGCGCGCCTGATGACGATCAGCGACGGTGCGCCCTCGTGCTCGACGGCGCACAGCACGACCCCGGCGCGGCGCAGGCCGGGCGCGTCGGGGACGGTCGTGTGCTCGAACGAGCCGAGCCGTTCGGCGGCGAGGGCCCGGAACGCGGCGAGGTCGTCGAAGGGGTCGGGGGAGGGGACGCTCATGCGTCGATCCTGCCAGGCCCCGCCTCCGGCGCATGCGGGCCCGCCTCCGGAGCGGGCCGCCCCGCCTCTCGCGCGTACCGGCCGGGCGAGGTCCCGACGGCGGCGGTGAAGTCGCGGGTGAAGTGCGCCTGGTCGGCGTAGCCCAGCTCGGCCGCCAGCTCCGCCCAGTCGACCCCCGTCCCGGACGCGGCCCGCTCCGCCGCCTCCTGCATCCGGAACCGCCGGATCACCCACTTCGGGCCGATGCCCACGTACTCGTGGAACAGGCGCTGAAGGCTGCGCGGGCTCAGCCCGACGTCCTCGGCGAGATCGTCCACCCGCGCCAGGCCCGGCCAGGCCGCGATCCGCTCGACGACCGCGGCGGCCTTCGCGGCGGACGCGTCGGGCTCGGGGCCCCGGCCGGTCAGGAACGCCGCGAGCCGCTCGACCGCCTCGTGGTCGTCCGTGGTGGTGAAGATCTCCTCGGCGAGGGCGAGGCCCTCCTCGCCGAAGACCTCGTCAACTCCCGCGAACCGGCCGGTCAGCGTGGACACCGGCGCGTCCATGAACGGCCTGAACCCGCCCGGCCGGAAGGCGGCCCCCACCACGCGCCCCTCGCCGTGGATCTCCTCGACGAAGTCGTCGCGCACCACCCCGGCGATCCGGGCCCGTGTCGTCCCGCCGGTCAGGTAGCTGGTGAACGTCACGTGGACGGACGGTCGCGTGAGGATCCGCTGGCGGTGCGGCGGCCGTCCGCGCAGGTCCCAGCGCAGCAGCCAGAAGTTCGCCAGGAACGGGGCCAGCGCGGCGGGCGGTTCGCGCCGCTCGATCGAGAAGCGCTCCAGGCCCGTCTGGGCGTGCAGGATGCCCCGCGTCCCGCCGGGTAGGGATCGTTCCACCGGCTCAGGCTAGACGGTGTCGCGTTTCTTCAAGACGGCCGCCGCGGGCCCGTTCTAGCGTTTCCCATGTGTTCGAACGGATGAGCGAGGAAGAGACCATGGATATCCGGAGCCAGATGATGCCCGCGGCGGAGGCCGCGGCGCGGATCGTCCTGGAGACCCCGGAAGGGGAACTGGACGCGCCCACTCCCTGCCCGGACTGGGACGTGCGGGCCCTGCTCAACCATCTGATCCTGTGGAACGCGAGGGGCGAGACGGCCGCGCGCAGGCTGCCGCCCGCCGGGCCGGGGGAGGACCACGACTTCACCGCCGAGCCCGGCTGGGCCGAGCGCTTCGCCGAGCAGGCCCGAAGGACGGCCGAGGCATGGCAGGACCCGGGCGCGTGGGAGGGCAACACGAGCCTGACCGGCAGCAAGGAGGGCATGCCCGCCGGGTTCATCGCGGGGATCGTGTTCGGCGAGTGCGTCCTGCACGGGTGGGATCTCGCCGTCGCCATCGGCCGCGAGCCCTCCTTCCCCGCCCCCGTCGTGGAGGCCGCCTGGGAGCAGCTCGTCTCCACGGCCGAGATCAGCCGCAAGTACGGCGCGCTCGGCCCCGACGTCCCCGTGCCCGAGGACGCGCCGCTCCTCGACCGCGTCATCGGGCTGTCCGGCCGCGACCCGCACTGGAAGCCCTGAACAAACCCGGCGCGAGCGGGGTCCCGCGCGCTCTACGCTGGTAGGCATGTCTTCGACCTCTTCGATCCGCGTACGTTTCGCCCCGTCACCGACCGGCATGTTCCATGTCGGCGGCGCCCGCTCGGCGCTGTTCAACTGGGCGATGGCCGCGCAGTCGGGCGGGACGCTCGTGCTGCGGATCGAGGACACCGACGCCTCCCGCAACAGTCCCGAATGGACCGAGGGCATCATCCGCGCCCTGGCGTGGCTCGGGATGGACGGCGGGCAGTACGAGGGCCCCTACTTCCAGTCCGCCAACGCCGACAAGCACGCCGAGGCGGTCCACACGCTGAAGGAGGCCGGGCGCGCCTACTACTGCGACTGCTCCCGCGAGGCGCTGGTCGCCCGCCGCGGCGGCGACCAGCACAAGGGCTACGACGGCTTCTGCCGCGACCGCGGCCTGGAGCCCGGCCCGGGGCGGGCCCTGCGCTTCCGCACCCCGGACGAGGGCCAGACCACCGTCGTCGACCTGCTGCGCGGCAAGCCCGTCTTCGACAACGCCCTCCTCGAGGACTTCGTCATCGCCCGCGCCGACGGCTCCGTCATGTTCCTGCTGGCCAACGCGGTCGACGACATCAGCCAGGGCATCACCCACGTGGTGCGCGGCGAGGAGCACCTGTCCAACGCGCCCAAGCAGCAGCTGCTGTGGGAGGCGCTCGGCGCGGAGCCGCCCGTGTGGGCGCACGTGCCCGTCATCGTGAACGAGAAGCGGCAGAAGCTCTCCAAGCGCCGCGACAAGGTCGCCCTGGAGGACTACCGCGCCGAGGGCTACCTCGCCGAGGCCATGCGCAACTACCTGATGCTCCTCGGCTGGGCCCCCTCCGACGACCGCGAGATCGTCCCGTGGGACGTGATGGTCGAGGAGTTCCGGATCGAGGACGTCAACACCTCGCCCGCGTTCTTCGACGTCAAGAAGCTCCGCGCGATCAACGGCGAGTACATCCGGGCGCTGCCCGTCGAGAAGTTCATCGCCGAGTGCCTGCCGTTCCTGCAGGAGGCGCCGTTCGACGTGGACGTCGCGGTGTTCGCCGAGCTGGCGCCGCTCGCGCAGACCCGCGTCGCGCTGCTGTCGGAGATCGTCCAGATGATCGACTTCGCGTTCCTGGACGAGCCGCCGGCCGACGAGCAGTCCTGGAACAAGGCGATGAAGGAGCCCGCCGCCGCGATCCTCGCCGCCGCCGAGGCCGCCTACCAGGACGCGCCGTGGAACGCCGCCGAGCTGAAGGACCGGCTGGAGCGGATCGGCACCGAGCACGGGCTCAAGCTCGGCAAGACCCAGGCGCCCGTCCGCGTCGCCGTCACCGGCCGCACCGTGGGGCTTCCGCTGTTCGAGTCGCTGGAGATCCTCGGCCGCGACCGCACCCTCGCCCGCATCGCCGCCGCCCGCGCCAAGCTGGAGGCCGGCGCGTGACTCCGGCCGTTTCCGCCTAGCGGAACGTGATAGCCCCGGGGTAGTGGCCGGACGCGCACACGAAGCGCATCCGGCCCGGCCCCGGGGTACCGAGGTCGACGCGGGTCTCACCGGTCACGGGAAGGATCACGTCCTTGCCGAGACTCGGGACGGTGAACGCCCGCGTGTGGCCCCGCGTCTCCCTCGTCTTCAACACCAGAACGGTGTGCACCCCGGCGCGGGCCGTCACCAGTGCGGGCCGGTAGCCGCGGTCCAGGGCCCACACGGTCACGATCTGGGTTCCGGACGCGTCCGACCTGACGAAACGCGCCGAGTCCGCCGCCGAGGCCGCTCCGCCGCTGTCCGGGAGCCACCCGCCGAGGCGCAGGCCCGACAGCAGCGTCCAGCCTGCCGCGGCGAGGAGGCCGACGGCCAGCAGCGCGGTCAGCCGCCCCCGCAGTGCCCGCAGCGAGCGGCCGACCGTCACGCCGATGAGCCCGAACAGCGGCGCCGTCCCGATCACGAACCCGGACATGACGGCCGCGCCGCCGAGCGCCGACCCCGACGTCACCGCGACCAGTTCGGCCGAGAGCGTCAGCCCGCACGGCAGCAGCACCGTCGCCGCCCCGAGCGCGGCGGGACGCCCGGCTCGCGCCGCAGGCCGGTGCCCTGCCCCTTGGCAGGGGCCTGACTCCTGGCAGTGGCTCGGCTCTTGGCGGTGCTCGGCTTCCCGGCGGTGCTCGGCTTCCCGGTGGTGCTCAGGCTCCCGGCGGTGGTCAAGTTCCCGGCAGTGCTCAGGTTCACGGCCGCGCCGCAGGAGGCGCCGGGCGGGCCCGCAGCCCAGCAGGTCGAGGGCGAACACGGCGAGGACCACCGCCGCCGCCGCGAGCAGGACGCCGCGCACCCGCGGGCCGGGCTGGACCGCGCCCCCCGCCAGCCCGAGCAGCGCCCCCAGCAGCGCGTGCGAGACCAGCTTCGCCCCGAGGAACGCCCCCACCGGCCTGACCGCCGCCCGCCCGCCGCTGACGGCCCCGGTGAGCAGGCCGAGCTGCGTGGCCGCACAGGTGGTGCCGCCCGCGAGCAGACCCGTCCCGGCACCGGCGAGGAAGAGCGTGGCGACACCCACGGGGACCACCTCCGCCGAGAGAGCCTCCCCAACCCCGGCGCCCGCGAAGCGTCACCGCGCGGATACGCCCGGCTGTCCCGCGGTGCCGGAAGCCGTCACTCCGCGAGGCCCTCCACGGGCTCCTGCCCGTCGACGGCCTCCCGGAGCGAGACGATCCTGCGGCTGAGCTCCTCGTACTCGTCGCGCAGCGCGGCCGGGAGGTGCTTGCCGAGCACCTCCGCCTGCTCCTCCACCGAGGCCAGGCGCTCGCCCACGGACCGGTCGGCGGAGGGCTCCTGCGGCGTCCCGGCGGGCCGCGCCTTCAGCAGGGCCGTCTGGTCCCTCAGGAGGGCGGCCTGCTCGCGCAGCAGCGCCGTCTGGTCGCGGAGCTGCTTGTTCTTGTTGTGCAGCTCCACGAACACGGAGACCTTAGCGCGCAGCACCCACGGGTCGAACGGCTTGGAGATGAAGTCGACCGCGCCCGCCGCGTAGCCCCGGAAGGCGTAGTCGGGGTCGCTGTTCACCGCCGTGAGAAAGATGATCGGCAGGTCGCGGGTCTTCTTGCGGCGCTTGATGTCGCGGGCCGTCTCGAACCCGTCCATGCCCGGCATGACGACGTCCAGCAGGATGACCGCGTACTCCTCGGTGAGCAGGGCCTTCAGCGCGTCCTCGCCGGACCGCGCCCGGACCAGGTCCTGATCGAGCGAGCTGAGGATGGCCTCCAGCGCGATCAGGTTCTCCTCGCGGTCGTCCACGAGCAGGATCTTGGCCTTGTCGTCCACGCGCGTCTCTCCGATCACGGTCCCCGCCTGACGCCGCACCTCCACGGCGATCCCTGCTGCCCCGGCTCCTCTCCTCAGCGGACGACGGAGGGCTGCAGCCAGTTCCTCATGACATCAAGGAGATGGTCCACGTCCACGGGCTTCGGCACATAGTCCGACGCGCCCGAGGCGAGACTCTTCTCCCGGTCCTCCTTCATCACCTTGGCCGTGATGACGATGATCGGCAACTCGGCGAACTGCGGCATCTCCCTGATCGCGGCCGTGGTGGCGTAGCCGTCCAGGCCCGGCATCATGATGTCCATCAGCACGACCGCCACGTCGGGGTTGCGGTGCAGGACGTCGATCCCGGCCTGCCCGTCCTCGGCGTAGAGGACCTCCATGCCGTAGCCCTCGAGGACGCTGGTGAGCGCGAACACGTTCCGCACGTCGTCGTCGACGATCAGGACCTTGCGGCCCGACAGGACCGTGTCGAGGAAGTCGGTGGGGGGCTCCTGCAGCAGCCCGTTGAGCGCCTGCTCGGGCTTGCCGGGACGCTCCGCGCCCGGCGGGCGTTGCTCCACCGGCAGCGAGCCCTCCCCGGTCGCGCCCGCGACGCCGTTCCCGGGCGCGGCGCCGGAGCCCAGGGCGGGCGCGGCCTCCGCCCCCGCGACCGCCTCGTCCGGCAGCGCCGGGCGGCGCCGGTCGTCGCGGTCGTCGTACTGGGCGGGCAGGTAGAGCGTGAACACGCTGCCGCGGCCCGGCTGGCTCTCGGCGTGGATCTCCCCGCCCAGCAGCCGCGCGATGTTGCGGCTGATCGACAGGCCGAGCCCGGTGCCGCCGTAGCGGCGGCTCGTGGTCCCGTCGGCCTGCTGGAACGGTTCGAAGATCTCCTGCAGCTTGTCGGCGCTCACCCCGATCCCGGTGTCGATCACCCGGAACGCGATCACGTCGGGCGTGTTCCACAGCGCGGGCAGCGTGAAGTCGATGTCGCCGGCCCGCTCGATCAGCAGCCGCACCTCGCCCTCGGCGGTGAACTTCACCGCGTTCGACAGCAGGTTCCGCAGCACCTGCTGCAGCCGCTGCTCGTCGGTGTTCAGCGTGGCCGGGACGTCGGGCGCGACCTCCACCCCGAAGTGCAGGCCCTTGTCGACCGACAGCGGCCGGAACGTGGCGTCCACGTAGTCGACCAGCGCCGACACCGACAGCCGCTGCGGGTGCGCCTCCATCTTCCCGGCCTCGACCTTCGCCAGGTCCAGGATGTCGTTGATCAGCTCCAGCAGGTCGGTGCCGGACTCGTGGATCGTCCGGGCGAACTCCACCTGCTTGCCGGTGAGGTTGCCGTCCTGGTTCTCCGACAGCAGCTTGGCCAGCACCAGCAGGCTGTTCAGCGGCGTGCGCAGCTCGTGCGACATGTTCGCGAGGAACTCCGACTTGTACCGCGAGGAGATCGCCAGCTGCTCGGCGCGCTCCTCCAGCGTCCGCCTGGCCTGCTCGATCTGGAAGTTCTGGATCTCGATCGCGCGGTTCTGCTGGGCCAGCAGCGCCGCCTTCTCCTCCAGTTCGGTGTTGGAGTGCCGCAGCTCGCCCTGCTGGCGCTGCAGCTCGTCCGACCGCTCCTGCAGCTCCTGCGCGAGCCGCTGGGACTCGCCGAGCAGCGCCTCGGTGCGGGTGTTGGCCCGGATCGCGTTGAGCGTGACCCCGATCGTCTCGATCAGCTGGCTGAAGAACGCCAGGTGGACGTCGGTGAACCGGCCGAACGAGGCCAGCTCGATCGCGCCGAGCACCTCGTCCTCGAACACGATCGGCAGCACGATGATGTTGACCGGGGACGCCTCGCCGAGCCCCGACCCGATCTTGACGTAGTCGGCGGGGGCGTCGGCGA
Organism: Actinomadura sp. NPDC000600; assembly: GCF_040492135.1. Classification (NCBI taxonomy): domain Bacteria; kingdom Bacillati; phylum Actinomycetota; class Actinomycetes; order Streptosporangiales; family Thermomonosporaceae; genus Actinomadura; species Actinomadura sp. NPDC000600. The sequence goes on from NZ_JBEUPD010000032.1 coordinate 97,497, forward strand.
TCAGCAGCGGACGGCGCTCCTGCGCCGCCTGCCCGACGAGGCCCTCGCCCAGCCCGAACCGGACGGCGCCGCCGCGGTGCCGCCGCGTCCCGTACCCGGCGATCAGCACGAGCTCGGTCTCCTCGCCCCCGCTCTCGGCCAGGTAGAACGCGCCGTACTGGGCGCTCGCGGTCGGCGTCAGCTCGCGCATGATCAGGTCGGCGACCTGCTGGAGGTCTCGGTGGCCCTGCATGAGCCCGCCGATGCGCGCCAGGTTGGTCTTGAGCCAGTCCTGCTCCTCGTTGGCGCGGGTCGTCTCGCGCAGCGTCGCGACCATCAGGTTGACGTTGTCGCTCAGCTCGGCGACCTCGCCGCGCGCCTCCACGGTGATCGTCCGGGTCAGGTCGCCGGTGGCGACCGCGCTCGCGACCTCGCCGATCGCGCGGACCTGGGTGGTCAGGTTGCCGGCCAGCTCGTTGACGCTCTCGGTGAGCCGCTTCCAGGTGCCCGAGACGCCCTCGACCTCGGCCTGGCCGCCGAGGCGGCCCTCGATGCCGACCTCCCGCGCCACGCGGGTGACCTCGGACGCGAACGACGACAGCGTGTCGACCATGGTGTTCAGCGTGGTCTTCAGCTCGAGGATCTCGCCCTGGGCGTCCACGTCGATGCGCCGCGTCAGGTCGCCGTGCGCGACCGCGGTCGCGACCTGGGCGATGTTGCGGACCTGGTAGGTCAGGTTGGACGCCATGCCGTTGACGTTGTCGGTCAGGTCCTTCCACATGCCGCCCGCGCCCGGCACCCGGGCCTGGCCGCCGAGGCGGCCCTCGGTGCCGACCTCGCGGGCGACGCGGCTGACCTCGTCGGCGAACGCCGAGAGGGTGTCGACCATGGTGTTCAGGGTGGTCTTCAGCTGGAGGATCTCGCCCTGCGCGTCGACCTCGATCTTGCGGGTCAGGTCGCCCTGCGCCACCGCCGTGGTGACCTGGGCGATCCCGCGCACCTGGTTGGTGAGGTTGTTCGCCATCGAGTTGACGTTGTCGGTCAGGTCGAGCCAGACCCCGCCCGCGCCGGGCACGATCGCCTGGCCCCCGAGCCGCCCCTCGGTGCCGACCTCGCGGGCGACGCGGGTGACCTCGGACGCGAACGCCGACAGGGTGTCGACCATCGCGTTCACGGTGTCCTTGAGCTCCAGGATCTCGCCCTGCGCGTCGACCGTGATCTTCTTGCCGAGGTCGCCCTCGGCGACGGCGGTGGTGACCTGGGCGATGTTGCGGACCTGGTAGGTCAGGTTGGACGCCATGCCGTTGACGTTGTTGGTCAGGTCCTTCCACACGCCGCTGACGCCGGGGACCCGGGCCTGGCCGCCGAGGCGGCCCTCGGTGCCGACCTCGCGGGCGACGCGGGTGACCTCGTCGGCGAACGCCGAGAGCGTGTCGACCATCGTGTTCACGGTGTTCTTGAGCTGCAGGATCTCGCCCTGCGCGTCGACCGTGATCTTCTTGCCGAGGTCGCCCTCGGCGACGGCGGTGGTGACCTGGGCGATGTTGCGGACCTGGTAGGTCAGGTTGTTCGCCATCGCGTTGACGTTGTCGGTCAGGTTCTTCCAGACGCCGCTGACGCCCGGCACGTTCGCCTGGCCCCCCAGCTGCCCCTCGGTGCCGACCTCGCGGGCGACGCGGGTGACCTCGCCGGCGAACGCCGACAGCTGGTCGACCATCGTGTTGACGGTGAGCTTCAGCTCCTGCAGCTCGCCGGTCGCCTCGACCGTGACCTTGCGGGTCAGGTCGCCGCGCGCCACCGCCGTGGTGACCTCCGCGATGTCGCGGACCTGCGAGGTCAGCCGCGACGCCATCACGTTCACCGACGCGGTCACGTCCCGCCAGCGGCCGGTCATGCCGCGCGCCGGCGCCTGCCCGCCGAGCCGCCCCTCGGTGCCGACCTCGCGGGCGAACTGGGTGACCTCCCAGGTGAACTGGTCGAGCAGCTCGACCATGCCGTTGACCGACTTGGCCATGCGCAGCAGCTCCCCGCGCATCGGTCGGCCGCGCACCCGCAGCTCCACCCGCTGGCTCAGGTCCCCGGCGGCGACCGCCTCCACCACCTGGCTCATCCCGGTGGCGAGGTCGGTGAGCTTGTCGATGATCGCGTTGGCGTCCTCCACCGCGCCGGCCCACGTGCCCCGCAGCGTCCCCGGCGTCAGGCGCCCCCGCAGCTGCCCCTCCCGGCCGATCTCCTTCCGGACGCGGCTCAGCCCGGAGGCCAGCTCCATGCCGTTGTCACGGATCTCCTCCAGGATGGCCGCGGCCTCCGCCACAGCGCCCTCACCCGACACGTCCAGCTCGGCCTTCGCTTTGCCGTCCCGTACGGCGACCAGCGCCTTCAGGAGCGGTTCGAGGTCCGCGTCGCTGTAACGCGGGGTGGTGTCGCGGTACCCGCCGCCGGGGCGGGCACGTGACGCGGTACGCGGCATGCTCTTCATCCTCCTGGCCCGCGATCGATCGGGTATCCGGATACCACGGACTCCGGCTGCTCTGGGGGCCTCATCGGCCGCACCTGTACTCTACGTCGCCGTGCGGCGGCGGGCTCCGTTCCGCGGGCTTCCGGCGGTCGGGCGGGATCGGCCGCCGGTCCGCTCTCGTAGCCTTCGTGTTACGGTCTGTCGTGTTGTGGCGGGGGTGGTGAAGGCCCAGGCCGGACCCGCTTCCCGGGCGGGTTCGGGCCTCCCGGTGCCGGGCGGCCGACCAGTCTGCCACGATAGCCAGGCCCGGGTGGAGAAGCTTCGAACGAGGGACGACAGTTGGATCGGCAGACGGCGACGGCCACCTTCCCGTCCGCCGCGGCGGCGGTGGCGGACGCGCGCCGGTTCGTCCGCAAGGTGCTCGCCGACTGGGGCATGGACGAGGTGGCCGACGACGCCGTCCTGGCGACGAGCGAGCTCGCCACCAACGCGATCGCCTACGCGGGCACCTCGTTCGAGGTCTCCTGCCGCCTCGTGGGCCGGGACGTCGAGATCGAGGTCCGCGACCGCCACCCCACCCGGGGCATCGAGATGCCGGGCGTCACCGCCTCCAGCGGGCGCGGGCTCCCGTCGATCGCCCGCCTCGCCGCCTCCTGGGGCGTCTCCTACGACCGCCGCACCAAGGGCGTCTGGTTCCGGCTGACCCGGCCGGGCGCCGCCGAGGCCGCCGCGGCGCCCGAGGGCGCGGCCGCCGGCGGTCCGGAGGCCGCCTTCACCGCCGACATCGCCGCGAACGGCTCCGCGCAGGGCGAGCGCGCCGCCCGTGATCGCGGCGCCCGTGATCGCGGCGCTCCCGGCGCGGTCGAGCCGGCACGGGACGGAGCCGCCGCCCAGGTCCGCGAGGGCAGGCTGGCGGGCGGCGCGAGCGAGGTCCCCGTGGCCGGCGACCGGCTCCTGCGCTCCCCGGCGGCCGTGGAGGCCATGGAGGACGGCGTCGCCACCGTCCGGGAGGTCCTCGGCGCCGAGGGCGCCGCCGTCCTGCTGACCGAGCGAGACGGGCGCCTGATCATAGGGTCGGCCGCCGGCACGGCCGCGGAGATGCCGCTCGGCGAGCTGTCGGTCGCCTCCCTCACCCCTGCCGCCCGCGCCGGCTCCGCCTGGGTCGCCGCGGACGCCTCCGATCCGACCGCCGCCGCGCTGCGGGCCTCCTCGCTGGCCGCCGCCCCGCTGGAGTCGCAGGGCCGCCTGACGGGCCTCATCGTGGCCGTCTCGTCCCTGTCCGGCCGCTTCGACCAGTCCGACGGCGCCCGGCTCGGCCGGCTCGCCGACGAGATGTCGCTCTCCCTGGAGAAGGCCAGGGTGGGTGAGTTGGAACGCTCCTGGCGCGGCTGGCTCAGCTTCGTCGCCGAGGCGAGCGACCTGCTCGCCGGCACCCTCGACCAGGAGCGCACGATGGCCCTGGTCGCCCAGCTCGTCGTGCCGCGCCTGGCCACCTGGTGCGCCGTCTACACCGTCACCGAGGCCGAGCCCGACCGGCTCGCCTACGTGTGGCACGCCGACGAGGACCGCGCCGACGGCCTGCGCGAGCTGCTCGAGCACGCGGGCGCGGCCCCGCCCACCGACGCCTCCGGGCCCTGGAACGGGCTCGCCACCGCGCCCGAAGAGGTCCGGGCCGCCGTGGGCGACACCGCCAACGACCAGGTCTACGCCTTCCCGCTGATCGCCCGCGGCCGGCGCATCGGCACCATCGTGATCGGCCGCCCGGCCGGCGACCGCTTCCCGCGCAGCGCGATCGAGCTGGCCGAGGAGCTGAGCCGCCGCGCGGCCCTCGCCGTCGACAACGCGCGCCTGTTCTCCGCCCAGACCGCCATGAGCAGCGCGCTGCAGCGCAGCCTGCTGCCGCCCGGCATCCCGGAGATCCCCGGCCTGGAGGTGGCGGTGGTCTACGAGCCGGCGGGGGAGGGCAGCGAGGTCGGCGGCGACTTCTACGACGTCTTCGAGAGCGGCCGCCGGCCCGGCGGACCGGCCCCCGCGTCCCGCTGGCGGTTCGCCATCGGCGACGTGTGCGGCACCGGCCCCGAGGCAGCCGCCGTCACCGGCCTCGCCCGGCACGCGCTGCGCATCCTCGCCGCCGAGGACATGACCGTCCCGGCCGTCCTGACCCGGCTCAACCGGCTCATCCTCGGCGAGGGCGAGCGCGGCCGGCTGCTCACCCTGCTGCACGGCGAGATCACGGCCCGGCGGCGCCGCGACGGCGTGACGATCAGACTGACGAGCGCGGGGCACCCGCCCCCGCTGGTGCTCGACCCTGAGGGCGGCGTGCGCGAGGTCGCCTCGCCCCAGCCCCTGCTGGGCGTCTTCGACGGCGTGGAGTTCCACACCGACACCGTCGAGTTGCGCCGCGGAGAGGTCCTGCTCTGCGTGACCGACGGCGTCACCGAGCGGCGCTCCGGCAGCCGGCTCCTGGGCGACGGGCACGGCCTGGAGAAGCTGCTCGCCGGCTGCACCGGGCTGAGCGCGGGAGCCGTGGCGGCCCGCATCCAGCGCGCGGTACGCGACTTCGGCCCGGAGCCGTCGAACGACGACGTTGCCCTCATCGTTCTGCGGGCGTCATGATGGAGACCAACAATCGGTAAGGTGGGGTGGCGTGGGGCTTGCCTTGCACACGACACGACAGGAAGGCCGTGCGACGATCGCCGCGCGCGGCTCTATAGACCTGCACTCCTCCGACGAGCTGCGCGCTCGGCTGACCGAGCTCGTGGACGCGGGCGAGCGGTCGGTCGTCGTCGACCTCGCGGCGGTCGACTTCTGTGACTCCTCCGGCCTGAACGTCCTCGTCCGCGCGTACAAGCACGCGCGCGCGCAGAACGCCACGCTCACCGTCACCGGGGCCTACGGCCGCGTCGAGAACGTGCTGCGCACCACCGGGCTCGACCGCTTCCTCATCGAGGGCCCGGCGGAGGAGGCTTCGGCCGATGGGCGGTGAAGGGACACGATGAAGAACGGCGAGCGGGCGGAGTGACCGACCCGATGACCGAGACCACGTTGCGTGCGGCGCCCCAGACCGAGGCGGTCGAGTACGCGAGGCGACTCGCGGCCCGCACGATGCGCACCTGGGCGCTGATGGACCGCGAGGAGCTCGTCACGGCGATCGTGGCCGAGCTCGTGGCCAACGCCGTCCGGCACGCCGGGACGGCGCTGGAGCTGCGGCTGCTGCGCGGCAGCGAGCGGATCCGTGTAGAGGTCCGCGACCGCGCGGCCCAGCTGCCCCGCCTGACCGTCCCCGGCCCCCTGGACGAGTCGCACCGCGGCCTGTTCATCGTCGACCGCTTCGCCGACTCCTGGGGCGCCGACCCGGTGACCGGCGGAAAGGTCGTCTGGGCCGAGGTCGGCATCTGAGACGCCGTCCCAGCCGGAACGAGCCCTCTCGCATGACCACCTGTGGGAGCGGGGGCCCCCCGCGGGGGCGGGGGGGGGGGCCCGCCAAACAGCGGCGGGGGGGCGCGGCGGGGAGGGGGACACACCCGCATTAAAACGTCGCAGAAACA
>NZ_JBEUPD010000033.1:0-97476 GCF_040492135.1 Actinomadura sp. NPDC000600
CGCTGGTCGCCGCCCAGGTCGCGACGGCGCGGGCGCGCTCGGCGGGCGCGGGGTAGAGGCGGGCGATCATCGCCATGGACGCGGGCACGCAGGCCGCGGCGGCGGCGCCGAGGACCGCCCGCAGCGCGACGAGCGTCCACAGGTCCGGCGCGGCGGCGCACAGCAGCGATCCGGCGCCGAACGCCGCGATCCCCGCGCGGAAGACGCGGTGGGCGCCGTACCGGTCGGCGACGGCGCCGGCCGACAGCAGGAGCGCGCCGAACACGACGGTGTAGCCGGTGACGGCCCATTGCAGGCCGGCGACCGTGCCGTGCAGGGAGCGGGCCAGGTCGGGTTCGGCCACCGACAGGACGGTCGTGTCGAGCAGCACCATGAAGTAGCCGAGCGAGATGCCCAGCAGGGCGGGGCCGCGCCGCCCGGGGGCCGTGCCGGCCGGTGCGGGTGAGAGAACCGAGGTCATGGCGCCCCAGTCTGGGAATCCGGGCCGCCCGGCTCCACCGGCTGCGCCGCACGCCGCGTTCGGAATATCCGAACGCGCGGCCCGGGTTGGCACCGGCATGGAACTGCGCCAGCTGCGGACGTTCGAGGCCGTCGTCGCCCACCGGACCGTCACCGACGCCGCGAACGCGCTCGGCCTCGCGCCGTCGTCGGTGTCGGAGCAGATCCGCGCGCTGGAGGCGTCGCTGGGCGTGCCGCTGTTCCACCGCGGCCCGAAGGGCATGCGGCCGACCGAGCAGGGCGAGCGGCTGCGCGGCTGGGCGCGGCGCCTGCTCCGGCAGGCCGAGGAGGCCCGCCGCGACGTGGCCGGGGAGCGGCCGGTGCTGCGGCTCGGCGCGCTGGAGTCGATCGCCGCCGCGTACGTCCCCCGCGTCCTGGCCAGGCTGGCCGAGCGGCGGCCGGGCCTGCGGGTCGACGTCCGGTCGGACGCGGCCCGCGACCAGCTCCTCGACGCGGTCGCCGCCGGGGACCTGGAGGCGGCGCTGCTGCTGGACGCCGGCGACGACGTGGGCGGGCTCGGTTTCACGCCGCCGCCCGCACCGCTGGACTTCCTCGACCTGGAGCCGGTGCCGCTCGCGCTCGTCGCCGCGCCGGACCACGTGCTCGCCGGGGCGCGGCGCCTTGCCGCGGGCGATCTGCGCGGTGAGAGGCTGCTGGTCAACGTGCCGGCGTGCTCGTTCTGGATGGCCGGCGAGCGGCTCCTCGGCGACGCCGTCGAACGCGTCCGGGCGGGGAGCGTGACCGTGATGGCGTCCTGGGCGGAGCAGGGCCTCGGCATCGCCCTGCTCCCGGAGTTCGCCGTCCGCGACCGGCTCGCGGCCGGGACCCTCGCCCGGCTCGCGATCGACGTTCCCGACCTGGGTCTTCGCCTTGTCTGGCGGGCTGACCGGGAGACCGTACCCGGTATGCGAGAGGTCCTCTACGCGGCCAGCGCCTGAGGGCCCCGGGGCCGCCGCGGCGCAGCGTTTGCCCCAACCCGCCCCGGGTAGCCGCCCCAGGGACACGACGGCCGGGCCGGGGAGAGCTCTATGGCGGTACAAAACGGGAGAGAAAGCGCCAAATCAGAGCGGGTGCAGAAACTCTTCTGGGGCGTCAACGACCGGCTCGGCTCCACCGAGTTCCTGGACAAGAACATCCGGAAGGCCTTCCCCAAGCACTGGTCGTTCCTGCTCGGCGAGATCGCGCTCTACTCGTTCGTCATCCTCGTGTTGACCGGCGTCTACCTGACGCTGTTCTTCAAGCCGAGCGGCACGGACATCGTCTACGACGGCTCCTACGCCCCGCTCAGGGGCGTCAAGGTGAGCGAGGCCTACGCCTCCACCCTGCACCTGTCGTTCGACGTGCGCGGCGGGCTGCTGATGCGGCAGATCCACCACTGGGCGGCCAACGTCTTCGTCGCGGCCATCGTCGTCCACCTCATGCGGATCTTCTTCACCGGCGCGTTCCGCAAGCCGCGGGAGATCAACTGGGTGATCGGCACGACGCTGTTCGCGCTGGCGATGGCGGAGGGGTTCGCCGGCTACTCGCTGCCGGACGACCTGCTGTCGGGCACCGGCCTGCGGATCTTCCAGGGCATCGTGCTCTCCATCCCCGTCATCGGGACGTACGCGGCCCTGTGGGTCTTCGGGGGGCAGTTCCCCTCCGCCGAGGAGTTCATCCCGCGGCTGTTCACCGTGCACATCCTGCTGATCCCGGGCATCCTCATCGCCCTCGTCACCGCGCACCTGATGATCCTGTGGCACCAGACGCACACCATCTTCCCGGGCCGCGGCCGGCGGGAGCGGGCGGTGACCGGGGAGCCGACCTTCCCGCACTTCGCCGCGCAGAGCACGGCCTACTTCCTCTTCACCTTCGGCGTCCTGGCCCTGCTGGCGGCGTTCTTCCAGATCAACCCGGTCTGGCTGTACGGCCCGTACGAGCCCGACCAGGTCGGGTTCGGCTCCCAGCCCGACTGGTACGTCGGGTTCCTCGAAGGCTCGCTGCGCACCATGCCGCGCCTGTCCACGAACCTCTTCGGGCACACCATCGCCTGGAACGTGCTGCTCCCCGCCGTCGTCCTGCCCGGGCTGTTCTTCACGCTCATCGGCCTCTACCCGTTCGTGGAGCGCTGGGCCACGGGCGACGAACGCCTGCACCACCTGCTGGACCGGCCGCGCAACGCCGCGACCAGGACCGCGATCGGCGCCGCCGCCGTCGCCTGGTACGGCAACATGCTGGCGGCCGGCGGCAACGACGTCATCTCCGCGACCTTCAAGATCCCGCTGTTCTGGACGACCTGGTTCTTCCGCGCCGGGTTCTTCGTCTTCCCGCTCGCGGCCTTCGCCATCGCCCGGCGGGTGTGCCTGAGCCTGCAGCGCCGCGACCTGCGCACGCGGGAGGAGGGCGTGGAGAGCGGCCTCATCTCGCTGACGCCGGACGGGGGGTTCCGGGAGCGGCACGAGCAGCCGTCCGAGGACGCCGAGGCGGTGATGGAGGCCCGGCAGCCCGGCGAGCTCGTCGCGCCGTACCCGCACCACCTGATCCCGCTGCCGACGCCCGACCGCGCCCGCACGCAGGTCCGGACCCGCGTCAACCGCTTCTACCTCAACTACCAGGCCGAGTCGCACGGCGGCGGCCAGGGCGACCTGCGCGACGGCTCCGCGGAGGACGGCCGGGGCGAGTGACCGGCGCCGGCCGGACGGACGGTCACGGCGGGGGCAGCGCCGGCTCCGCCTCCTGCGGCGGCTCCTTCGGCGGGTAGTGCAGGTCGAACGCGGGGCGCGACGACCGGATGCGCGGCATCGACGTGAAGTTGTGGCGCGGGGGCGGGCAGGACGTCGCCCACTCCAGCGAGCCGCCCGCGCCCCAGGGGTCGTCGGTCTGGACGCGCTCGGCGTGCCGCCAGGACCACAGCACGTTCCACAGGAACGCGAACGTCGAGGCCCCCAGGATGAACGAGCCGATCGACGAGACGAGGTTCAGGGTCGCGAACTGGTCGGGATAGTCGGCGTAGCGGCGCGGCATGCCCTCGGCGCCCAGCCAGTGCTGGACGAGGAAGGTGGTGTGGAAGCCGACGAAGAGCGTCCAGAAGTGGATCTTCCCCCAGGTCTCGTTCAGCATCCGGCCGGTCATCTTCGGCCACCAGAAGTAGAACCCGCCGAACATCGCGAACACCACGGTGCCGAACAGGACGTAGTGCAGGTGGGCGACGACGAAGAAGGAGTCGGTGAGGTGGAAGTCCATGGGGGGCGAGGCCAGGATGACCCCGGTCAGGCCGCCGAACAGGAACGTCACCAGGAACCCCAGCGCGAACAGCATCGGGGTCTCGAAGGTCAACTGCCCCTTCCACAGCGTCCCCACCCAGTTGAAGAACTTCAGGCCGGTCGGCACGGCGATCATGAAGGAGGTGATCGAGAAGAAGGGCAGCAGCACGCCGCCGGTGGCGAACATGTGGTGCGCCCAGACCGTCATCGACAGCCCGGTGATCGCGATGGTGGCGGCGACCATGCCGAGGTAGCCGAACAGCGGCTTGCGGCTGAACACCGGGAGGATCTCGGTGATGATCCCGAAGAACGGCAGCGCCGCGATGTAGACCTCCGGATGGCCGAAGAACCAGAACAGGTGCTGCCAGAGCAGCGCGCCGCCGTTGGAGGGGTCGTAGATGTGGGCGCCGATCCTGCGGTCGGCCTCCAGCGCGAACAGCGCCGCGGCCAGCACCGGGAAGGCGATGAGCACCATCAGGCTGGTCAGCAGCACGTTCCAGGTGAAGATCGGCAGCCGGAACATCACCATGCCCGGGGCGCGCATCGCGATGATCGTGGTGATCATGTTCACCGAGGTCAGGATCGTCCCGAACCCCGACAGGATCAGTCCCATGGTCCACATGTCGCCGCCCTGGCCGGGCGAGTACGTCTGGGTGGACAGGGGCGTGTAGGCGAACCAGCCGAACCCGGGAGCGCCGCCCGGCATGACGAACGAGGCCAGCACCATGAGCGCGCCGAACAGGAACAGGTAGTAGGTGAGCGCGTTCATCCGCGGGAAGGCCACGTCCGGCGCCCCGATCTGCAGCGGGACGAGCACGTTGGCGAACCCGGCGAACAGCGGGGTGGCGAACAGCAGCATCATGATCGTGCCGTGGATGGTGAACATCTCGTTGTAGGTGTGGTTGCTCACCACCTGCTTGCCCGGCTCCAGCAGCTCGGCCCGCATCACCATGGCCATCAGGCCGGCGGCCAGGAACATCGCGAACGACGTCCCGAGGTAGAGGTAGCCGACCATCTTGTGGTCGGTCGTCGCCAGCACATGGCTGATCCTGGTCCCCTTGCGGTGCCGTGCGAGCGCGTCGGCGACGCTGGTGTCCTGCCGCCCTTGGACGGTCGTCATCCCGGCCTGCCCTCCCTCGTCCTAACCCCATCCGGCCACTTGCCTCGCAGTCCTGTTTCAAACGCCGCGCGGACCGGGCCCCGACCAGCCCCCGGCGCCCGCCCACCAGGCCGGACACCCGGTCCGGGGGCTCCTCGGCGCCGGCCGCGGGCGCGGCGCCCCCGGACCGTACGAGGGATGAAGCCGGGAACTCGGGGAAGTGCGCTCGGAAAGCACATGCGAAGGAGCTCCCCCCGATGCGGAAGGACCGGACGCCCCCGCGGGCCCGCGAGCCCGCGGAGCCCATGCGGACGCAGGACTTCGACAGCCGGGCCGGTGTCGCGGCCGCGCGGGACGAGGCCGCCCGCGCCCTCGACCGGCTGGACGGCGCGCGCAGGAGGGCGGCGCGGGCGCGCCGCGAGACCGGCGCGAGCTGGCCGCCGCCCGCGGAGGAGCAGCGGCTCGCGGAGGCGGCGCGCGCTCTGGCCGAGGCCGCGCGCGAGCTCGCCCGGCTCGTCCGCGACTCCGGCCGCCGGCCCGCCCGCGCCGGCCCCGGGGACCGCGTCCCCGCCCAGGCCCGGACGAGGCGCCCCGCCGGCGACGAGCCGCTCGTCACGCTCGACCTGGCGCACCACGTCGGGCCCGGCTGGCGGCTGCACCAGTTCACGACCGCCGACCGGGACGCCCACCGCTGGCATCTGCGGCACCACGGGCACGCCGCCGGGACCGTGACGCACGTCCTGAACCTGCGCGGCCGCCGGACGGGCTGGGAGGCCTACGACGCGCGCGGGTTCCGGCTGCGCCCGGAACCCGGGCCGGAGGCGTACCCGCCCGGCGTGCCCTACCTGTGGGCGACCAGGAGGGCGGCGGTGCGCGCCGCGGCACGGGCCCACCGCTGCCCCTGAGGGCCGCGCCCCGGACGTTTCGCCCCGGTCGCGCGGGTAGGGCCGCCTGGGACGGAGCCCCGTCCCACCGGAGGAGCACGATGAAGGCTGTCACCTGGCACGGCAAGCGCGACGTCCGCGTCGACGACGTCCCCGACCCCCAGATCAAGGAGCCGAACGACGCGGTCATCAGGGTCACCTCGACCGGCGTGTGCGGGTCGGACCTGCACCTGTACGAGGTGCTCGGGCCGTTCATGAACGAGGGCGACGTGCTCGGCCACGAGCCGATCGGCGTCGTCGAGGAGACCGGCCCGGACGTCACCCACGTCAAGCCCGGCGACCGTGTGGTCATCCCGTTCAACATCTCGTGCGGGCACTGCCACATGTGCGGCCTGGAGCTGTACGCCCAGTGCGAGACGACGCAGGTCCGCGAGCAGGGCATGGGCGCGGCGCTGTTCGGCTACACCCGCCTGTACGGGCAGGTGCCGGGCGGGCAGGCCGAGTACCTGCGGGTGCCGCAGGCCCAGTTCGGGCCGATCAAGGTGCCGGACGGCCCGCCGGACGAGCGGTTCCTCTACCTCTCGGACGTCCTGCCCACCTCCTGGCAGGCCGTCGCCTGGGCCGAGATCCCCGAAGGCGGTTCGGTCACCGTGCTCGGGCTCGGCCCGATCGGGCAGATGTCGGCCCGGATCGCCCGCCATCTCGGCCACCGGGTGATCGGGGTCGACCTCGTGCCGGAGCGGCTGGAGATGGCGCGCCGGCACGGCGTCGAGGTGATCGACGCCTCCGACGCCGACGACGTCGCGGACGCGGTCCGGCAGCTCACCGGGGGGCGCGGCACCGACTCGGTGATCGACGCGGTGGGGATGGAGGCGCACGGCTCCCCCGGCGCCAAGCTCGCGCAGACCCTCACCGGGCTCATGCCGGGCAACTCCGCCGCGCCGCTGATGTCCCGCGTCGGCGTGGACCGGCTCGCCGCGCTCACCACCGCCATCGACACCGTGCGGCGGGGCGGGACGATCTCCCTCAGCGGGGTGTACGGCGGCATGACCGACCCGCTGCCGATGCTGCAGATGTTCGACAAGGGCATCACCGTCCGGATGGGCCAGGCGCACGTCAAGCGCTGGATCGACGAGCTGATGCCGCTCGTGGCCGACGACGCCGACCCGCTCGGCGTGATGGACCTCGCGACGCACCGCTGGCCGCTGGAGAAGGCGCCCGAGGCGTACGAGATGTTCCAGAAGAAGCGGGACGGCGCCATCAAGGTGCTGCTGCAGCCGGGCACGTGACACCGGCCGGTCGGTGATCGCGGACCGGGGGGCCGGCCCTAGGCTTTCGGCACGTCCCCGGGCGTGCCGATGACCGGGGCTCTGGAGGTGGACCCGATGCACCCGTTCCGCTCGGCCGTCGAGAAGGGCGACCTGGACGCCCTCCCGGCGCTGCTGGCCGAGGACGTGACGTTCCTCAGCCCGGTGGCGTTCGCGCCGTACGAGGGGCGGGCGGCGGTCACCGCGATCCTGCGGGCGGTGACCCGGGTCTTCGCCGACTTCCGCTACGTCCGCGAGATCGGCGGCGGCCGCGACCACGCGCTGGTCTTCAAGGCGCGCGTCGGCGACCGCGAGGTGCACGGCTGCGACTTCCTGCACCACGACGACGACGGGCTCATCGACGAGTTCTGCGTCATGGTCCGGCCGCTGTCGGGCGCGCAGGCGCTCTCGGACGCGATGGCGGTGGAGTTCGAGGCGGTCAGGCGGGAGATGGGCCTGGCCTGACCGCCGTCAGGACCGGGCCGGCGCCGTGCTCCTCGGCGGCCGGCCCGGGGAGCGCCCCGTTCAGGCGCTCAGCGGCGGGGGCAGGGAGGCGTCCTCCGCGCGGCGGCCGTCGCGCTCCAGGCACGTCAGCCGCGCCGAGGTGAGAGCGGCGCGGAACAGCTGGATGCCGCGCGCGGAGCTGGGGTCGACGCCGGACAGGTCCCGGATGCGGTCCAACCGGTAGTGCAGGGTGCGGCGGTGGATCCACAGCTCCCGCGCGGCGCGCTCGCGGTCGAGGTTGCAGGCGAGCAGCACCTCCAGCGTCCGCCGCAGGTCCGTGCCGGCGTCGAGCGGGGACAGCACGGCGGAGAGCCGGCCGCGGATGGCGGGCTGCCCGAGGATCGCCAGCTCGACCAGCAGCTCGTCGGCCCGGTAGGGGCGGTCCTCGGCGTCGGGGATCGCCTTGGCGATCGTCAGGACCCGGGACGCCTCCTCCAGCGCGGCCGGGATCTCGGCGATGCCGCGCCGGAAGGACTCGGCGGCGTGCACCGGGCCGCGCGAGCGGGCGGCCAGGCCCGCGGTGAACTCGGCGGCCAGGTTCTCCGCGCGCAGCGGCTCGGCCGCGGGGAACAGCACGGTGAGCCCCTCCGGGCCGCCCGAGTACAGGACGCCCTCCCACGCCTCCAGGCGCTCGCTCTCCCGCTCCCAGTCCTCCGCCGCGAGCGCGGGGGCCTCGCACCGCAGGACGAGGTAGGCGGGAGCCAGGCGGACGCCGGCCGCGTCGGCGATGACACCGGCGGGAGCCCCGTCGATCAGGGTCTCGGCGAGCAGCCGGCGCAGCGGCCGCGACCGCGCTCCCTCGCGGGGCGCCTCCGCGTAGCCCTGGATGCAGGCCTCCCGCGCGCCGTCGGCGAGCCGGGCCGCGTGCGCGGTCAGCTCGGCCATCTCGGCGAAGCAGCCGGGCGGCGCGACCGTCCAGCAGCTCCGCGCCGCGGCGGAGAGCGCGAGGTCCCACGCCTCCGACAGCACCGGCAGCGGGACCGCCTGCCGGGCCGCGAGGACGCCGAGGTCGCGGAAGCGCCCCCGGTCGTCGTCGGGAAGGGGGGACCGGCGCAGGACGAGGCCGAGGAGCCGGGCGCAGGTCTCCCGGCGCCCGCCGAACATCGGGCCCGCCGCCCGCCTGATCGGCTGGTAGGCGGGGTGGCCGTGCAGTGCCTCCCGGATCGCCGCGGCGACCCGCGGGCAGTGCGCGGTGAGGACTTCCGGGAGTCCGCCGGAGACGGTCATCGACGGTCCTCCCCCTAGGCCACGGCCAGCCGGAGCCCGGGCAGGCGGCCGACGGTCCCGTCGACCAGCCGGTGCAGCTCCCGGACGCAGCCGGGATCGCCGCCGAGCATGTCGAGCAGGCCGTGGGCGCGGTCGATCAGGGGTGCGACGGCGGCGGCGCAGGACTCGGCGATCTCCTCGTCGAGCATCCAGGCCGCCAGTTCGGCGCGCGCGGACGCCGAGTGGCGGGCGGAGGCGTGCAGGGCGAGCGCCTCGCGGCGCCGCGCGGGGGGCAGTTCGGTGAGCAGGTGGACGAGCGGGAACGTGGCGGTGCCGGCGGCCAGGTCCTCGTACCGCCCGGTGACGAGGTCGCGCTGGTCGTCGGCGAGCCGGCGCAGCACGCCGAGGGCGCGCCCGTACGCCCGCCAGCCCGCGGTCCGGCGGCCGTCCGCCCCGGCGAGCCGCGCCGCCGAGGCCGCGGCCATGGCGTAGGGCGCGCCCGTCCCGCCCTCGTAACCGCGCAGCACGGAGGCGAGGGTCGCGTTCGACGCCCGCTCGGTGAGGCGGCGGAGCCGCCCGTCCACGGCGTCCACCCAGGCGCGCGAGAGCTCGTCCGCGAGCGCGGCGCGGACGGGGCCGCCGACGGGCAGGCCGGCGATGAGCCTGCCGGGCAGCTGGCCGCCGACGGCCAGCGCGGTGAGCACCTTCCCGCCGGTGGCGGCGGACGGCGCGCCGGCGGCCTCCGGGAGTCCGTCGAGGTAGCGGGCCGACGCCCACCAGAGCAGGTGCAGCACGGCGACGGGCCTGCCGGGGCCCGGCTCGCCGGTCTCGGCCCCGTGCACCAGCAGAGGCAGCGTGACCACGCTCTTCACGCCCGGCCGCGGGCCCTCGGCCCGGACGAGGTCGAAGAACTCCACGAGGAACTCCGACATGGCGCCCCCGACCATCTCGCGCCCCTCGTCCACCCCCATCGCCATGCCCTCGGCGAGCAGCTCGCACAGCCGCGCCATCTCCGCCTCGACCTCGGCGATCGCCCGTTCCTGGGCCGCCCTGCCGAACACTCCTTCGTCCACGTGCCAACTCCTCTGCTGCGGGGGGTCTCGGGCCGTGCCGGCGCTCCGGCGGGGCCCGTCAGTGCCGGGCGCGCCCGCCCGGGATCCGGGCCGTGCCGGGGAACGGCGGCGTCCCCGGCACGCGGTCGAGCGGGTGCCCGCTCCAGGGGGGATCACGGGGATCGAGCGCGCCGGCGGCCGGGGCACGGAATCGGTTGATGACGGACGCGGCCACGCGCGTTTCCTCCATTTCTCCGGCCCGCGCTCGCGGATCCGCGCCGAAAACGGCGCCGGCGATCCTCGGGAAGGGCGGACAATACGACCGGACGGCCGTTATCTTGCTACAGAAATGCGGGATGCTGAACTGCACCCCCGGGCAGTCCGGGCCGCGCCGGGCTGCCCGGTCCGGCAACCGGCACCGGCCGGCCGCGCTCCGCGCGAGGCGCTCCCGCCCCGGAAACCGCATGTCAGCGCCCGCTTGCAGGAGGCGGCCGGGCGGCGGGCGGCCCGGACCCCGCACGTCACCGGCCCCCGCGCGGAGCGAAAGCGGCCCGTTTCCGCCCGACCAGCGCGCGAATTCCCAGCGCATTCGCACAAGGTATATTTTCAGATGAGAATTCAATTGAGCCGGACTACGCGCGCCGCTGTGACGTTGCCCACAATTAATTGGCGGAATGCGGCCAGTGCGGCGGGGTCCGGCGCGGCGGCTCGCGCGGGCCGCCGCGCCGGACCCCGGTCCCCGATCCGCACCGCCCGCGAGCGGGAGGACGGTCCCGGCCGCCGGATCAGGCCGGCACGTGCGCCTTCTTGCGAATCCAGTGCCGGTGCGCCGCGACCGCCTCGATCAGCCTGGCGGCGAAGTCGCCGCCAGGCCCCCGCCCGGTGACGACGCTGGCGTCGTCGACGGTGTCGCCGTCCGACAACCGCACGCTGTCGATCCCGGCGCGCTCCAGCAGGCCGATGCCCGCGTCCAGCGCGCCGATCGGCTTGCAGTGCACGAACGCCTCGGCGACGAAGTGGACGGCGTCGCCGTCCTGGGCGAGCGTCCGCGCGCTCTGCTCGCCGCCCGGGACGAGCACCGCGTCGTAGAGGACGGACGCGACGGTCGGCATGGCGCGGGTCACCTCGACCTGGCCGCCGTTGGCCGCCTGGACGAAGCCGTCCTTCGCGGCGAGGATCTCGACCACCGCCCCGGCCTCGGTGAGCGCGTCCCCGACCGCGGCGACGGCCGCCGAGTCGACGCCGTCCGCCGCCAGCACCGCGATCTTGCGGCCCTGCACGGAGTCGGCGCGCGCGTTCGCCTGGCTCAGCGCGGGCGACGTGCGGACGTGGGCCGCGGCGTCCGGCTCCTTCGGCGGCTCCACCCCGACGCCCTCGGCGACCTGGACGGCGAGGGAGTGGTCGACGTGGTTGAGATGCCCGATGACGCCCTCCCGGATGTGCCGGTGGTCGCACTTGCCGAGCTCGAACCGGAACGCGCCGACGATGTGCTCCTTCTCCCAGTCGGACATGCTGTTCCAGAACAGCCTCGCCTGGGAGTAGTGGTCGGCGAAGCTCTCGCTCCGCTTGCGGATCTTGGCGCCGTCCACCCGCTCCTGGTAGTGGGTGTAGGAGCCCTCGCCGCCGACCGCGGGGCAGCCCCCCGACAGCGAGTTCTTGTGGTAGCTCGCCCGCCCCTGGTGGATGTCCGTCTGGTGGTAGCCGTCGCGGTGGTGGTTGCGCACCGGCGCGACCGGCCGGTTCACGGGGAGCTGCGGGAAGTTGGGCCCGCCGAGCCGGATCAGCTGCGTGTCCAGGTAGGAGAACAGCCGCGCCTGCAGCAGCGGGTCGTTGGTGAAGTCGATGCCGGGGACGACGTTGCCGAGATGGAACGCGACCTGCTCGGTCTCGGCGAAGAAGTTGTCGGGATTGCGGTCGAGCACGAGCGTGCCGACCGGCCGCACCGGCACCTCCTCCTCCGGAATGATCTTCGTCGGGTCGAGCAGGTCGAAGTCGAACGCGTGCTCGTCCTCTTCCGGGACGAGTTGGACGCCGAACTCGTACTCCGGAAAGGCGCCCGCCTCGATCCGCTCCCACAGGTCGGCCCGGTTGAAGTCCGGGTTCTTCCCGGCGATCTTCTGGGTCTCGTCCCAAGCGAGCGAGTGGGTGCCGAGCTTGGGCTTCCAGTGGAACTTCACGAACGTCCCGCGGCCCTGGCCGTTCACGAGCCGGAAAGTGTGGACGCCGAAGCCCTCCATCATCGCGTAACTGCGCGGCAGCGCCCGGTCCGACATGAGCCACATCATCATGTGCATGGTCTCGGGCTGGAGCTGCACGAAGTCCCAGAGGGTGTCGTGGGCCGAGGACGCCTGCGGGATCTCGCTCGCCGGCTCGGGCTTCACCGCGTGCACGAAGTCGGGGAACTTGATGCCGTCCTGGATGAAGAAGACCGGCATGTTGTTGCCGACGAGGTCGAAATTGCCCTGCCGCGTGTAGAACTTCGTGGCGAAGCCGCGGACGTCCCGGACGGTGTCGGCGGACCCGCGGGACCCCGCGACGGTGGAGAAGCGCACGAACACCGGCGTCGTCAGCGACGTGTCGCACAGGAATTCGGCCGTGGTGTACTCGGCGAGGGACTCGTGCAGCGTGAAATGGCCGTAGGCGCCCGAGCCCCGCGCGTGCACGACCCGCTCGGGAATCCGCTCATGGTCGAAATGGGTGATCTTCTCGCGCAGATGGAAGTCCTCCATCAGCGATGGACCGCGCTCGCCCGCGCTGAGCGAGTTGTCGGTGTCATCGACCCGGACCCCCTGGTCGGTGGTGAGCCGGGCCCCTTCCGGGCTCACCCGCCGATGGCCCAGTTGCTCCTGTTTCCGGTCGTCGCGGCCAGTGGGGTCGGCCATGGTGCAGCTCCCTCGGGTGGTGACTCGACGCTGGTGATCGCACACGTCTTGTGGCGGCTACCCCGGGATGCGCGCACCATGCGATGTTTGACCGGAACTTGGCGCCCGTCCGCCGCCTCGCCCGGCGCGTCCCGCCGCCATGACCGGCCCCGGAATCCGCTACGGTCAAGGTCGCCGCGTCGGCGAGGGGAAGGAAGACACAGAACACATGGCCGAGAAGGTCATTCGGGTGGACGACATCGACGGCTCCGAAGGAGCCGATGTCGCAAAGCGGGACTTCGAAGTCCTGGAGCGCACGTTCACGATCGACTTGAGCGATGACAACTACAAGCGGCTCAACGAGATGCTGGACGCCCTCGCGCCCTTCATCGAGAACGCCGCCGAGGTGAAGCCCGCCGGGAAGGGGCGCAAGTCCCGCACGGCGAAGATCAAGGGCTACACGAACGGCGATGTCCGCGCGTGGGCATTGCGAGAGGACATCGAAGTCTCCGAACGTGGCAAGATATCGGATGAGGTCTATGCTGCATTCATCGAGGCACATCCGGACGCCAAGCCGGACGCATAGCTAGAGGGAGTCCCCGCATGGCACAGAAGGTCGAAGTCCTTCTCGTGGACGACATCGACGGCGGAGAGGCTGACGAGACCGTCAGCTTTTCCCTCGACGGGACGTCTTATGAGATCGACCTGAGCAAGAAGAACGCCGCCAAGCTCCGCAGCGGCCTGGAGCCGTTCGTGGCCGGCGCCCGCAAGGCGCGCAAGGCCCCCGTCCGGGGCGGCCGCGGGACGCGCACGGCGGGCAGCCGCGAGCGCTCCGCGGAGATTCGCGAGTGGGCGAAGAACAGCGGTATCAAGGTCAATGAGCGGGGCCGTATCCCCGCCAATGTGATCGAGCAGTACGAAGCGGCGCACTAGCGGCCGCAGCGCGGCCGGCGGCGTTCCGGCGCGCACGGCGGGGCCGGGGTGGATTTGTCGACGCCCCGGCCCCGTCGCGTGCGCATCGGGCCAATTCTCCCCTCATTGAGGGAGAGAATGCCAGGAATGGTGCAAGACAACACAATAGGCTGGCGCCCGGGGCGACGGCGGAGGGGGCGGCCCGTTGACACGCGTGACGCGACGGGACAGGGTCCGGTACTGGTTCGACCGGACGATGTCGAAGGGGACGCCCGCGCTCATCGGCTGGCTCGGGCTCGCGTCCGTGGCGCTGGTGCTCGTGGTGGCGACCGCGGCGGTGCTGATCGCGCCGGGCGACAGCGACTCCCACGGGCACTGGCCCGGCATGGTCTGGCGCAGCCTCCTGCGCACGCTCGATCCGGGCACGATGGGGGACGACGCGGGCACCGCGCCCTTCCTCGGCCTGATGCTGGTCTCGACCATCGGCGGGATCTTCATCGTCAGCTCGCTGATCGGTGTGCTCACCACCGGCCTGGAATCCAAGATCACCGAGCTGCGCAAGGGCCGGTCGCGGATCGTCGAGCACGACCACACGGTGCTGCTCGGCTGGTCCGAGCAGGTCTTCACCGTGGTGGCGGAGCTGGTCGAGGCCAACCAGAGCCGGCGCAGGTCGTGCGTCGCGATCCTCGCCGACCGCGACAAGGTCGAGATGGAGGACGCCATCCGCGCCCGGGTCGGCGACCTCGGCCGCACCCGGATCGTGTGCCGCACCGGCGACCCGCTGAAGGTCGCGGACGTGGAGCTGGTCAGCCCGGGCACCGCGCGGTCGATCATGGTGGTCACCCCCCAGGTCGACGACGCCGACGCCCGCGTCATCAAGGTGCTGCTGTCGCTCGGAGCCCGCCCCTGGGGGCGGCACCGCCCGCACGTGGTCGCCGCCGTGCACGACTCGGCCAACCTGCCCGCCGCCCGGCTCGCGGGCGGCCCCGCCGCGCACGTCATCGACGCCGACGACGTGGCGATCCGGCTGATCGTGCAGTCGCACCGCCAGTCCGGCCTGTCGCAGGTCTGCACCGAGCTGCTGGACTTCGCCGGGCACGAGTTCTACATGCGCACCGAGCCGGCCCTCGAGGGCATGACGTTCGGGGAGTCGCTGTCGGCCTACGACCTCGGCGTCCCGTCCGGGCTGCGGCGGGCGGACGGGGCCGTCCTGCTGAACCCGCCGATGGACACCGTGATCCGCGCCGACGACGAGATCATCCTCCTGGCGGAGGACGACCTGCTGATCCGGCTCGCCACCGGGCCCGCGCCGCCCGTCCGGGAGGCGGCGATCACCACGGCGACCCCGCGCCCCCCGGTGCCCGAGCGCACGCTGATGCTCGGCTGGAACCACCGCGCCCCGAAGATCATCGAGCTGCTGGACGAGTTCCTCGCCCCGGAGTCGGCGCTCGTGGTGGCGGCGCCGCGCGAGGACCCGACCGGGGCCCTGCGCGAGCACGCCAACCTCAAGATCGACTTCATCCGGGCGGAGCCGACCGAGCGGCCCGCGCTGGAGTCCCTCGACCTCGGCTCCTTCCAGAAGGTCATCGTGCTGTCGGACGCCCGCCACGAGCGGGAGCACGCCGACGCCCGCACCCTCGTCACGCTGCTGCACCTGCGCGACATCGAGGACAAGATCGGTGACCCCTTCGCCATCGTCAGCGAGATCAACGACGACGCCAACCGGGAGATCGCGCAGGTCACCAAGGCCGACGACTTCGTGGTCAGCGAGAAGCTGATCAGCCTGATGCTGACCCAGCTGAGCGAGAACCGGCACCTGTACGAGGTGTTCGCCGACCTGCTCGACCCGGCGGGCTCGGAGATCTACCTCAAGCCGGCCTGCGACTACCTGGACCCCGGCGCCGAGGCCGACTTCGCGACGCTCATCGAGGCGGCGCGGCGGCGCGGCGAGGTCGCGCTCGGCTACCGGCTGACGGAGCGGTTCCACGAGCCGCCCGGCTACGGGGTGGTGCTGAACCCGGACAAGACGGCGCCGCTGACCCTGTCAGCCGACGACCGCGTCATCGTGCTGGCCGAGAACTGACCGGCCGGGGCGCGGACCGCGCCCCGGGGAAGCGGGCGGGACCGCGTGCGGCCCGGGGCCCGGCGTCATCCGAGCGGCGCGCCCAGCTCGTGCCCGGCCCGCACGGCGCCGGCGACGCGCTCGCGCAGCGCCAGCTCGGCCCGGTGGGCGTCCTCGGCCATCCCGCGGATCTGCTCCCCCGCCATCTCGTCCCCGACCGTGCTCGCCAGCAGGTCCCGGTAGCGGGCGTTCTGCTCGGGCAGTCCCTGAAGGACCCTGGACTCGTGGTAGGCGTCGTCGGCCTCGCCCGCCCGGCGCGCGTACGCCTCCAGCGCCTCGATCCGCCCGGTGACCGAGCGGACCGACAGCGCCAGGGCGCGGTCCTGCGGCTCCAGCAGGGCCCGGACGCGCGGCGAGAGCCGGTCGGGCTGCTGGGCGCGGCGCTCCCGGCGGAGCCGCGTGTGCTCGGCGAGGGCGCCGGCGATCGCCCATTCCTGCCGGGGCAGGACGACCGCGTTGTTGATGTCGTCGAGCAGCCCGGCGACGTGGGCCTGCGAGCCGAGGACGCCGTCCACGGCGCGCTGGGCGCCGACGAGCAGGCCGGAGGCGGGCCCGTCGAAGTCGGCGGGCAGCAGGTAGCGGCCGTGGTGCTCGCGCGCCGCGCGGGCGGCGGCCGGCTCCCGGACGTGCCGCAGCGCCCCGGCGACCCAGCCGGCGAAGCTCGCGGCGGCGAGGACGACGGCGGCCTCCACCTGGCCGAGCAGCAGCAGGAGGACCTGCAGCGCCGGGGTGAGCATCATCGCGAGCACGGGCAGCCTCCCCCAGCGCACCGCGCCGCCCACCAGTTCGTCGTCGTCCAGCGAGGCGACGAAGCACACGCGCAGCCATCCGCCGGGCAGCACGCCGTAGAAGAGCGCGAACGCCGGGATCCACACCAGCCGCGCCGCGACCGTGGCGGTGCGCAGCCGCGGGGGCGGCGGCGCGGGCATGCAGGCCGGGACGAGCCGCTCGGGCGCGGCGGCCAGCAGCGCGCGCTCCTCGCCGGCGATGCCCGGATCGAACACCGGACGGGGGCGGTACCGCTCGGTCATCGTCACTCCCTCCGCGTCTGGAACCCCGTGCCCGCGGGCGGTTCCGAGCCTGCCACGCGGGACCCGGCCCTCCCCGGGTTGTCACGAGATCCGGACATCTCCTGCTGTCTCGGGCACCACTCCTCCCGTACCGGCTAGTCCTGGAGCTCCGCCCAGACCTCCCGGTCGCGTTCGGCCGTCCAGATCCGGGGGCGCTCGACGCCGTCCAGCTCGTCCCAGAGGCGGGACACGTCGAACGGCAGGCAGTGCTCGAAGATCGGCCAGCGGCCGTAGGCGGGGGCGAGCGCCGCGTGCACGGCGGCGAAGGCGTCCCTGAGCGTCCCGCCGTCGCGCCGGACCCGCCCGACCTCGTCGATCATCGTGGTCAGGAAGTCGCGGGTCTGCCCGACGGCGGCGCGGGCGGCGTCCCGGCCGTGCGCGACCGCGCCCCGGCCGCCGACGAGGATCTCGGCCCCGAAGGAGTCGACGTGGTCGAGCGTGCCGGACGCCCACTCGCGGTGGAACGCGTCGCCGGTGTAGAGCGCGGCCTGCGTCTCCACGAGGTCGCCGGCGAACAGGATCCGGTGCCGGGGCAGCCACGCCACGATGTCGCCCTCGGTGTGCCCGCGCCCGCAGTAGGCCAGGTCGAGGTCGCCGCGGTCGCCGCCGAGGTCGATGGTGAGGGTGCCGGAGAAGGTCGCGCTCGGCCAGGTGAGCCCCGGTATGCCGTCCGGGTCCTTGAACAGCCGGGGCATCCGGCCGTACTCGGACTCCCAGTCCTGCTTGCCGCGCTCGGCGATCAGCGCCCGGGTCAGGTCGTGCGCGACGACCACCGGGGCGCCGAACGCGCTCGCGCCCAAGGTCCGGACGGCGTGGTAGTGCGACAGGACCAGGTAGCGGATGGGCTTGTCGGTGTGCTCGCGCAGGACGGCGAGCCAGTCGCGTGCGGCGGCGGGCGTGGCGAGGGCCTCGAAGCAGACGAGGAAGTCCTCGCCCTCCACGGCCCCGACGTTCGGGTCCCCCTCGGCGGTGAGCGCGTACACCCCGTCGGCGAGGACCTCCAGCGTCTGCGTCTTGTCGCCCAGATCCGCGGACGACGCGAACGGTCTCGGCATGGGCGCCCCCTCGCGGTCGTGGCCCCGGCCTCTTCGCCTGCAATGTGGTTCATTCCACACAGAGCGGTCGATAACCGTCCCAAGCCTCGGGGAGGGTCGGCCCGGGCGGGGGTAGAAGTGATCTCGAAGCCGCCGCGCATGAGGAGGAACCCCGGGTGAACGCCGCGCTCGGACTGCTGGCCGTCCTCGTGCTGACCGCCGCGACCGGCTACTTCGTGGCGCAGGAGTTCGCGTTCGTCACCGCGGACCGCCCGGCGCTCGACCAGCGGGCGGCGGAGGGCGACCGGGCCGCGGGGCGCGCGGTGCAGGTGATGGGGCGGCTGTCGTTCATGCTGTCGGGCGCGCAGCTCGGCATCACGGTCACCGCGCTGGTCGTGGGCTTCATCGCCAAGCCCGCGCTGGCCGACCTGATCGCCCCGGCGCTGCACGCGGCCGGGGTCCCGGAGGCGGCGTCCGGCGGGGTGGCGGTCGCGCTCGGGTTCGTCCTCGCCACCGTGATCCAGATGGTGCTGGGCGAGCTGTTCCCCAAGAACCTGGCGCTGGCGAGGGCGGAGCCGCTGGCCCGCGCGCTGGCCGGGTCCACCCTGGTCTACCTGGCCGTGGCGGGCCCGCTGATCAAGCTGTTCGACGTGTCCGCGAACCGGCTCGTCCGCGCGGTGGGCATCGAGCCGGTGGAGGAGCTGCGGCACGGCGCGACGCTGGAGGAGCTGGGGCACATGATCGGCGAGTCCGGGGAGCAGTTTCAGGCGGGCCACGCCGACCTGCTGGAGCGGGCCCTGGTGTTCTCCGAGCGGGACGCCGAGGAGGTCATGGTGCCCCGGGTCGACGTGGTGACCGTACCGGCCTCCGCGCGCGCCGCCGAGATGAGCGACGTGATCGCGGCGAGCGGGCACACCCGCTACCCCGTCCTCGGCGAGGGGGTCGACGACGTGGTGGGGATCGTCGGGCTGGAGGAGCTGGTCGCGCTCGGTCCGGGCGCGGCGGAGCGCACCGAGGTCGGCGCGATCGCCCGGCCGCCGCTGCTGCTGCCGTCGTCGCTGCCGCTGCCGGAGGTGGTGCTGCGGCTGCAGGGCGCGGGCGTGCCCATCGCCTGCGTGGTGGACGAGTACGGGGGCTTCGCCGGCATCCTCACCTGGGAGGACGTCGCCGAGGAGCTGGTCGGGGAGATCGCCGACGAGAACGAGCCGGGCGAGGAGCTCGCGATCCGCAGCGGCGAGTGGTGGACGACCGACGCGGGACTGCGGATGGACGAGGTCGCCCACGAGACGGGCATCGCGCTGCCGGAGGGCGACTACGAGACCGTCGCGGGGCTGCTGATGAAGCGGCTCGGCCGGGTCGCGCGGCCGGGCGACGTCGTCCGGGTGGAGCTGGCGCCGACCACGCTGGACGAGCCCGCCCGCACCGCCGTGGTGGAGGTCCTGACGATCCACCGGCACGTGCCGGAGCTGATCCGCATCCGCACCGTGGAGGAGGGCCGATGAACCTCGCGCTGGGCGCTCCGGTCACGCTGGCGCTGCTGGCGGGCAACGGGTTCTTCGTGGCCACCGAGTTCGCGCTGGTGGCGGCGCGGCGGCCGCGGCTGGAGCGGTCGGCCGCGCGCGGCGGGCGGGGCGCCGGCGCGGCCGTCGCGGGGATCGACGAGCTGTCGCTGACCCTCGCCGGGGCGCAGCTCGGCATCACGATGTGCTCGCTCGGGCTCGGCCTGGTGTCCGAACCGGTGTTCGCGGGTGCCCTCACGCCGCTGTTCCACGCCGCCGGCCTGCCGGAGGGCGCGGCGCACGCGGTCGCGTTCGTGCTGGCCCTCGCGCTCGTGACGTTCCTGCACATGGTCGTCGGCGAGATGGCGCCGAAGTCGTGGGCGATCGCCGACCCGGAGCGCTCCGCGAGCGTGCTGGGGCTGCCGTTCCGCGCGTTCGCCACCGCCGCCCGCCCCGTGCTGGCCGCGCTGAACGGCACGACGAACCTGCTGCTGCGGCTGGTGGGCATCCGCCCCGCCGACTCGCGGGAGGTGTCGCGCACCCCCGAGCAGCTGCGCAGCATCGCCCAGGAGTCGCGGCGGCTGGGGCTGATCGAGCAGGGCGAGCTGACGCTGATCACCGCCGCGCTGGACGCGCCGCGCGCCCCGCTGTCCGGCCTCGTCGTGCCGGTCTCCGACATCGTGTCGGTCGCTCCGGACGCGACCCCGCAGGAGGTCATCGACGTGGCCGCCCGCACCGGCCACACCCGGCTCATGCTGCGCGGCGCCGGGCGGCCGGGACAGGCCCGCATGGTGCACGTCCGGGACGCCTTCGTGGCCCGCGCGCGGGGCCGCACCACCCCCGCCCGGGACCTGGCGCACCCCGTCCCGGCGATGCCGGTCGGCACCCCCGTCGGCGAGGCCGTCGCCACCCTGAAGGCCGGCCACAGCCACCTCGGCCTCGCCGTCGCGCCGGACGGCCGCGTCGCCGGCCTGGTCAGCCTGGACGACCTGCTCACCACGCTGCTGGCCGTGCGCTGACACCCCCGCCGATGTCAACGTTGGTTGACACGCCTCGAATGTCAACCTACATTGACAGCCATGAGCGATGGAGTGACGCTCGCCCAGGAGGCGAGCAGCCGGGATCCCGCGGTGGGGCTGCGGGCCGTGCGCGCGCTGCGCGAGCTGGCCGAGCGGCTGGAGGCCCTCCAGGTCGCCAGCGCCCGCGACCAGGGCTGGTCCTGGCAGGAGATCGCCGTCTGCCTCGGCGTGAGCAGGCAGGCCGTCCACAAGAAGCACGGCTCAGGCCGCCGTATTCTCAAAAAGGAGCAGTAGGGAGATGTTCGAGCGTTTCACCGCGGACGCGCGGCAGGCGGTCACCGGCGCCCAGGCCGAGGCCCGCGCCCTGAGCGACCGCCACATCGGCACCGAGCACGTCCTGCTCACCCTGGCGGGCGCCGAGAACGCCACGGGACGCGCGCTGCGCGAGCACGGGCTCGACCCGGAGGACCTGCGGGCCCGGATCGCCCGCGTCAACCGCGCGGGGGGCGACGTCCTCGACTCCGACGCCCTGCGCAGCATCGGGATCGACCTGGACGCCGTCCGGGAGGCCACCGAGCAGAGCTTCGGCGAGGGCGCCCTCGACGTCCCCGCCGGCAAGATCGACCGGTACCGCCGGGGCCACATCCCCTTCACGCCGAAGGCCAAGAAGGCGCTGGAACTGAGCCTCCGGCACGCGATCCGGCTCCGGCAGAAGGAGATCCGCAGCGGCCACCTCCTGCTCGGCCTCCTGCACGACGAGGACTTCCTGTCGGCCCGGCTGGCCGCCGAGGCCGGGGTCGACCTCGAGGCGCTGCGCGCCGAGGTCCGCCGCCTGCTGACGTCCAAGGCGGCCTGAGCGCACCGGCCTGAGCGCCCGGTCCTCGGCCGGTCAGCGGCCGAAGACGCCGGTGAGCATGCCGACGCAGGCGGCGCTGCGGGCGGGATCGTAGGGGTAGCGCCGCTTGCACTCGTTCGTTATCCACTGCGGGGGCGCGGGCCGAGCGGCTTTCGGCGGCCTGCGCACCGCGGGCCTGTGCGGCCGCCGCACGGGGCGGTGGTGCCTGCGCGGCGGGGCGTCCTGCTTGCGGGGACGGGCCCGCTTCTTCTGCCCGGCGTGGCGGCGGTGACGGTGATCCGCCTCGCGGGGCGCCGCGACGTCCCGTCCGGGCGGCGGCGAGGAGGCGGACGAGGGCATGGCGGGCGGCGCGGGAACGGTGACGCTGTCCACCGAACGGGCCGGGGCGAGCCGCGTCGTCCCGTAGGCGATCACGAGGAGGAGCCCCGCGGCGACGGCGAGCGCCGCGACGGCCACCGACCGGCGGCGCCGGCGCCGGGCGGGCGGCCGGGGCGCGCCGCGGGTGAAGCCGGCGGGCGGAAGGCTGGAGGAAAGGCGCACCCTCCGATGGTCACGCTTAGCAGCCGACCGGACACGGAAAATAGCCGCGACGTTGCCACCTCGATACCCCCGCCTGGTCTTCGGGACGCCCCGGCCGCGCTCAGCGGCGCGCCGCCTCCCAGCCCTGCACCAGCGCGGCGGTGTGGTCGCCGACGAGTCCGACCTGGAGGCGCTCCCCGCCCTGCTCGACCTGGACGCCCACGGGCCGCAGGTCCGGGACGCGCCCGCCGAACAGGGCGTCGCGCTCGGGCAGGGCCTCGTAGTCGCCCGGCCGCCACCAGTACACCTGCGGGCTGATCGGCTTCTCCCCCGTGCCGGCGAGCCTGGCCGCGGCGTCCTGGACGGTCTTCATGGCGAGGACCAGGTGCTGCTCGGTCCCGATCTCGTGGACCATGACGTACTCCGGGAGCGGGAACGCGACCAGTGCGCCGAACGGCAGCGGCCCGGGGAAGTAGCGCCGCAGGACCTGGACGTGCGCGCCGATGTAGCGGTGCTGCTCGCCGATGTTCGCGATCTTGATGCCCTGCACGTCGGTGGCCTGGACGTAGTGGGGCTCCCGCTCGATCGACTGCGTCAGCGCGTGACCGAACGCCTCGGCCTCGGGCAGGCCGCCGAGGTCCACCCGGTTGAGCGGCACGATCGAGTCCGGATAGTCCATGACGACGGTCTGGAGCAGCCCGGGTGCGAGCGGCCGGGTCACGAGGGCGGCCCGCATCCGCTCGTCGAGCGCCTCCTCGGGATAGAGCCGGACGCGCAGGCTCATGACGTCGGGCGTTCCGCCGGCCGGAGGCGGAGCCGGGCGCCGCTCGAGCGCCTGCACCGCCTGGTCGGCGTACTGGGCCGCGATGCCCGGCAGCGCGGACCTCGGGTTCCGCCCGGCGTGCGCCCGCCATTCCGCGATGCCCGCCTGCACACGGGTGCCGTCCCTGAGCGTGACGGCGACGGTGTCGGGGTCGGGCAGCGCCGCCTGATAACCGCGCTGCGCGAACGCGTCTACGAGGGCGGTGCCGATGATGTCGTGGCTGTTGGAATTCACGATCATTTACGACTCCCCGCGCGGGCCGTGAGTTCCGGGTCGGCCCCCGAAGGTTCGCGTGCGGGTCAGCGGCCCGCGAGCAACTCCACCACCGGCGCGAATTCCTCGGCGAACGCGGAGGCGACCGACACGTATGACACGCCCAGCTCGTCCCGCCGGCGGGCGAGCGTGTCGGCCATCTCGCGGGGCGTCCCGGAGAGCTTCGCGATCGCGGCGGAACTCGCCAGGGCGGCGGTGTCCACGTTCATCTGCCGGCTCAGCCACTCCGGCACCTCGTCCCCGACGACGTGGACCTGCGTGCACAGCTCGAGGTC
The DNA here is from genome assembly GCF_040492135.1 of Actinomadura sp. NPDC000600. Lineage (NCBI taxonomy): Bacteria > Bacillati > Actinomycetota > Actinomycetes > Streptosporangiales > Thermomonosporaceae > Actinomadura > Actinomadura sp. NPDC000600. Next base: position 23,056 of record NZ_JBEUPD010000033.1, read on the forward strand.
GTCGAACCGCTCGCCCGCCGCCTTCCGGACGATCTCCACGTACTCGGCCAGCCGCACGTCGTCGGTCATCGGCGGCACCCCGAACGCGACCGTGTCGGCCCGCCGGGCGGCCAGCTCCAGCATCCGGCGCCGCGACGCGGCGACGAGCACGCGCGGCGCGCGGCCCGTCCCCGCGAACAGGCGCTCCGGCGGGCGCGCGACCGCGTCGAGCACCCGCTCCACCCTGGCCAGCCGCTCGGCGCCCGACCCGTACGGGACGCCGAACAGCGCGGCGTCGTCCTCGCCGCCGGGCCGCCCGGCGCCGATCCCGAGTTCGAACCGGTCCCCGGTGGCGAACGCCATCGAGGCGGCCTCCCAGGCGATCATGTGCGGTGGGCGGGTCGCGGCGGAGAGCACGAACGTGCCGACCCGCAGCGTCGTCGTGGCGCCCGCCGCCGCGGCGAGGGACGCCGCGGGCATCGCCGTGCCCGAGGTGTCGGGGGTCAGCAGCGTCGCGTATCCGAGCTCCTCGGCGCGCCGCGCCTGCGCCGCCCAGTCCGCGCCGTCCCGCGCCCACGCGGCCATCACCGCGAACCTGAACCGCCGATCAGCCATCTGCCCGCCTCCCGTTCGCCGCCGGACACCTCCATTTGAGTGAGCACTCACTCATTTGTCAAGGGCCCGGGAGCCGGTCCCCGCGCGGCGGGGGCCGCTAGCCGGACTCGGTGACGGTGAAACGGCGCAGGTCGAGCGCCGGGTTCTTCGCCCGGACGGCCTTGATCCGCTCGGGCGAGACGTCCCCGGACACGACGCCGGTCCCCTCCCCCAGCGCGGCCACGACGACGCCCATCGGGTCGACGACCATGCTGTTGCCGGCGCCCGTCGGGGCGCACTGGTCGGCGGCCGCCACGTAGATCGTGTTCTCGATCGCGCGGGCCCGCACGAGCGTCCGCCAGTGGTCCTCCTTGAGCGGGCCCGGCACCCACTCGGCGGGCAGCGCCAGCACGTCGGCGCCCGCGTCCACGATCCGCCGCGTCACCTCGGGGAACCGGACGTCGTAGCAGGTCTGCATGCCGAACGTGACGCCGTCGACGGCGAAGGTCTCCGGCTCGCCGATCCCGCCGGGCCGCACCAGCGCCGACTCCTCGTACCCGAACGCGTCGTACAGGTGGATCTTGCGGTACTCGGCGACGACGTCCCCGCCTGGGGCGACGGCGACGAGGGTGTTGGAGATCCGGTCCGGGTCGTCGTCCAGCCGCTCGTTCACGCCCGCGACGACGTGGACGCCGTGCCGCCGGGCCAGGTCGCCGAGGCCGCGCACGAACGGGCCGTCCAGCGGCTCGGCCGAGTCGACGAACCGCCGGTCCATCCTCGGCGCGGTGAACATGGCGAACTCGGGCAGGACCACGACCCGCGCGCCGTGCCCGGCCGCCTCGGCGGCCAGCCCGCCGATCGCCGCGAGGTTCTCGTCCTTGTCGGTTCCGGGCGCGAACTGCGCCACCGCCACCCGCACCATCCGCTGCCTCCTACATCCGGTCGACGCCGGTCACCCGGACGACGGCCTCGCCCTCCTGGTCGGAACCCGCGAGGTCGACCTCGGCGCTGATGCCCCAGTCGTGGTGCCCCGCGGGGTCGTCGAACACCTGCCGGACCCGCCACAGGGCGTCCTCCGGGACCTCCTCGATCTGGAGCAGCTTCGGCCCCCGCGCGTCGGCCCCGGTGAGCAGCTCGTCGTGCTCCTCGAAGTAGCGGTCCATGGCCTCGGCCCACGCGCCGGCGCCGAAGTCGGGGTCCAGCGCGCCCAGCTCGCCGTAGCGCTCCAGCGCGGCCAGCTCGACCCGCCGGAACATCGCGTTGCGCACCAGCACGCGGAACGCCCGCGCGTTCGCGGTCACCTTGGTAACCCGCTCCTCGATCGGCTCGTCCAGGTCCTCGGCGGCGGGGTTGGCGAGCTGCTCCCACTCGTCCAGCAGGCTGGAGTCGACCTGCCGGACCAGCTCGCCCAGCCACTCGATCAGGTCGATCAAGTCGTCGGTCTTGATCGACTCCGGGACGGTCTGCTGGAGCGCCTTGTAGGCCCCCGACAGGTACCGCAGGACGAGGCCCTCGCCCCGCGCCAGCTCGTAGAAGCCGATGTACTCGGTGAACGTCATCGCCCGCTCGTACATGTCGCGCACGACCGACTTCGGGCGCAGCGGGTGGTCGCCGACCCACGGGTGCCCGGCCCGGTACACCTCGTAGGCGGCGCCGAGCTCCTCCTCCAGCGGCTTCGGGTGGTCGACGTCCTGGAGCAGCTCCATCCGCTCCTCGTACTCGATGCCCTCGGCCTTCATCTCCTGGACGGCCTCGCCCCGCGCCCGGTTGACCTGCGCGGCGATGATCTGCCGCGGGTCCTCCAGCGTCGCCTCGATCACCGACAGGACGTCCAGCGCGTACGACGGCGACGCCGGGTCGAGGATCTCGAAGGCCGCGAGCGCGAACGTCGACAGCGCCTGGTTGAGCGCGAAGTCCTCCTGGAGGTCGACGGTGATGCGGGCGTACCGGCCGACGTCGTCCGGCTCCGGCAGCACCTCGACGACGCCGCCCGCCAGCAGCGACCGGTAGATCGCGATGGCCCGGGAGATGTGCCTGCGCCGCGCCGCGGGCTCCTCGTGGTTGTCGGTCAGCAGCCGCTTCATGGCCTGGAACGCGTTGCCCGGCCGCGCGATCACCGACAGCAGCATCGCGTGGCTGACCTGGAAACGGGACCGGAGCATCTCCGGCTCGGCCTCCTGCAGCTTCTTGAAGACGTCCTCGTCCCAGCCGACGAACCCCTCCGGCGGCTTCTTGCGCTGGACCTTGCGCCGCTTCTTCGGGTCGTCGCCGGCCTTGGCCAGGGCCTTCTCGTTCTCCACCACGTGCTCGGGCGCCTGCGCGACGACGAACCCGACCGTGTCGAAGCCGGCCCGCCCCGCCCGGCCGGCGATCTGGTGGAACTCCCGCGCCCTCAGCCGCCGCACCCGGTGCCCGTCGTACTTGCTGAGCGCGGTGAAGACGACGGTCCTGATCGGGACGTTCACCCCCACCCCCAGGGTGTCGGTCCCGCAGATGACCTTGAGCAGCCCGGCCTGCGCGAGCCGCTCCACCAGCCGCCGGTACTTGGGCAGCATCCCGGCGTGGTGGACGCCGATGCCGTGCCGGACGAACCGCGACAGGTTGCGCCCGAACTTCGTGGTGAACCGGAAGTTGCCGATCAGCTCGGCGATCCGCGCCTTCTCCGCCTTGGTGCACACGTTGATGCTCATCAGCGCCTGCGCCCGCTCGATCGCCGCCGCCTGCGTGAAGTGCACCAGGTAGATCGGCGCCTTCTGCTCGGCCAGCAGCTCCTCGATCGTCTCGTGCAGCGGCGTGACCCGGTAGTCGTAGATGAGAGGGACGGGCCGCTCCGCCGAGGTCACCAGGGCCGTCGGCCGCCCCGTCCGCCGCGCCAGGTCCTTCTGGAAGAACGAGACGTCCCCCAGGGTGGCCGACATGAGCAGGAACTGGGCCTGCGGCAGCTCCAGCAGCGGGATCTGCCACGCCCATCCCCGCTCGGGCTCGGCGTAGAAGTGGAACTCGTCCATCACGACCACGCCGATGTCGGCGTCCGCGCCGTCCCTGAGCGCGATGTTCGCCAGCACCTCGGCCGTGCAGCAGATGATCGGCGCGTCGGCGTTCACGCTGGCGTCGCCGGTCATCATCCCGACGTTGTCGCGCCCGAACATCTCGCACAGGTCGAAGAACTTCTCCGACACCAGCGCCTTGATCGGCGCCGTGTAGAACCCGACCTGGTCCTTGCCGAGCGCCGCGAACAGCGCCCCCGCCGCCACCAGGCTCTTGCCCGACCCGGTCGGCGTCGACAGGATCACGTTCGCGCCGGAGACCACCTCGATGAGCGCCTCCTCCTGGGCGGGGTACAGGGTGATCCCGCGTCCCGACACCCACCGCTCGAACGCCTCGAAGAGCGAGTCGGCGTCGGCGTCGTTTCCGGAAGGAAGCTCATCGATAAGGCTCACCCCTCCATCCTGCCCCCGATCGCCCACTGCCCGCGCCGGACGGCGCCCCGCGTCCCGGTGATGGCACCCCGTGCCCTGGTGACGGCGCCCCGCGTCCTAGACCACCCCGTGGCCGTACTTCTCCATGAGGGGGCCGAGGTCGGGCTCGCCGAAGGACTCCCGCATGGCCTCGAACACGGTGACCTTGTCCTCCCCGTACCGCCGGACGCGTCCGGCATAGGTGCCGGCGGACACGAAGGTCGGCGGTTCGGTCTTGCTGTGGAACTTGTCGGCGTACATGACGAGCCGCTCCTCCCCGGTCACGGCCACGTAGTCGCCCGGGGGCACCGGGAGCCCCTGCCGCGCGATGTCGTCGCGGGTCAGGCCGACACCGGTGTGGCACGAGCAGAACCGGCAGATCTCCTCGGGGAACCCCTCCTCCCGGAGTATGGCGTGGCCGAGCACCCCGTGCCGGACGTATCCCGTGAGGTCGATCTGCCCCGACGGGCCGTACAGCCGGTAGACGCCGAGGTCGTGCAGCAGGCACCCGGCCCGCACGAGGTCGGCGTCGACCGCGAGCCCGGCCTCCTCCACGAGCCGCTCGGCGATCTCGCGCACGATGACGCAGTGCGTCCATACCGCCTCGAACGCCGCGGCCCCGGGCGCGTACCGCTCGTGCAAGGCCCGGATCTCGTCGGTCCCTGGAATCTCCACCCCACGACCTTAGGCCGGGGCGGCCCCGCGGGTGGTTAGGGGCGGACCGATCGGCAAGAAAGGGCGGAACGAAACGAGGCGCACGAGAGGAGCCGAGCGATGGAGGAGAGGGAGCCGGAGAAGCGGGGGCCCGGGGCCGGTTCGGGGCGGGAGGACCAGCCGCACGAGCGGGTCGTCCCCGGCACCGACAGCGCCGATGAGGGCTACGAGAGCGACGCCGAAAGCGGGACCCGCGACGGCAACCCGATCGCGGGCGTCGAACTCGACGCCGACGACGAGTCGTGACCCGCGACCGCGCCGCCGTCCTCGCGGTCTCTGCCCCAGGGGCCGGGAAGGCGAGCGCGCTCGCGTTCCCGGCGGGCCTGGAGGGCTGACCGTCAGGCGCCCACCTCGGTGCGGTCGCCGCCCCAGAGGGTGTGGAAGGAGCCGTCGCGGTCGGTGCGGCGGTAGGTGTGGGCTCCGAAGAAGTCGCGCTGGCCCTGGGTGAGCGCGGCCGGCAGGCGGTCGGCGCGCAGCGAGTCGTAGTAGGCCAGGGCGGTGGAGAAGCCGGGCGCGGGGATGCCGAGGCGCGCGGCGGTGGCGACCACCTCGCGCCAGGCGTCCTGCGCGTCGCCGACGGCCTCGGCGAAGTGGTCGTCGGTCAGCAGCGTCGGCGTCTCCGGGTCGGCCTCGTAGGCGGCCCGGATGCGGTCCAGGAAGCGGGCCCGGATGATGCAGCCGCCGCGCCAGATCGTGGCCATCGCGCCGAGGTCGATGTTCCAGCCGTACTCGGCGCTGCCCGCCTGGATCTCGTGGAACCCCTGCGCGTACGCGACGATCTTCGAGGCGTACAGGGCCTTCTCCACGGCGTCGGCGAAGCCGGAGCCCGCGACGGCCGTGCGGGACGGCCCGGGCAGGCCCCGCGCGGCCTCGCGCAGGGCGGCGTGGCCGGACACGGACCGGGCGAACACGGCCTCGGCGATGCCGCCGACGGGCACGCCGAGGTCGAGGGCGGTCTGCACGGTCCAGCGGCCGGTGCCCTTCTGCTCGGCCTGGTCCAGGACGACGTCCACGAACGGCTTGCCGGTCGCGGCGTCGGTGTGCGCGAGGACCTCGGCGGTGATCTCGATCAGGTAGGACTCCAGGCGGCCGGTGTTCCAGGTGCGGAAGACCTCGGCGATCTCGGCGGGCGCGAGTCCGGCGGCGTGCCGCAGCAGGTCGTAGGACTCGGCGATCAGCTGCATGTCGGCGTACTCGATGCCGTTGTGCACCATCTTCACGAAGTGCCCGGCGCCGTCGGGGCCGACGTGGACGCAGCAGGGCGTCCCGTCGACCTTGGCGGAGATGTCCTCCAGCAGCGGGCCGAGCGCCTCGTAGGACTCAGCGGAGCCGCCCGGCATGATGCTCGGGCCGTGCAGCGCGCCCTCCTCGCCGCCGGAGATGCCGGTGCCGACGAAGTGGATCCCGCGCTCGCGGAGCGCGGCCTCCCGGCGGCGGGTGTCGGCGAAGTTGGCGTTGCCGCCGTCCACGATCATGTCGCCGGGTTCGAGCAGCGGCGCGAACTCGTCGATGACGGCGTCGGTCGGACCGCCCGCCTTCACCATGATGACGAGCCGCCGTGGCCGCTCCAGGGACTCGACGAACTGCTCCGGCGTCTCCGCCGGCAGGAACGTCCCCTCGCCGCCGAACTCCTCCACCAGCGCCTTGGTCCGGGCGGACGTGCGGTTGTGCACGGCCACCGGGTGCCCGTGCCGGGCGAGGTTGCGGGCCAGGTTCCGTCCCATCACCGCGAGTCCGGTGACACCGATTCGCGCCTTGTGCATTGGCTGACTCCTCCTCGTGTGCGACCCTGGCCAAGGGGTTGTACGCGGCTCATGATCCCCCCGTTCGAGCGCCCGGGCCCGCATGTCCGCGCTCGGCGCGGGAACGGGTCGCGCTTAAAAGGATCACTTCGATACTGCCATCTGCCAGGGGGTGCGATGCTGGGACTGCCGGACGGGGCGGCCGCGTGTCTCTTCGATCTCGACGGGGTGCTGACCCGTACCGCCGCCGTTCACGCGGCGGCGTGGAAGGAGATGTTCGACGGCTACCTGCGCGAGCGCGCGGAGCGGACCGGTGAGCCGTTCACCGAGTTCGACCCCGTGCGCGACTACGGCCGGTACGTCGACGGCAAGCGGCGCGAGGACGGGACGCGCTCCTTCCTGGAGTCGCGCGGCATCACGCTGCCCGAGGGCGACCCGGACGATCCGCCCGAGAAGGAGACCGTCAGGGGCCTCGGGACCCGCAAGAACGCCCTCGTCCTGAAGCTGATCGAGGAGAAGGGCGTCGAGACGTTCGACGGGTCGATCGACTACGTCCGCAAGGCGCGCGAGGCCGGGCTGAAGACGGCCGTGGTCTCCTCCAGCGCCAACACCGTCCAGGTCCTGCGGACGGCGGGCATCACCGACCTGTTCGACGCGCGCGTGGACGGCGTCGTCGCGGCGGAGCGGCACCTGCCCGGCAAGCCCGCCCCCGACACGTTCCTCGCGGGCGCCGAGGAGCTGGGCGTCCCGGCCGAGAAGGCCGTCGTCTTCGAGGACGCGCTCGCCGGCGTCCAGGCGGGCCGGGCCGGCGGGTTCGCCTACGTCGTCGGCGTCAACCGGGTCGGCGACGAGCACGCGAAGGCGCTCGCCGAGAACGGCGCCGACGTGGTGGTCGACGACCTGTCCGAACTGCTGGAGGCGCCGTGAGCGACAGCCAGATGAACGCCGACCGACCCGTGTTCTCGGTCGAGCCCTGGTGCGTGCGCGAGCCGGAGCTGCGGCTCGACCGGCTGGCCCAGACCGAGTCGGTGTTCGCCCTCTCCAACGGGCACGTCGGCATGCGCGGCAACCTCGACGAGGGCGAACCGCACGGGCTGCCCGGCACCTACCTGAACTCCTTCTACGAGCAGCGCCCGCTGCCGCACGCCGAGACCGCCTACGGCTACCCCGAGATGGGCCAGACGGTCATCAACGTCACCAACGGCAAGGTGATCCGGCTGCTCGTCGACGACGAGCCGCTCGACGTGCGCTACGGACGCCTCCACCACCACGAGCGGATCCTCGACATGCGCGCGGGGACGCTGACCCGGCACGTGGAGTGGACGTCCCCCGCCGACCGGACGATCAGGGTGACGTCGGTCCGGATGGTGTCGCTGACCCAGCGGGCCGTGGCGGCGATCTGCTACGAGGTCGAGCCGGTCGACGCGGCGGTCCGGGTGGTCGCCCAGTCGGAGCTGGTGGCCAACGAGGCGCTGCCCGGCGGCGGCAAGGACCCGCGCGCCTCGGCGATCCTGAGCAGCCCGCTCGTCAGCGAGGAGCACGTCTCCAACGGCACGAAGGTGCTGCTGCTGCACCGGACGCGGCAGAGCGGCCTGCGGATGGCCGCCGGGATGTCGCACGACATCGAGGGCCCGGAGTCGATGGCGATCGACACCGAGAGCTCCAAGGACGTGGGGCGGTTGACGGTCGCGACACGGCTGGAGCCGGGGCAGCGGCTGCGCATCGTCAAGTACATCTCCTACGGCTGGTCCAGCCGGCGGTCGCGCCCCGCGCTGCACGACCAGGTGGTGGGGGCGCTGGCGGGCGCGCGGCAGACCGGCTGGCAGGGCCTGCTGGACGAGCAGCGCGAGTACCTCGACGAGTTCTGGGAGGGCGCGGACGTCGAGGTCGACGGCGACGCCGAGATCCAGCAGGCGGTCAGGTTCGGGCTGTTCCACGTGCTGCAGGCGGGCGCCCGCGCGGAGCGCCGCATGATCCCGGCCAAGGGGCTGACGGGGCCGGGCTACGACGGGCACACGTTCTGGGACACCGAGACGTTCGTGCTGCCGGTCCTCACCTACACCTCCCCCGGCGCCGCGGCCGACGCCCTGGCCTGGCGGCACATGACGCTGCCGCTGGCACGGGACCGTGCCAACCAGCTCGGCCTGGAGGGCGCCGCGTTCCCCTGGCGGACGATCCGCGGGCACGAGTGCTCGGGCTACTGGCCCGCGGGCACGGCCGCGTTCCACATCAACGCCGACATCTCCGACGCCGTCGTCCGGTACGTGGACGCCACGCAGGACGAGCAGTTCGAGCGGGAGATCGGCCTCGACATCCTGGTGCAGACGGCCCGGCTGTGGCGGAGCCTCGGCCACCACGACGTGGGCGGGGTGTTCCGCATCGACGGCGTCACCGGCCCCGACGAGTACAGCGCGGTCGTGGACAACAACGTCTACACCAACCTGATGGCGCGCCGGAACCTCCAGGAGGCCGCCGAGACGGCGATGCGCCACCCGGACGTGGCCGACCGGCTCGGCGTGAACGCCGAGGAGGCGGCGTCGTGGCGGGACGCGGCGGCGGCGATGCTCATCCCCTACGACGAGCGGCTCGGCGTCCACCCGCAGAGCGAGAGCTTCACCAACCACGCCCGCTGGGACTTCTCGGCGACCAAGCCCGACCACTATCCCCTGCTGCTCAACTACCCGTACTTCGACCTCTACCGCAAGCAGGTGGTCAAGCAGGCGGACCTGGTGCTCGCCCTGCACCTGTGCGGGGACGCGTTCACCGACGAGCAGAAGGAGCGCGACTTCGCCTACTACGAGGGCCTGACCGTCCGCGACTCCTCCCTGTCGGCGCAGACGCAGGCGGTCGTCGCCGCCGAGGTCGGCCAGCTGGAGCTGGCGCACGACTACCTCGGCGAGACCGCGCTGATGGATCTGCACGACCTCAACCACAACACCCGCGACGGCCTGCACATCGCCTCGATGGCGGGCGCGTGGAGCGGGCTCGTCGCCGGGTTCGGCGGCATGCGGGCGGGCAAGGGCACGCTGCGGTTCGCCCCGCGGCTGCCCGGCGGGATCAGCCGGCTGGCGTTCCGGATGCGGTACCGGGGCAACCGGATCAAGGTCAGCGTGACCGGTGAGGCGGCCCGCTACGAGCTGCTGGACGGCAAGGGCCTCACGCTGTGGCACCACGGCGAGCGGTTCACCCTCGCCGACGAGCCCGTCGAGCTGCCGATCGAGCAGATCCCGGTGTGCCCGCCGGTGACGCAGCCGGCGGGGCGGGAGCCGGCCCCACGGCGCATCGACCCGCACGGCCGCGACCCCCGCCGCCGCTAGGCGGGGCCGCTAGGCGGGGCCGCCCTCCGGAGGGCAGGGGCCCTCGCAGCCGTCGTCGGGCGGGGCGTGGCGCGTCCCGCCCGCCGGGCGGGGCGCGGCCTCGCCCGCGCCGGCGCGGACGAGCAGCCGGCGCGGGCCCGGTCCCTCGTCCCCGAGCCGGTCGTAGGGGTTGGCCAGCGCGCACTTGCTGATCGACAGGCAGCCGCAGCCGATGCACTCGGTGAGGTCGTCGCGGAGCCGTTCGAGCTGCCGGATGCGCTGATCGAGGTCGCTGCGCCACGCCTCCGACAGCCGCGCCCAGTCCGCCGCAGTGGGGGTGCGCTCCTCGGGGAGGGTGGCGAGCGCCTCGCGGATGTCGCTGAGCGGGATCCCGACGCGCTGCGAGACCTTGATGAACGAGACGCGGCGGAGCGTGTCCCGGCTGAAGCGCCGCTGGTTGCCCGCCGTGCGGCGGCTCCTGATCAGCCCCTTGGACTCGTAGAAGTGCAGCGCCGAGACGGCCACGCCGCTCCGCTCGGCGAGCTGCCCGACGGTCAGTTCGTGCACCCGGTGCTCCAGCCGCGTCATGCACCGCATCCTACGCGTTCCTCAACCGCACTTGAGGTTCCGCCGTGCGGCCCGCCGCACCGGGCGGCCGAGGGTCGGGCCCGGCCGTGATCAGGCCGGGCCGGGGGCGGGGGCCGCCTAGAAGTGGTGGGCGGCCGGGCTCGTGCCGCCGGGCCGCTCGGCCACCTGGCCGAGCCGGCGGAGCCGGAACGCCGCGCCGATCATGGCGGCGCCGGTCAGGATGGCCAGCAGCCCGATCAGCCAGACGATGGCGATCGCCCCGGACACGGGCCAGGCGAACAGCATGATCCCGAAGATCAGCGAGACGGCGCCGGTGAGGACGTACGCCCACTCGCCCTTCAGCTCCTTGCGCAGCGCGAGCGCGACCCCGATCTCCAGCACGCCGGTGGCGACCGCCCAGGCGGCGATCAGCATCAGCAGGACGAACGCGGTGATGCCGGGCCACACCAGCGCCGCGATGCCGAGCGCGACCCCGGCGGCCCCGGACAGGGCCAGCAGCCCGCGCGGCCCGCCGGAGGTGCCGCGGATCGCCTGGGCCACCGCGAACACGCCGTCCACCAGGGCGTACGCGCCGAACAGCAGGACCAGCGCGAAGACGGTGATGCCCGGCCACACCCAGGCGACGATGCCGAAGATGATCGCGAATGTGCCGCGCAGGGCGAGCACCCACCAGTGGCGGGTCATCAGGTCGAACATTCCGGCCTCCCGGGGACGAGGACTCTTTCCAGTGTTGACCCCCGCTCCCTGTGGGAAACGCCAAGGCCGGTCGCGGACTTCGCAAAGTCCGCGACCGGCCCGTGCATGCGGCCGGCGGCCCGGTGCCGCCTCCGCGTCAGTTCTCCAGGCGGCGCACCAGGTCGTGGTACTCGTCCCACAGCGCCTTCGGCGTGTGGTCGCCGAACTTCTCCAGGAACTCCGGCACGAGGGCGGCCTCCTGCTTCCACACCTCGGTGTCGACCGACAGCAGCGTCTCGAGGTCGGCGTCGTCGAGGTCGAGGCCCTCGGTGTCGAGCGCCTCCTTGGTCGGCAGGTGCCCGATCGGGGACTTGGCCGCGTCGGCCTTGCCGTTGAGGCGCTCGACGATCCACTTCAGCACGCGGCTGTTCTCGCCGAAGCCGGGCCAGATGAACTTGCCGTCGGCGCTCTTGCGGAACCAGTTGACGTAGTAGATCCGCGGCAGCTTCTCGGGGTCGGTCGCCTTGCCGATCTCCAGCCAGTGGCCGAAGTAGTCGCCCATGTTGTAGCCGCAGAACGGCAGCATCGCGAACGGGTCGCGGCGCAGCTCACCGACGGTGCCCTCGGCGGCGGCGGTCTTCTCGGACGCGACGTTGGCGCCGAGGAACACGCCCTGCTGCCAGTCGAACGACTCGGTGACGAGCGGGACGGCGGAGGCGCGGCGGCCGCCGAACAGGATCGCCGAGATCGGGACGCCCTTAGGGTCCTCCCACTCGTCGGCGATGATCGGGCACTGCCCGGCCGGGGTGGTGAAGCGGGCGTTCGGGTGGGCGGCCGGGCTCTCGGAGTCCGGCGTCCAGTCGTTGCCCTTCCAGTCGGTCAGGTGCGCGGGCGGCTCGTCGGTGAGGCCCTCCCACCACACGTCGCCGTCGTCGGTGAGGGCGACGTTGGTGAAGATGCTGTTGCCCCACAGCGTCTTCACGGCGTTGGCGTTGGTGCTCTCGCCGGTGCCGGGCGCGACGCCGAAGAAGCCGGCCTCCGGGTTGATCGCGTACAGGCGGCCGTCGTCGCCGAAGCGCATCCAGGCGATGTCGTCGCCGATGGTCTCGACCTTCCACCCGGGGATGGTCGGCTCCAGCATGGCGAGGTTGGTCTTGCCGCACGCCGAGGGGAACGCCGCGGCGACGTAGCGGGTCTCACCGGACGGCGGGGTCAGCTTCAGCACGAGCATGTGCTCGGCCATCCAGCCCTCGTCGCGGGCCATGGTCGAGGCGATGCGCAGCGCGTAGCACTTCTTGCCGAGCAGCGCGTTGCCGCCGTACCCGGACCCGTAGGACCAGATCTCCCGGGTCTCGGGGAAGTGCGTGATGTACTTGGTGGAGTTGCACGGCCACTTGACGTCCTCCTGGCCCGGCTCCAGGGGGGCGCCGACGGAGTGGACGGCCCTGACGAACGACCCGCGCTCCTCGATGAGCCGCAGCGCGCCCTCGCCCATCCGCGTCATGATCCGCATGGAGACGGCGACGTAGGCGGAGTCGGTGATCTCAACGCCCAGCTGCGAGATGTTGCCCCCGAGCGGGCCCATGCAGAACGGCACCACGTACATGGTGCGGCCCTTCATGCAGCCGTCGAAGAGACCGTTCAGGGTCTCCCGCATCTCGGTGGGGGCGATCCAGTTGTTCGTCGGGCCGGCGTCCTCCTCCTTCTCGGAGCAGATGAACGTCCGGTCCTCCACGCGGGCGACGTCGGTGGGGTCGGAGGCCGCGTGGAAGCTGTTGGGCCGTTTGGCCGGGTCGAGCCGGGTCAGGGTGCCCTGCTCGACGAGGAGACCGGTCAGCCGCTCCCACTCCTCCTCCGAGCCGTCACACCACTCGACCCGGTCGGGTCGGGTCAGCTCGGCGATCCCGCGTACCCACTCAATCAGTTCGGTGTGGCCGGTAGGGGCCTGGTCGAGGCCGGGGACCTGGTTGGACACGGGCGTCTCCTTCAGCTGTTCGCAGGATGTTTGCATGATGAACAAGACCCGTCGTTTTTGCCATTTGGTCTGGACCAATCACGTCCGCTTTTGGGGCATGGTGCCCGATTTTGTGAGGGATATCACCAAGCGTCGGTACCGGTCGGCGGCACTCGGCCACCTCCCGGCATGGACGCGCTCAAGCTGGGTAAACGTGGGTCTCCGTGGCCTTCACGGCCGCCCATATGGAGGTTCCCTCCGACAATTGGAGCTCCGCGACGGCGGCCGGAGTGACGTCCGCGACGGCGTCGAAAGGCGGTCCCGTCAGCCGCACCCGCACGCGGTCCCCGTGCCGTTCGACCGCGCCCACGCGGGTGCGCCAGAGGTTGCGCGGGCTGCCGTCGGGACGGGTCCGGTACAGCGCCACCGAGGATGGCGAGAAGGCGAGGAACACCTCACCTTCGAGCGAGTCGACAGTGTCGAGGGTCGCGGCGCCGCCGCCCAGCACGACCGTGCCCGCCTCGGCCCGGCCCCGGTAGAGGTTCAGCCCCACCAGCCGCGCGACGTAGCCGGTGCGCGGGCGGCGCGCCACCTCGGCGGGCGTTCCCTCCTGGACGAGCCGCCCGCCCTCGACGACGGCGATGCGGTCGGCGAGCACCATGGCGTCCAGCGGGTCGTGCGTGACGAGCACGGCCGCGCCCTCGAACCCGGCGAGGTGGCGGCGGAGCGCGGCCCTGATCTCCAGCCGGGTGTGCGCGTCGAGCGCCGCGAGCGGCTCGTCCAGCAGCAGTAGGCGCGGGTCGACGGCGAGCGCGCGGGCGAGGGCGACCCGCTGCGCCTGCCCGCCCGACAGGGCCCGCGGGCGGGCGGAGGCGTACTCGGCGAGCCCCACCCGCTCCAGCCAGCCGGCGGCGATCCGCCGCGCCGCGCGGCGCCCGGCACCCTGGGAGCGCGGCCCGAAGGCGACGTTGTCCAGCGCCGTGAGGTGCGGGAACAGCAGGTAGTCCTGGAAGACCATGCCGATGCCGCGGCGGTCGGGCGGCAGCGGGCGCAGGTCCGCGCCGTCCACCCGGACGTGCCCGCCCGCCATCGGGACGAGCCCGGCCAGGGCGCGCAGCGCGGTGCTCTTGCCGGCGCCGTTCGGGCCGAGCAGGGCCACGACCTCGCCCGGCCCCGCGGTGAGCGCGAGGTCGAGGTCGAACGCGGCGCGCCGGACGACGAGCCGCGCGTCCAGCCCCTGGGAGCCGCTCCCGGCCCCGGACCGGGCCGCTCCGCCCGTCCCGCGTGTCACGCCGTGCCCGCCCGTCCCGGTGCGTCCGCTCATCTGGTGCCGTCCACCCACCGGTCCCGGAGCGCGGCCAGGACGACGACCGAGACGGCGAGCAGGACCAGGCTGAGCACGATCGCCGCCTGCGGGTCGGTCTCCAGCGCCAGGTACACCGCGAGCGGCATGGTCTGCGTCCGGCCGGGGAAGTTGCCCGCGAACGTGATCGTCGCGCCGAACTCGCCGAGCGCCCGCGCCCAGCACAGGATCGCCCCGGCCGCGACGCCGGGCGCGACCAGCGGCAGCGTGACCCGGCGGAAGACCGTCCAGCGGCCGGCGCCGAGGGTCGCGGCGGCCTCCTCGTAGCGCAGGTCGGCGGCGCGCAGCGCGCCCTCCACGCTGATCACCAGGAACGGCATCGCCACGAACGCCTCGGCGAGCACGACGCCCGCGGTGGTGAACGGGAACGTCAGTCCGAAGGCGCGGTCCAGCCACCCGCCGACCAGCCCGCGGCGGCCGAGCACGAGCAGCAGCGCGACGCCGCCGACCACCGGCGGCAGGACCAGCGGCACGGTCACCAGGGCCCGGACGAGCCGGACGCCGGGGAAGCGGACCCGGGCGAGCGTCCAGGCGAGCGGGACGCCCAGCAGCAGGCACAGGCCGGTGGCGAGGGTGGCGGTGAGCAGGGACAGGCGGAGCGCCTCCAGGACCTGCGCCTGGAGGAGCCGCGTGCCGAGCGTCGACCACGGCGCCCTGACGAGCAGGCCGAGCAGGGGCAGCACCAGGAAGGCCAGCCCGGCGAGCGCGGGCACGAGCAACACCCAGGGCGGCCTGCCCGGCAGCCGGTCGACCACCCCCGCCGCCTGGAACGCCTTCCGCGGACGCCTCACGGCAGCTCGAAGCCCGCCCCGCTCAGCGCCGACCTGCCCTGCTCACCGGCCACCAGCCCGATGAACTCCTTGGCGAGCTTGCCGTGCGGCGCCTTAGCGACCTCGACGATCGGGTAGTCGTTGATCGCCTTGCCGGCCTCCGGGAACTCGATGCCCGTCACCTTGCCGGCCGCGGCCTTCACGTCGGTGCGGTAGACGAGCCCCGCGTCGGCCTCCCCCAGCCCCACCTTCGTCACCACGGCCTTGACGTCCTGCTCACGCGAAACCGGCTTGACCTCGACCCCGGCCGCGGCCAGGGCCGTCTTGGCGGCGGCCCCGCACGGGACCTGCACCGCGCACAGGACGACCTTCAATCCCGGCCTGCCGAGGTCGCCCACCTTCGCGACCTTGCCTGGATCCCCCTTCGGGACGGCGATGACCAGGCGGTTGCGGGCGAACACCCGCGGCTGCCCGGACGCGTCCCCGGCGGCGGTCACGGTCTTCATGGTGGCGGGGCTCGCGGCCGCGAACACGTCCGCCGGGGCGCCCTGCGTGATCTGCTGGGCCAGCGTCGAGCTGCCGCCGAACTGGAACCTGACCCGCACGCCGGGATGCGCGTTTTCGAAGGCCTTGCCGAGCGCGGTGAACGCCTCGGTGAGCGAGGCCGCCGCGAACACCGTCACGTCCTTGCCGCCGCCCGCCTCGCCCGTCCCGGTCGGGCCCTTGTCGGGGACGTCGCCGCAGCCGGCCAGGACGGTGAGCGACAGGGCCGCCACCGCCGCGGTGCGCTTGAGCATGGTCCCTCCTCAGCCCTGGTCCGGCACTTCGACGACGACGTTCGTGGACTTGACGACGGCGTCGGCGACCACGCCCGGCTCCAGGCCGAGGTCGTCGGCCGCCTCGCGGCTCATCAGCGACACGACGCGGAACGGCCCCGCCTGGATCTCGACCTGTGCCATCACCCCGTCGCGCCGGACGTCGGTGACGATCCCGCGCATCCGGTTGCGCGCCGACGAGAAGCGCTCGCCCTGCTCGGACGGCGCGCCGCCGCGCGCCTGGTCGCGCACGAAGGCGGCCAGCTCCGCCCCCGGCACCCGCCGGTGGCCGTGCTCGTCCCGGGACGCCGGGAGCCGGCCGCCGTCCACCCACCGGCGGACGGTGTCCGCGCTGACCCCGAGAAGCGCGGCGGCCTCGCTGATGCTGAACGTCGTCACCCGGCCCAGCCTAGCCAGCCGCACATGCGAGAGAAAGAGCGGCCTGCAACTTGATATTGCGAGGAGTGCCACGACGTATGACTCGCAGGTGCTACAGGACCCTCCCCCGCCTTCCCCGCCCCTCCCTCCGAATGTCACCATCTACTTACATCCCCCGTCCGCGAGGAGGACCCCCGTGACAGCGCAGGACCACACGGCGCAAGGCGAGACGGTGCAGGCCGAGACCGTGCAGGCCGAGACCGTGCAGGCCGAGACCGTGCAGGCCGATACGGTGCGGGCCGGGACGGGGCGAGGACCCGCGACCCTGGTGATCGAGCGGCACGGGACGGCGAGCCTGCGCTCCCGGGCGATCTCGGCCGGCGTCCGGCGGCTCGTCCGGCCCGGCCTCGCCCGGTACGCGGGCCGCCCGTTCGACGAGGCGGCCCTGCGCCGCGCCGCGCACCTCGACCGGCTCGCGGCGCGGGTCTGGACCCCGCGGCGGATCCGCGTGGAGAAGGTCGGCTTCGACGGCTTCGGCGCGGAGTGGGTGCGCACGCCCGACACCGCACCGCCCCGGGACCGGGCGATCCTGTACCTGCACGGCGGCGGCTGGATCGCCTGCGGCCTCAACACGCACCGCCGGATGATCGCCTCGTTCGCCGCCGCGGCCGGCGTCGCGGCGCTGTCGGTGGACTACCGGATGATCCCCGCGGTCCCGTTCGAGCGGGAGGTCGAGGACTGCGTCACCGCCTACCGGTGGCTGCTGGAGGAGCGCGGGATCGACCCCGCGCGCATCGTGATCATGGGGGATTCGGCGGGCGGCCACCTCACCTTCGCCACGGCGCTGCGCGCCCGCGACGAGGGGCTGCCGATGCCCGCCGCGCTCGCGGCCCTGTCCCCCATGCTCGACATGGACCTGACGAGCAAGCTCGCGCACGCCAACATGGGCCTCGACCCGTCCGACCCCGGGCCGCTGCTGGAACGCCTCGTCGAGGGGTTCCTCGGGCATCTCGACCTCACCGACCCGGCGGTCTCCCCCGTCCGCGCCGACCTCGCCGGCCTGCCGCCCGTGCTGCTCACCGCCGGGTCCACCGAGCTGCTGTACTGCGACTCCGAGCTGATGGCGCGGCGGCTCGCCGAGGCCGGGGTCCCGGTCACGCTCCAGGTGTGGGACCGGCAGCTCCACGTGTTCCAGATGTTCGGGCCGTACCTGCCGGAGTCGCGCGCGGCGATCGCCGCGCTCGGCGCGTTCGTCCGCGACGCCCTGGACGGCTGAGTCAGCGCGCCTCCAGCAGCGCCTCGGCGATCATCCCGAGGTTGGCGGCGTCCACGAGCCCCTCCCGCCTGATCCGCCCGAAGGAGGCCACCTCGACGTAGGTGCGCTCGCCCGCCGCCGCCACCCCGAACGGCCCGGCGCCCCGGAGCCGCTCCAGCTCGCCTGCGGTGACCTCGGCGGAGAACAGGTGGGCGCGGTGCGCGGTCAGCGTCGCGTTCAGCTGCCGGGAGCGGTGCTCGCGCAGCCGGCCCGGCTCCAGCGCGAGCCCGGTCTCCTCGGCGACCTCGGCGACCGCCACCTCCAGCGGGCGGCCCGGCCCCGAGCCGCCCGGCAGCTCGCGGACGGCCCCGTCGGCGCCCGCGCTCCGGAACTCCCGGACGAGCACGACCTCCGTCTCGTCGAGCGTCGCGCCGGGCCGGTACAGCACGACGGCCGAGATGTCCGGGCGCCCGATGACGATCTCGTTGTCCTTGACCCGGTCCTCCGCGGCGACGCGGACCCGGACGTGCAGGCCCCAGCAGACCCCGAACCGGAACACCACCCGCGCCCCGAGCAGCTCGTTGCCCGCGTCCCGCTGCCCGGTGTACCAGCGCTGGAACGCCGCGTCCCGCCACAGCAGCAGCGGGATCTCGCGCTCGCCGCCGGCCCGGGGCGCGCCCGCGCCGATCCGGCGCAGCGCCACCGCGACCGTCTCCGGCAGGGCGGCGGCCGTCGGCACCGCGGACTTCTCCGCGTAGTGCAGCAGGTAGCCGTTCCTCGGCGCGTCCGGCGGCGCGCCGAAGACCACCCGGCCGCTGTCATGCCACATCCCCCACTCCACGTTCGTGGTGAAGGCGGGCATGGTCGCGAGGTCGCGCGGAACCCAGAAGACGACCTCGTCGGCCAGGTGCAGGCAGCTCTCCTCCCACTCGATCTGGCCGTCGTAGTCGTCGTAGCGGCCCTCCCGGTGCTCGGGGTCGAACACCACCAGCCGCCCGCCGCCCTGCCAGCGGGCCCGGAGCTCGACGTGCGCGTCCGGCCGCCACGAGGCGACGCCGGGCGTCCGGGGCGTGGGCCCGGCGAGGAAGACGGCCGCGTCCCAGCGATCCGGCGGCTCCTCCCGCGCGTGGACGACGATGACGTCGTTGTCCATGCGGCGCCTCCTATCCGGTCGTGTGGACCGCCTACTAAGGGGTAAACGCTGTTCATAACAGAATCACACGCCCGGTCAGGAGGAATCGATCATGGCTGGGACCATGCGAGTTCCGCGCACCCGGGGCGCCCTCAGCGGAATCCTGCTCATCCTGCTGGGGCTGTGGGGGGCACTGCTGCCCCTCGCCGGCCCCTACTTCGACTTCGGATTCGCGCCGGACGACACCTGGGTCTACAACACCGACCGCCTGCAGCTCAGCATCGCCCCCGGAGCCGCCGCCGCGCTCGGCGGGCTGATCCTGCTGTTCAGCGCCAACCGCGCGGCCGGGATGTTCGGCGGCTGGCTGGCCGCGCTCGGCGGCGCCTGGTTCGCCGTCGGACCGGTCCTGTCCCCGCTGTGGGACGTGCGGGGCGTCGGCGCCCCGCTCGGGACGACCGAGGGGCGGCACGTCGCCGAGTACCTCGCCGGGTTCACCGGCCTCGGCGTCGTGATCGTGTTCCTCGCCGCGCTCGCGCTCGGCAGGTTCGCGGTGGTCGGCGTCCGCGAACGGCGGCTCGACGAGCCCGAACCGCCCGGCTCGAACACCACCCAACCGCTCGTGTACGGGCGCTACGCGCGGGAGAACCAGCCCGGGCAGGGCCAGCCGCCGACCGGTGACCAGCACGTCGCGGGCGAGCCGCGCTGGGAGCGCTAGCGGCTCCGGCGCCGCATGTTGCGGACGGACTTGGTGGTCTCGTAGCTGCCGCGCTCGTCGTCGAGCCGCACGTCGTCGCGGTCGGTGAACATGGCGACGAAGGCCACCAGCAGGCCGACGCCCCCGATCCAGGGCTCCCGCCACGCGAAGCTGAGCGCCACGCAGACGACGGCGACGGAGATGAGCAGCAGCAGCTTCACGTCACACCCCTCGACTGCGCCCGGGCGTCCGGAAGCCCCGGGAGCCCGGACGTGCTAACGCGTCCGTCGCGGGATCAGCGAGTAATGGAAGACTTACTCATCCCGCATGGGCATCCTGCCATGCGAACGGCCCGCCGGGAAAGATCCCCGGCGGGCCGCGGGCGCGGTATTTCGGCTACTTCTTGCCCTTGCCGCGCTTTTCGCGGATCTTCATGGTGATGTCGAGGGGCGTCCCGTCGAACCCGAACTCCTCCCGCAGCCGCCGCTCGATGAACCGCCGGTAGCCCTCCTCGAGGAAGCCCGACGTGAACAGCACGAACCGCGGCGGCCGCACCCCCGCCTGCGTCGCGAACAGCACGCGGGGCTGCTTGCCGCCCCGCACCGGGTGCGGATGCGAGTTCACCAGGTCGGCGAAGAACTGGTTCAGCTTGGACGTCGGGACGCGGGTGCCCCAGCCCTCCAGCGCCGTCTCGATGGCCGGCACGAGCTTCTCCATGTGCCGGCCGGTCTTGGCGGAGATGTTCGCCCGCGGCGCCCACCGCGCGTTGTGCAGCTGCCGGTCGATCTCGCGTTCGAGGTAGTGGCGGCGCTCCTCGTCCAGGAGGTCCCACTTGTTGTAGGCGATGACCAGCGACCGGCCCGACTCGATCACCATGGAGATGATCCGCAGGTCCTGCTCGGCGAGCGGCTGGTCGGCGTCCACCAGCACGACCGCGACCTCGGCGCGCTCCAGCGCCGACCGCGTGCGCAGCGTCGCGTAGAAGTCGGCGCCCTGGTTCTCGCGGTGCCGGCGCCGGATCCCGGCGGTGTCGATGAACCGCCACGTCTTGCCGCCGAGCTCGATCAGCTCGTCGACCGGGTCGCGGGTCGTGCCCGCCACCGAGTCCACGACGGCGCGGTTCTCCCCCGCCAGCTTGTTCAGCAGGCTCGACTTGCCGACGTTCGGGCGGCCCAGCAGCGCCACCCGGCGCGGCCCGCCCGTCTCGCCGAACGTCTCCGCCGGGGGCTCCTCGGGCAGCGCCTCCAGCACCGCGTCGAGCAGGTCGCCGCTGCCGCGCCCGTGCAGGGCGCTGACCGGGAGCGGCTCGCCGATGCCGAGCGACCACAGCAGCGCCGCGTCGGACTCGGCGGCCACGCCGTCGACCTTGTTGGCGACCAGGATCACCGGCTTGCCGGACCGGCGCAGGATCTCCACCACGGCCTCGTCCACGTCCGTGGCGCCCACCGTCGCGTCCACCACGAACATCACGACGTCGGCGAGGTCGACCGCCAGCCGGGCCTGCTCGGCGATCGCCGCGGCCAGGCCGGAGGAGTCCGGCAGCCAGCCGCCGGTGTCGACGACGGTGAACCGGCGCCCGCTCCACGTCGCGTCGTAGGCGACCCGGTCGCGGGTCACACCCGGGACGTCCTCCACGACGGCCTCGCGGCGGCCGAGGATCCGGTTGACCAGGGTGGACTTGCCGACGTTCGGCCGCCCCACCACGGCCACGACCGGCGCCGGGCCCGCGTCCTGGTCGAGGTCCTGGTCGACGTCCAGGACGGCGTCCACCGTCTCGATCTCGAAATCGCTCACTGTCACATTCCCCGGCGGGGGCCCTCAGGCCGCCCGCTCACTCATGCTCTTTGGCGAGGCGGACGACCGCCTCGATGACCTCGTCCAAGCCCAGCCCGGACGAGTCGATCTCGTGCGCGTCCGCCGCCTTCGCCAGCGGCGACGCCTTGCGCGTCGAGTCGAGCCGGTCGCGCCGCTCCTGCTCGGCCTGCGTGACCGTCACCGACGCGCCCGGGTCGGCGGCCAGGTCCTTCGCGCGCCGCGCCGCGCGCACCTCGGGACTCGCCGTCAGGAACACCTTGACCGGCGCCTCCGGAACGACGACCGTCCCGATGTCGCGCCCCTCCACCACGATGCCGCCGCTCCCGATGATCTCGCGCTGCAGCTCCACGAGCCGGGCGCGCACCGCCGGGACGGAGCTGACGGCGCTGACCGCGTTGGTGACCGCGCGGGTGCGGATCGGGCCGGACACGTCCGTCCCGTCCACCGTGATCGTCGGCGCCGCCGGGTCGGTGCCGGACTCGATCACCGGGTCCTGCGCGCGGGCCGCGACGGCGGCGCCGTCCTCGACCGGCACGCCGTTCTCCAGCATCCACCACGTCATGGCGCGGTACATGGCGCCCGTGTCGAGGTAGCGCAGCCCGAGCGCCCGGGCGACGCCCTTGGACGCGCTGGACTTCCCCGACCCGGACGGACCGTCCATGGCGATGACGAGCGGCACGATCGCTCCCTCTCTGTTCGTCGTGAAGCGGGCGGCGCTCGTCGCCGCGCCGGCGCGCAGAAGTCCCCCCGGAACAAGCCTTTAGCGCTCCAGGTTACCGGCCCGCCGGTACCACTGGGGCCTAGCCGGGCACGGACCAGCCGCGCCCGCGCAGCTCCTGCGCCAGCCGCTCGGCCGCCTCCGGGACGACCGACAGCTCCAGCACGCCGAGCGGGCGGCCCGGCGAGTGCTCGATCGTCACGTCCTCGATGTTGACCTGCGCGATCCCCGCCGCCTGGAAGATCATCGCCAGCTCGCCCGGCCGGTCGGGGATGACCACCTGGACCGTCGCGTAGGCGGGCTGGTCGCCGCCGTGCTTGCCCGGGATGCGCGACCGGCCCGCGTTCCCGCGCAGCAGCAGGTCGGCGACGTGCGTGGCGGCCTCCTCGCTGCCGTCGCGCAGCAGCGACGCCGCCACCGCGAGATCGGTGGCGACGGCCTCCAGCACGTCGGCGACGGGCTGGGAGTTGGCCGACAGGATCCCGATCCACAGCCGCGGGTCGCTCGCCGCGATCCGGGTGACGTCCCGCACGCCCTGCCCGGACAGGCCGAGCGCCACGTCGTCGGCGCCGGTCAGGCGGGCGGCGACCGCGGCCGACACCACGTGCGGGGCGTGCGAGACGAGCGCGACCGCCCGGTCGTGCTCGTCGGCGTCCACCTGCACCGGCATCGCGCCGCACGCCTTCGCCAGGCCGGTGACGACCTCGACCGTCTCCGGCGTCGCCTCCGGGGTCGCGCACAGCGCCCACGGCCGGCCGAGGAACAGGTCCGGCCGCGCCGCGCTCGGCCCGGACCGCTCGCTCCCGGCGAGGGGATGGCCCGCCACGAACGTCGTCAGGTCGCAGCCCAGCTCGGCGGCCTGCGCCAGCGGCAGCGCCTTCACGCTCGCCACGTCGGTGTAGGCGGTCGCCAGGCCGCGCTTCTGCGCGTCCAGCAGCGTCACCGCCACCGCCGCCGGCGGCACCGCGAGGACCGCCAGGTCGGCGGGCTCCGCACGCGCGCCGTCCGGCAGGGCCTCGCCCGCGCCGAGCTCCACGGCCAGGGCCAGTGCGGCCGAGTCCCGGTCGGTCAGCAGCACCTCGACGCCGCGCTCCCGCAT
Source organism: Actinomadura sp. NPDC000600 (assembly GCF_040492135.1). NCBI lineage: Bacteria > Bacillati > Actinomycetota > Actinomycetes > Streptosporangiales > Thermomonosporaceae > Actinomadura > Actinomadura sp. NPDC000600. Next base: position 46,095 of record NZ_JBEUPD010000033.1, read on the forward strand.
CGCCAGGGCGATCGACGTCCCGATCAGGCCGGTCCCGACCACGACGATCCGCCGCGGCACCACGTCCTCGTTCACGCTCGAAACCCTACTGTGCGATGTCCAGCCGGAGCGCCGTCGCGCCGCGCAGGTACACGTGCTGGACCTCCGAGCGGGACCGGTCCGTCGCGATGTGCGCCATGAGCCGGATGACCCGCGGCAGCGCGCCGGGGACGCCGATCTCGGTGGCGCACAGCAGCGGCACCTCGTGGAACCCGAGCTTGCGGGCGGCGAGCGCCGGGAACTCCGCCGTCAGGTCCGGCGTCACCGTGAAGACGACGCTGATCACGTCGTCGGTGGACAGCCCGTTGCGGGCCATCACCTCGGAGACGAGCTCGGTCGTCGCCTCCAGGATCTGGTCCCGGTCGTCGGCGTCGATCTGCGTCGCGCCACGGACCGCGCGTACCGCCACAGTCGTACCCCCTCTGGTCCCGGTGTCCCTCGTGGTGCCGTGTTCTCGTGGTGCCGTGCTCTCGCCGTGCCCGGGCGCGCTAGAGCCCGACGGCCTTGTAGAGCTCGCCGACCTCCTGGACGGTGAGCGCCCGCATGCCGCCCGGCTTCAGCTGGCCCAGCTTGATCGGGCCGAACTCGACGCGGGCGAGCTGCTGGACGGGGAAGCCGACCTCCTTCAGCAGCCGCCGGACGATGTGCTTGCGCCCCTCGTGCAGGGTGATCTCGACCAGGACGCGCCGGCCGACCTGGTCGAACACGCGGAACTTGTCGGCCTTCGCGGGCCCGTCGTCCAGGACGACGCCGGCCTTGAGGCGCTTGCCGAGGTCGCGCGGGATCGGGCCGTGGATCTCCGCCAGGTAGGTCTTGAACACCCCGTAGGACGGGTGGGTCAGCCGGTGCGACAGCTCGCCGTCGTTGGTGAGCAGGATCAGTCCCTCGGTGTCGGTGTCCAGCCGCCCGACGTGGAACAGCCGCTCGGGCACCTCCACGTAGTCGGCCAGGGACTTGCGGCCCCGCTCGTCGGCCATCGTGGACACCACGCCGCGCGGCTTGTTGATCGCGTAGTAGCGCATCTCGGAGCGGGTCTCGACCCGCTTGCCGTCCACGTGGATGACGGCGCGCTGGGGGTCGACGCGCTCACCGAACCGGAAGACCTTCTTCCCGTTGACGGTGACGCGGCCCTCGCCGATCAGCTCCTCGCAGTGGCGGCGGCTGCCGATCCCGGCCTCGGCCAGGACCTTCTGCAGGCGCACGCCCTCCTTCTCGTTCACTGGTCCCCTCACCTGGCGGCTCGTGGCCGGGGAGCGGGCGCCGCCGCGCCCGCCCGGTTCGCTGCGTTCCCCGCCCAGGGGCTCGTCACTTCGCTCACGCGTCCTCAACTATGTCGTCTGGCAGGTCATCGGGGAGGTAGGGGGCGAGCTCGGGAAGCTCGTCGAGGTCGCGCAGCCCCAGCCGCTCCAGGAAGTAGCCGGTGGTCCGGTAGAGGTGGGCCTGCGACTCCGGATCCTGCCCGGCGTCCTCGATCAGGCCCCGCAGCGTCAGCGTCCGCATGACGCCGTCGCTGTTGACGCCGCGGATCGCCGACACGCGGGCCCGGCTCACCGGCTGCCGGTAGGCGACGACGGCGAGCGTCTCCAGCGCGGCCTGGGTCAGCCGCGCCTGCTGCCCGTCGGTGACGAACCGCTCCACCACCGGGGCGCAGACGTCCCGGGTGTAGAACCGCCAGCCGCCGGCGACCTCCCTGAGGTCGAACCCCCGGCCCTGCTCGGTGTATTCCGCGGCCAGCTCCCGCAGCGTCTCCGCGACCTCCCCGCGGGGGCGCTCCAGCAGCTGCGCGAGCGTCATCTCGGTGACCGGCTCGTCCACCACGAGCAGGATCGCCTCGATCGAGGCGCGCAGCCCCGGAAGCTCCGGCGCGTCCACGCCGGGTTCCTCACTCATCGTCTTCCTCGTCCTTCCGGCTCTTCCCGTCGGCTCCGGCGGCGTCCCCGGCGCCCTCCGCGGGGTCCTTCTTCGGGGCGCCCTCGTAGTCGTCGCCGACCTCCACGTCGCCCGCGTCGGTGCCGGTCCAGGTGATGTGGAGCTCGCCGAGGGGCTCGTGCTGCTCGAACGTGACCGCCTGCTCCCGGTACAGCTCCAGCAGCGCCAGGAACCGCGCGACCACCTCGTAGGTGCCCTCCGCGTCGGCCGCCAGCACCCGGAACGTGGTCTGCCGCAGCCGGCGGAGCCGCTCCACGACGATCGCGGCCTGCTCCTTGACGCTGGCCTTCGGCTGGTACATGTGCTCGACCGAGACCGCCGGCGGCGCCTTCGGCGTGAGCGCCTTGGCGGCGAGCCGGGCGAACTCGTCGGGGCCGAGGCCGAGCAGCACCTCCGGCAGCAGGTTCGCGAACTTCGGCTCCATCGGGACCAGGCGCGGGAACCGGCGGCTCGCGTCGGCGGCGCGCGCGGCGAACACCCGCGCCACCTCCTTGTAGGCCCGGTACTGCAGCAGCCGCGCGAACAGCAGGTCGCGGGCCTCCAGCAGCGCCAGGTCCTCCTCGTCGTCGACCTCACCGGACGGCAGCAGCCGCGCGGCCTTGAGGTCCAGCAGGGTCGCGGCGACCAGCAGGAAGTGGCTGGCCTGGTCGAGGTCCCAGTCGGCGCCGTGCGAGCGGATGTGGGCGATGAAGTCGTCGGTGACCTTGTGCAGCGACACCTCGGTGATGTCGAGCTTGTGCTTGGAGATCAGCCCGAGCAGCAGGTCGAAGGGGCCCTCGAAGTTGTCCAGGCGGACGCGGAACCCCTGCTCCTCCTCGGTCTCCTGCCCCGGTTCGGGCGACGTCGCGTCCACGTCGCTCACGGTAGCGGAGAGCTCCTCGTGCGCTGTGCTCACCGGCCCCATCGTCCCATGCCCGGCGCGTGCCCGCGCACTCCGGCGGCCACGGGCGGTGACGCGGCGGGCCGGGCGCTACTCGCCGGTCAGCTTCCGGACGACGGCCCTTGCGTCCTCGCGGGTGAAGCCGCCGGCGGGTCCGGTCATCTGGACTCTGCCGCCGGTGATGGCCTCCATCACCTGCGCGGGCTGGGACACGAGCGACCCGCCGACCAGCATGGCCATCCGCCCGCCGGGCGCCTGGGCGGCGGAGGCGTCGGCGGCCTTGCGGGTCAGGGCTGCGAACCGGGGCGCGTCCGCCGAGGTCAGCGTCAGCTCGACCGACCAGGCAGGGCTGCCGCGCGCGGGATCGGGCGGGACGGCCTTGACCCCTTCCAGCCGGTGCACCGTCAGCGCGTCCGGACCCAGGACGTAGCACTCGGAGGAGCCGGAGACGGTGACGCCCGCGCACGGCGGGGCCGAGACGCCCGCCAGGAGCCGGAACGTCAGCGGCACGCGCAGGTCGACCGGCCCGGACGAGGACCCGTCGTCCTTGTCGCGCAGGGCCAGGTAGGCCCCCGTGCCGCCGACCGCGACGAGCACCACGGCCGCGACGACGATCAGCATGATGGCCGGCGTGCCCAGGCCCCGGCGGGGCGGGGGCGGCGGCAGGGCGCCGGGCGGCGGGCCCGGCGGCGGGTCGTAAGGCAGGGGCGGGGGGGTGCCCATGTGCGCTCCGTCGGGGGTCAGGGGGCGCCGGACGGCGTCACTCGGTCTCCGCCCACCTGACCAAGACCTCCCGGGCCAGGCTGCGGTAGGCGTTGGCGCCCATCGAGCTGGGGTCGAAGAACGTGATCGGCTCCCCCGCCACGGTCGCGTCGGGGAACCGCACCGTGCGGTTGATCACGGTGTGGAACACCGTGTCGCCGAACGCCTCGACGATGCGCCCGAGGACCTCGCGGGTGTGCAGCGTCCGCGAGTCGTACATGGTGCCGAGGACCCCGTCGATGACCAGGCCCGGGTTGATCCGGCCCTGCACCTTCTCGATCGTCTCCATCAGCAGCGCGACGCCGCGCATCGCGAAGTACTCGCACTCCAGCGGGATCAGCACGCCCTCGCTGGCTGCCAGCGCGTTCACGGTGAGCAGGCCGAGCGACGGCTGGCAGTCGATGAGGATGTAGTCGTAGTGCTCGACGGCAGACTTAAGCGCGCCCTGCAGGATGTACTCGCGGCCGACCTCGTGGACGAGCTGGACCTCGGCGCCGGACAGGTCGATGTTGCTCGGCAGCAGGTCCATCCCGTCGACGCCGGTCTCGATGACGACGTCCTCCCACTCGGTGTCGCGTTCGAGCAGCAGGTTGTGGATCGTCACGTCGAGCTGGCGCGGGTCGCCCTTGCCGAGGCCGACCGACAGGGCGCCCTGCGGGTCGAAGTCGACGAGCAGGACGCGGCGGCCGTACTCGGCGAGCGCGGCGCCCAGGTTGATCGTCGTGGTGGTCTTGCCGACCCCGCCCTTCTGGTTGCAGACGGCCACGATCCGCGCGGGCCCGTGCTCGGCCAGCGGCTCCGGCTCCGGGAACACCGGGACGGGGCGCTGCGTGGGCCCGAGGGCGCGGCTCGGATCGGTCTCTATGGTGGCGGAGGAGAGGACTCCATCCGCACTGTTAGTGCTGGTCACCAGATCCCTCCCCGACGGCCCGGAAATGCCATCCAGAACGGGGACTCTAGGGCCGTCCACCCCGTCGCTCAAGCCGACGCGCAACGAACGTCGCGATTTGTCGATGGGGCGGATGATCCGATTCGTCCCTTAGTGCGTGTCCGCTGCGCCCGCCGGGCGGTCAGTTCCGCGCCCGCGGGTGCGAGGTCGCGTAGACCTCGCGCAGCAGCTGGACGGTGACGAGCGTGTAGACCTGCGTGGTGGTGACCGACGCGTGCCCGAGCAGCTCCTGGACGACGCGGACGTCGGCGCCCCCGTCCAGCAGGTGGGTGGCGAACGAGTGCCGCAGCGTGTGCGGGGACACCTCCGACAGCTTCGCCCGGTCGGCCGCGGCGCGCAGCACCATCCAGGCGCCCTGCCGCGACAGCCGCCCGCCCCGCGCGTTCAGGAACAGCGCCGGGCCGCCCCGCCCGGCCCCGGCCAGCTCGGGCCGGGCCCGCACGAGGTAGGCGTCCACGGCCTCGCGGGCGTAGTCGCCGATGGGCACCACCCGGGCCTTGCCGCCCTTGCCGGCGACGCGCGCGAACCCGTCCCGCAGGTCGAGGTCGTCGACGTCCAGGCCGACGGCCTCGGAGATGCGCGCGCCCGACCCGTACAGCAGCTCCAGCAGCGCCCGGTCGCGCAGGCCGCGCGCGGTGCCGGGGTCGCCGGACGGCCCGGCCGCCGCCGCGAGCAGCCGCTCGACCTCCTCCAGCGAGATCGCCTTCGGCAGCCGGCGCGGCGGCGTCGGCGGCTTGACGTCGTGCGCGGGGTCGCCGGCGGCGAGGCCCTCGCGCAGTGCGAACCGGTGCAGCCCGCGGACGGCCACGAGCGCCCGCGCCGCCGAGCCCGCCGACAGCGGCGGATGGTCGTCGTCGCCCTCGCGCAGCCCCACCAGGAACGCGCGGACGTCGTCCTCGGTGATCTCCCCGATCGACCCGCGCCCCCGCTCCTCCTGCGCCCGCGCGTACCGGCGCAGGTCGCGGCGGTAGGAGCTGAGCGTGTTGGCGGCGAGACCGCGCTCGACCGCGAGGTGCCCCAGGTACCCGCGCACCGCCGAGTCGAGCGCGGAACCCGCGCCGGGGTCAGGGGCGGGGCGCCGCGCGGTGCTCCGGGAGGACGGGCTCGGGGACAGGGCGGCACCTCTTCCGGCCGTGGGGTCCGGGGACCCGCCCATCATGCCCCCTCCGGCCGCCGGAGGGGGACCTCATCCGGCTCAGTCCTCCGGCGCGTCGACGGGGCGCAGGTCCGCGAAGTCCGAGCCGCGGGCCGCGTGCACCGCGAGGATCCCCATGCACGCGATCATGTTGTGCAGCTCGCCGGCGAACACCTTGCGGACCGCCTCCTCCAGCGGCACCCACACGACCGGCATGTCGGCCTCCTCGTGGACGCGCTCGAAGTCGATCTGGTCGGCGGGCACCTCGGTGAGGCCGCGCGCCAGGAAGATCCGGATGCGCTCGTCGGCCATGCCCGGCGAGGGGTACACGTCGAGCAGGGTGTCCCAGCGCTCGGCGCGGTACCCGGCCTCCTCCAGCAGCTCGCGCTCCGCGAGCTTGTGCAGGGGCTCGCCGTCGACGTCGCGCAGCCCGGCGGGCGCCTCCCACAGCAGCCGCGACACCGGGTGCCGGTACTGGCGCAGCAGCAGCACCCGGTCGCGGTCGTCGACCGCGATGACGCCGACCGAGCCGATGTGCTCGATCACGTCGCGGCCGACGGCCTCCGTGGCGTCGCCGCGCGGCATCTCCACCCGGTCGCTGCGGACGCTGAAGACGCGCCCTTGGTAGACCGTGGACGACTCCACGACCTTCCATCTGTCAGGGCGGTCTCGGACGTCGTCCGGGCCGAGCTCCTCGCCGCTCATGACGCCGCCACCGTCCCGGCCTCGCCCTCGCCCGCGCGCGCCTCGGCGTAGTCGAGGGCGGCCGAGACGAGCCCGGTGAACAGCGGATGCGGCCGGGTCGGGCGGGACCGGAACTCCGGGTGCGCCTGCGTCCCGACGAAGAACGGGTGCTGCTCGCGGGGCAGCTCGACGTACTCGACCAGGCGGCCGTCGGGCGACAGGCCCGAGAACCGGAGCCCCGCCTCCTCCAGCCGGTCGCGGTAGGCGTTGTTGACCTCGTAGCGGTGCCGGTGCCGCTCGGACACCTTCGCCTCCCCGTACAGGTCCCGCACGACCGAGCCGTCGGCCAGGTCCGCCGGGTAGAGGCCGAGCCGCATCGTGCCGCCCATGTCGCGCTCCCCGGCGACGACGTCGAGCTGGTCGGCCATCGTGGCGACGACCGGGTGGGCGGTGGTGGCGTCGAACTCGGCGCTCCCGGCGTCGCCGAGCCCCCCGAGGTTCCGCGCCGCCTCGATGACCATGCACTGGAGCCCGAGGCAGATGCCGAGCAGCGGGACGCGGTTCTCCCGCGCGTACCGGACCGCGCCGAGCTTGCCCTCGATGCCGCGGACGCCGAACCCGCCGGGGACGAGGACGCCGTCGACGCCGTCGAGCTCCCGCTTGGCGCCCTCGGGCGTCTCGCAGTCGTCGCTCTTCACCCAGCGGATGTGCACCTTGGCGTCGTTGCCGAACCCGCCGTGCCGCAGCGCCTCGGTGACCGACAGGTAGGCGTCGGGCAGGTCGATGTACTTGCCGACCAGCGCGATCGTGACCTCGCGGGCGGGCTTGTGGACGCGGCGGAGCAGCTCGTCCCACGCGCCCCAGTCGACGTCGCGGAACGGCAGGTCCAGGCGGCGCACCACGTAGGCGTCCAGGCCCTCGGAGTGCAGCACCTTCGGGATGTCGTAGATGCTGGCGGCGTCCACCGCGGACACCACGGCCTCGCGGTCCACGTCGCACATCAGGCTGATCTTGTGCTTGAGCCCGTCGGTGATCGGCCGGTCCGACCGGCACACGATCGCGTCGGGCTGGATGCCGATGGAGCGCAGCGCCGCGACCGAGTGCTGCGTCGGCTTGGTCTTCAGCTCCCCGGACGGGCCGATGTAGGGCAGCAGGGACACGTGCAGGAAGAAGCAGTTCTCCCGCCCGATCTCGTGCCGGATCTGCCGGACCGACTCCAGGAACGGCAGCGACTCGATGTCGCCGACCGTCCCGCCCACCTCGGTGATGACGATGTCGACGTCGCCGTCGTCGGCCATCCCGCGGATCCGGTCCTTGATCTCGTTGGTGATGTGCGGGATCACCTGGACGGTGTCGCCGAGGTACTCCCCGCGCCGCTCCTTGGCGATCACGTTCGAGTACACCTGACCGGTGGTGACGTTCGCGGACCCGTGCAGCTCGGTGTCGAGGAACCGCTCGTAGTGCCCGATGTCCAGGTCCGTCTCGGCGCCGTCGTCAGTGACGAAGACCTCGCCGTGCTGGAACGGGTTCATCGTGCCCGGGTCGACGTTGAGGTAGGGGTCGAGCTTCTGCATGGTGACCCGGAGCCCGCGGAGGGCCAGGAGCCGCCCGAGGCTGGACGCCGTCAGACCCTTGCCGAGGCTGGAGGCGACACCGCCGGTGACGAAGAGATGCTTGGTAGGACGTGATCTACCAGTGGTAGCCGATGGCAAGAAGGCGCTCCCGTGGTCGTTGCGAGGCGGACGGTACCGCACTGTCCACGGGGTTCTAGCTTATTGCATTTCTCTCCTCCTTCGGCCCCGGGGGGCCTCCATCGTCGAGAAACGCGGGCGATCGCTGGCATCGCTCCGACTCGCCTAGCGGCTCACTGCGCGATCAGGGTCTCGCTCCGCTCGCCCCTGCCTTCGGACGCGATCGCAACGTTCCCACTGCGTCCCTCTCCTCCTTCAGCCCCAGAGGGCCTCCATCGTCGAGAAACGCGGGCGATCGCTGGCATCGCTCCGACTCGCCTAGCGGCTCACTGCGCGATCAGGTTCTCGCAAGCTCGAACCTGCCTTCGGACGCGATCGCAACCTTCCGGTCGTCGCGTTGTTGCGGCGACGGCTGATGTCGTCGCGCCCGCCACACGCGCCCGGCACGAAGGCGGGCCCTGCAACTCGCCCCGCCTACAGCCCCAAGGACAACCGGCGGATCGTCGCGTGGCCGCGACGCCGGCTCAGGTGTCGCTGCGCCGCCCCGGCTCAGCTCGGCGGGCCGCACCTGCCAACGGACGCGATCACAGCCCCATGAGCGCCGCGTGATCACTGCGCCGGCCGGTATCGACGTGGCCGTCGTGGCCGCCACACCCGCCTAGTACGACGATGGGCCCTTCAAACCACCCGCCTACAGACCCGAGCACGACCGGCGGATCGTCGCGTGGTTGCGGCGACGGCTGGGTCGACGCGGCCGCCGCGCCTGGGGGCGCGGCGGCGGCTCTGGCTTTTGCGGGCTCCGGGTGGGTGCGCGCCGCCTAGAGGCGGGGGGTGGCTGCCGTGGGCATGATGGTGCGGAGTTGCCTGGTCAGCTCGTCGATCAGGGAGCGGGCCTGGTCGGCGGCCTGGCGGGCGGCGTCGCGTTCCTGGGAGAGTTCGGCGATCTGGGCGCGCTGCTCGGTGACGGCCTGGGCCAGCTGGTCGACCCACTGGTCGCGCTCGGCGAGCTTCTCGGCGACGGCGTCGCGTTCGGCGGCCAGCTGGCGCATCGCGGCGACGGTCTTGTCGCGCTCGCGCCCGGCCTGGTCGGCGCGGCCGCGGGCCAGGGTGAGCTCGGACTCGGCGCGCGCCTGCGCCTGGACGGCGGCCTCGCGGCCCCGCTCGGCGGCCTCGCGCGCCTTGGCGCTGCCGTCGCGCTCCCGCTCGGCCTTCTTGGCGGCTTCCAGCGACTGGGCGGCCGTGTCGAGGGCCTGCTGCCGCTCGGCCTCAGCGGCGTCGGCGCGCGCGGCGGCCTCCTGGGCGCGGCGCTCGGCGTCCTGCACCCGCCGCTCGGCCTCCTGGGCGCGGCGCTCGTTCTCCTGCGCGCGGCGCTCGGCGACCTCGGCGCGGCGCCGGGACTCGTCGGCCTCCTTGCCGGCGGCGACGACGGCGTGCTGCAGGTTCTGCGCGGTCATCTCGGCGTCGGTGACCTTGGCGCGCAGCGCCGACAGCTCGCTGTGCGCGGTCTCCAGCGCGCGGGACAGCTCCCCCGCCTGCTCTGCGACGCGGTCGCGCTCGGCCTCGGCGGAGCGGCGGGCGCCGACGGCGTCCTCGACGGCGCGCAGGGCGTCGTCGCGGGCCTCGCTCATGGCGTCGCGCTGCTGGATCGCCTGCCGGACCGTCGCCTCGGCCTCGGCGACGCGGCGCTCGGCCTGCTCGACCTGGGCCTGCAGCTGCTCCATCTGCGCGCGGGTCTGCTCGGCCTGCGCGCGGGCCTGGTCGGCCTGGACGCGCGCCTGCTCGGCCTGGCCGCGGGCCTGGTCGGCCTGGGCGCGGCCCTGCTGGGCCTGGTTCCAGGCGGCGGCCGCGTCGCGCTGGGCGTTCTCCTTCTCGGTCTGGAGCGCCGCGATCTGCGTGACGGCCTCGTTCTGGACCTCGGCGGTGCGGCGCTCGGCCTCGGCGACCTGGCGCTCGGCCTCCACGGCGCGGCGGTCAGCCTGCTCGGCCTGGCCGCGAGCGCGCTGCACCTCGCCCCACGCGGCCGCGGCGTCGCGCTGCGCGGACTCCTTCTCCGCCTGGACGGCCGCGACCTGCGAGGCGCTCTCGTTCTGGGCCTCGGTGAGGCGGCGCTCGGCCTCCACGGCGCGGCGGTCAGCCTGCTCGGCCTGGCCGCGGGCACGCTGCACCTCGCCCCAGGCGGCGGCCGCGTCGCGCTGCGCGGACTCCTTCTCCGCCTGGACGGCGGCGATCTGCGACGCCGTCTCGGTCTGCGCCTCGTTGACCTTGCGCTCCCCGGCGGCGAGCGCGTCGCCGATGAGGTCGGCCATCTGGCGGAGCCGCTCGACGATGTCCCAGGGCTGGGCCTCGGTCTGCTCGACGTCGGGGCGCACCATCTCCCCCGTCTGCCCGTGCCTGCCGGGCTGGCCCGGTTGGCCGGGCTGTCCGGGCTTGGACATCTGGATGGGCTGCTGGGCGGACGGCAGCGCCTGCTGCGCGCCGCCCGGGTCGCGTCCCATGGCGGGCCAGGGGGCCGCCCCCTCGGGGACGCCCCGGGAACCGCCGGATCCGTTCAGCTCGCTCACCGGTCTCCTCGCCTCCCGGACGGGAGCGGGCCGACCGGCGGCACGCCGTTCGCCCTGCTCGCAGCGTTACCGGCCCGACGGCTCGTCACTTCGCTCACGTGTCTCCTCGCCCGGCGGCGCACGGCCGCGTTCGCGGGGGTCGTTGTGCACATCTCGTTCGCTCCGCTGCCGGCCCTGTGGCTCCTCGCTTCGCTCACTAGAGGCACTCTAGTCCCGACCAGCGGAACGTTTGCCCAGTTTGGGGTTTGCCCTCTCGACATCCGCCCGGTGTTCGCGCACGCAGGACGCCTGATCACCCCCCGTGCGGCCCTTCCGCGGGGTGCGGTGGGTCACATCCCGCCGGTACGCGGGCCGGATGGGACAATCGCGCTCCATGGAGCTTCGCACGCTGTACCCGCCGATCGAGCCCCACGACTCCGGGCTGCTCGACGTCGGCGATGGAAACCGTATCTACTGGGAGGTCTGCGGGAACCCCGACGGCAAGCCCGCCGTGATGCTGCACGGCGGGCCGGGCGGCGGGTGCAGCCCGGCCCACCGCCGGCAGTTCGACCCCGAGGCGTACCGGATCGTCCTGTTCGACCAGCGCAACTGCGGCCGCAGCCTGCCGCACGCGAAGGACCCGGAGGTGTCGCTGGAGAGCAACACCACCTGGAACCTGGTCGCCGACATGGAGCGGCTCCGCGAGCACCTCGGCATCGAGCGCTGGCTGGTGTTCGGCGGGAGCTGGGGCAGCGCGCTGTCGCTGGCGTACGCGCAGACGCACCCCGACCGGGTGACCGAGCTGGTGCTGCGCGGCATCTTCACCCTGCGGCCGTTCGAGCTGTACTGGTTCTACCAGGAGGGGGCGTCGCTGCTGTTCCCCGACCTGTGGGAGAAGTACGTCGAGCCGATCCCCGAGGACGAGCGCGAGGACCTCATCTCGGCGTTCCGCGAGCGGCTCGAGTCGCCGGACCCCGAGGTGCGGGTCGCGGCCGCGAAGGCGTGGGCGACGTGGGAGGGCTCGACGCTCACCCTGCGGCCCGACCCGGAGATGGCCGGCGGGTTCGGCGAGCCGGAGTACGCGGTGGCGTTCGCCCGCATCGAGAACCACTACTTCACCAACGGGGGGTTCCTCGAGGAGGACCAGCTGATCCGGGACGTGGACAAGATCCGCCACATCCCGGCCGTGATCGTGCAGGGGCGCTACGACGTGTGCACGCCGGTCGCGACGGCGTGGGACCTGCACCGCGCGTGGCCCGAGGCCGACTTCCACATCGTCGACGACGCGGGGCACGCCTACAGTGAGCCGGGGATCCTGCACCGCCTGATCGAGGCGACCGACCGCTTCGCGGGCAAATCATGACTCATCGTGACCATTTGATAACGTAGAGAAATCGGACGATGAAAGGCCGAACCTGAATCGGTCTCACCTTTAGGCTGATTCAGGACGTCCGCAAGGAGGCCGGCGTCCGGCGTTCCCGCCGGGCCTCGGCCGCCCCGGAAGCGGACCGAAACCCGGATTCCCTAACTCATAAGCCATCCAGGTCTTACCCTCTGGATGGAGCACCTGCCCCTTGAAGGTAAGTACACGGGGCCTCGGAGAGTGCCTTGGCCCACTCCCGCCACAGCCCGGCCGCCCGCGGCTCGACCTCCCGCGATGCGAAGTGACGCCCGCCGCACCGGCCCCGTTGACACCGGATCTATGTGACTTACCTCACATAACCGATATAAAAAAGCACTCCTGACGCAGCGGCGAAACGTTAAGGTTGCATTCAGGAAGCATGCACGCAACATCTCCGGCGCATCCGGCAGTACCGCCTGCGTATCACGGGGAAACGCGGATCGCGGCCCGCATCGAGACCGCCGAAATTGCACCCGAATCGCAAAAGCATTTAATCATACCCAGCGATCGGCACGGCTAAACATCTCGCCGATAACAATCATCTGCGATCATCGCGCGAGATTCGCTAAGTTGCCTGGACATGGCAGCGCAACCCCTGGAATCACCGACCCGACGCCCCGAGAAGAACGAGACGAACGCGGAAGTGCTACTCCAGGAGCCGAGCCTCGCCGATGGACCCGCGCTTTGGCGGCTCGCCCGGGACTCTCAGGTCCTGGACGTCAACTCGCCGTACAGCTACGCGCTCTGGTGCCGCGATTTCGCGGACACCTCGATCGTCGCGCGCGACGACGCGGGCCCCTGCGGCTTCATCACCGGCTACGTCCGCCCGTCCCGTCCGGACACGTTCTTCGTGTGGCAGGTCGCGGTCGACCGCGACCACCGCGGCAGGGGCCTCGCCCGCCGCATGCTCGACGGCCTGGCCGACCGGCTCGCCCCCCGCGGGCACCGGTTCATGGAGGCCACGGTCACGCCGGACAACGCCGCCTCCACCGCGATGTTCGAATCCTTCGCCAGGGCCCGCGGGTGCGAACTCGCCCGCAGCCCGCTGTTCGCCGCGGAGCACTTCCCCGAGGGGGGACACGAGCCCGAGGTGCTCTTCAGGATCGGCCCGATCACCGCCGCGAACTGACCCCCCGCCACGCCCCCCACCCGCTCCTCTCCGACCCTGCCTGGAGGCAGACATGGACGTTTTCGACCGCCTGGAATCGGAAGTCCGCGGCTACTGCAGAAGCTGGCCCACGGTGTTCACCACGGCCCAGGGCAGCCACATGACCGACGAGGACGGCAAGACCTACCTCGATTTCTTCGCCGGCGCCGGCACCCTCAACTACGGGCACAACAACCCGCAGCTGAAACGCCGGCTGCTGGATTATCTCGCCGGCGACGCGGTCGTGCACGGACTCGACATGTACACCTCGGCCAAGCGCGAGTTCCTGGAACGCTTCAACGAGTACGTCCTGAAGCCCCGCAGCCTCGACTACAAAGTCCAGTTCCCCGGGCCCGCGGGGAACAACTCCGTCGAGGCCGCGCTGAAACTGGCGCGCAAGTACACCGGCCGCGAGACCGTCGTCAGCTTCACCAACGCCTTTCACGGGATGACGCTCGGCGCGCTCGCCGTGACCGGCAATTCGATGAAGCGCACCGGCGCCGGCGTGCCCCTCGGGCACGGCGTGGCGATGCCCTACGACAACTACCTCGACGGCAGGACGCCCGACTTCCTGCTCTTCGAGACGATGCTGGACGACAGCGGCAGCGGCCTCGACAAGCCCGCCGCCGTCATCGTGGAGACCGTGCAGGGCGAGGGCGGCATCAACGTGGCCACCGCCGAGTGGCTCCGCGGCCTGCAGGACCTCTGCCGCCGGCAGGACATCCTCCTCATCGTCGACGACGTGCAGATGGGGTGCGGCCGCACCGGGCCGTTCTTCAGCTTCGAGGAGGCGGGGATCACCCCGGACATCGTCTGCCTGTCCAAGTCCCTCAGCGGCTACGGCCTGCCCTTCGCGATCACGCTGATGAAGCGCGAGCTCGACGTGTGGGACCCGGGAGAGCACAACGGCACCTTCCGCGGCTTCAACCCCGCGTTCGTCACCGCCGTCGGCGCGCTGGAGGACTACTGGACCGGCGACGACTTCGAGAAGCAGACCCTCGCCAAGGGCCAGCAGGTCCAGGCGGCGCTGAACGAGATCGCGATCGCGCACGCCGGCGCCGTCGACTCCGTCCGCGGCCGCGGCCTGGCGTGGGGCCTGGTGATGAAGGACCCGGAGGCGGCCTCGAAGGTGTGCGGCGAGGCGTTCGCGCGGGGGCTGCTGATGGAGACCTCCGGGCCCGAGGGCGAGGTCGCCAAGCTGCTGCCGCCGCTCACCACCACCGAGTCCGAGCTGGCCACCGGCCTGGAGATCATCGCGGACTCGGTGGAGGCCGTCCGCCAGAAGGTCACCGCCTGAGCCGCCGGGCACCGAACAGAACAAGGGAGTCTCAATGATCGTTCGTTCCCTCGGGGAGATCATCGGCACGGAGCGCGACGTGCAGGCGCCGACCTGGTGCAGCCGCCGCTTCGTGCTGGCCAAAGAGGGCGTCGGGTTCTCGCTGCACGAGACGATCCTGTACGCGGGCACCGAGACGAAGATGTGGTACGCCAACCACATCGAGGCCGTGTACTGCGTCGAGGGCCAGGGCGAGCTGACCAACGACGAGACGGGCGAGAAGCACAAGATCGAGCCGGGCGTGATGTACCTGCTCGACGGCCACGAGCACCACACGCTGCGCGCGCACACGGACGTGCGGACCGTCTGCGTGTTCAACCCGCCCTGCACCGGCCGGGAGGTCCATGACGAGAACGGCGTGTACCCGCTGCTGACCGAGGAGGACGCATGAGCATCATCGAGTCCCATCCGACGATCGACGACGCCTACCCCACCCGGAAGTCCTCCGAGGCCGCGCTGCTGTACCGCCAGGACCCGGTCGTGTACGGCGAGGCCCAGGACGGGCCCGTCGACGCCGCCACGCTCGAGGCCTACGAGGCCAACGGCTTCCTGTCCGTCGACCAGCTGCTCGCGCCGGAGGAGGTCGAGGACTACCGCGCCGAGCTGCGCCGGCTGTCCGCGGACCCGCGCATCCTGGCCGACGAGCGCACGGTCACCGAGCGCGGCTCGGACGAGGTCCGCTCGATCTTCGAGGTGCACAGGATCAGCGAGGTGTTCGCCGAACTCGTCCGCGACCCCCGCGTCGTCGGCCGGGCCCGGCAGATCCTCGGCTCGGAGGTTTACGTCCACCAGAGCCGGGTCAACTACAAGCCAGGTTTCACTGGCAAGGACTTCTACTGGCACTCGGACTTCGAGACCTGGCACGCGGAGGACGGCATGCCCCGGATGCGCGCGGTGAGCATATCCATCGCGCTCACCGAGAATTTCGTGCACAATGGCGGGCTAATGATCATGCCTGGCTCGCACAAGACCTTCGTGGCCTGCGTCGGGGAGACCCCGGACGACCACTACAAGGAGTCCCTGCGCGGACAGGAGATCGGGACGCCCGACCCCAACAGCCTGTCGATCCTGGCCGACAAGCACGGGATCGAGCTGTTCACGGGCTCGGCGGGCTCGGCCACCATGTTCGACTGCAACTGCATGCACGGCTCGAACGGGAACATCACCCCGTTCCCGCGCTCCAACGTGTTCATCGTGTTCAACAGCGTGGAGAACACGTGCGTCGAGCCGTTCTCGGCGCCCGCGCCCCGTCCCGCCTTCATCGGCGCCCGCGACTTCACTCCCGTCGGGGCGGAGAGCGCCCAGGGGGGCGCGGAAGGCCGTTCCGCCGCCGAGGGCGCCGCAGGCGCCTGAGCCTAACAATTCGATAACCCGACCCCGCTCCGCGCCCGCAAGGGGGCCACTTCGGCCTTTTTGCGGGCGCGGAGCACACCTATCAGGAGTTCAACGATGACTTCCTCGAGACGAGACTTCCTCCGCACCGCCGTGCTGCTGTCCGCCGCGGCGCCGCTGGCCGCGGCGGGCTGCTCCACGACGGATCCGGAGACGGAGAAGGCCGGCGGCGGCACGCTGGAGAAGGCCAAGAAGGCCGGTGTGATCACGGTCGGGTTCGCCAACGAGGCCCCCTACGGCTACACCGACAAGTCCGGGAAGCTGACCGGCGAGGCCCCCGAGCTCGCGCGCGCCATCTTCAAGAACCTCGGCATCGACGAGATCAAGGGCGTCCAGGTCGACTTCGGCGGGCTCATCGGCGGGCTCAACGCCAAGCGGTTCGACGCGATCGCCGCCGGCATGTTCATCACGCCGGAGCGGTGCGCCTCGGCGGCGTTCGCCAACCCCGAGTACGTCGCCAAGAGCGCCTTCATGGTGCCGAAGGGCAACCCCAAGGGCCTCAAGGCCGCCGAGGACCCGGGCAAGAAGGGCGCCAAGGTCGGCGTGCTCACCGGCGCGGTCGAGGCCGGGTACGCCGAGAAGACCGGCGTCAAGAAGGGCGACATCAAGACGTTCGCCGACCAGGCGAG
Organism: Actinomadura sp. NPDC000600; assembly: GCF_040492135.1. Classification (NCBI taxonomy): domain Bacteria; kingdom Bacillati; phylum Actinomycetota; class Actinomycetes; order Streptosporangiales; family Thermomonosporaceae; genus Actinomadura; species Actinomadura sp. NPDC000600. The sequence goes on from NZ_JBEUPD010000033.1 coordinate 62,610, forward strand.
CGCATACGAGGGCCTGAAGGCCGGGCGCATCGACTGCATCTGGCTGACCCGCATCTCCCTGGCCGACCTGCTGACCAAGCACCAGGGCGAGGGCTTCGAGGTCACCGACGCGTTCACCCCCGTCATCGACGGCAAGGAGCAGCTCGGCGCCGGCGCGTTCGCGTTCCGCAAGGCCGACACCGACCTGGTGAACGCCTGGAACGGCGAGCTCGCCAAGCTCCAGCAGGGCAACAAGCTGCTGCCGGTCCTGCAGCCGTTCGGCTTCACCCAGGCGGAGATGCCCGGCCCGGGGGACACCGCCGCCAAGTTCTGCCAGGGCTGACCCGTGTCCGAGGTCCTCGACAGCTATCCCCAGTGGCTGGACGGGGCGTGGGTCACCATCCGGCTCACCCTCCTCGGCGGCGCGCTGGCGCTGGTGCTCGCCCTGGTCTTCGGGATGGCGGGCACGTCACGCCACCCCTGGGTGCGGGTGCTCAACCGCGTGTACGTGGAGTTCTTCCGCGGCAACGCGACGCTGGTGCTGCTGTACTGGTTCTTCTACGCCCTGCCCCTGATCGGGCTCCGGTTCACCACGATGTTCGCGGCCGTACTCGCCCTCGGCCTGAACGTGGGCGCCTACGGCGCCGAGGTGGTGCGCGGTTCGATCAACGCCGTCCCGAAGGCCCAGTACGAGGCGACGATCGCGCTGAACTTCACCACGTTCCAGCGCATGCGGCGCGTCCTGCTGCCGCAGGCGTTCGCGCTGATGCTGCCCCCGTTCGGCAACCTGATCATCGAGCTGATGAAGGGCACGGCGATCGTGTCCCTGGTCGGCCTGGTCGACCTGACCCGCGTCTCCAAGAACATCCAGGGCAGCACCGGCCAGACCGTCGCCGCGTTCACGGTCGTGCTCGTCCTGTACTTCGTGATCGCGCAGGTGCTCCAGCTGTTCGTCCGCTACGCCGAGCGGCGCGTGGACCGGATGCTGGGCCGCAGGCTGCCGGCTGAGCCGTCCCTCGGGACGATCGCGGCCGGCGCGCCCGGGGCGGGGGTGAGCGCCTGATGAGCTGGGACTGGCACTACTCCGGCGAGATCCTCCCCGACCTGCTGGACGGGCTGCGCTACACGCTGGTCGCGACGCTGCTGGGCTACGTGATCGCCCTGGTCCTCGGTCTGGTGTGGACGCTGCTGCGCCGCTCGCCGAGCCGGGTCTTCAACCAGACGATCCGGTGGATCACCGAGTTCATCCGGTCGACGCCGCTGATCCCGCAGCTGTACTTCGTGTTCTTCGTGCTGCCCGCGTGGGGCGTCACCATCGGGTCGCTCACCGCGGGCACCATCACGCTCGGGATCCACTACTCGACCTACACGGCCGAGGTGTACCGGGCCGGGATCGCCGACGTCCCCAAGGGGCAGTGGGAGGCGTGCACCGCGCTGAACCTGCCGCGTTCGCGGGTGTGGCTGGACGTGGTCCTGCCGCAGGCGATCCGGCGGGTCATCCCGACGCTCGGCAACTACCTGATCGCGATGTTCAAGGACTCGCCGATGCTGCTGGCGATCAACGTCGCGGAACTGCTGTTCTCGGCCTACCAGGTCGGGTCCAGGACCCTGCAGTTCCTGGAGCCGATCACCATGGTCGGCCTGTTGTTCGTCGTGGTCAGCGTCATATCCTCGATACTCGTCCGCCGCTTGGAGAGGCGTTATGCCACCAACTAACACCGACGAAGCCGACCCCGGGGGCGTGGCGCAGGGCCCCCCTTCGGACGCCGAAGGCGCGTCCCAGAACCCCGCCGCGGGCGGGGCGTCCGCCGACGCGGGCGCCTCCCTCCGGAAGGGCACCGCCTCGAAGGCCGAGCCGGCCGCGGGGCTGCCCCGCGGTGAGGCGCCGGGCATCCGCTTCGAGAAGGTGGTCAAGCGGTTCGGCTCCAACGTCGTGCTCCGCGAACTCGACTTCACCGTGGCGCCCGGCGAGCGGGTGACGCTCATCGGGCCGAGCGGGTCGGGCAAGACCACGATCCTGCGGCTGCTGATGACCCTGGAGACCCTCGACGAGGGCCTGATCTGGATCGGCGACGAGACGCTGTGGCACATGGACCGCGGCGGCAAGCGCGTCCCCGCGAACCAGAAGCACCTGCACGAGATGCGCAAGCAGGTCGGCATGGTGTTCCAGCAGTTCAACCTGTTCCCGAACATGAACGTGCTGCGCAACCTCACCGAGGGGCCGGTGCGCGTGCTCGGGGTGTCCAAGGACGAGGCGGTCGAGCGGGCCCGCGGCCTGCTGGACATGGTCGGCCTGTCGGACAAGGAGAGCGCGCATCCCTCCCAGCTGTCGGGCGGTCAGCAGCAGCGGGTGGCGATCGCGCGGGCGCTGGCCATGCAGCCGAGGGTGCTGCTGCTGGACGAGGTCACCTCGGCGCTCGACCCCGAGCTCGTCGTCGGCGTCCAGGACCTGCTGCGCGACATCGCCCGGCAGAGCGACCTGACCATGCTCTGCGTCACCCACGAGATGGCCTTCGCCAAGGACATCTCCGACCGCGTCCTGATGTTCGACCAGGGCCAGATCGTCGAGGAGGGGCCCCCGGAGCAGATCTTCGGCGAGCCGTCCGAGCAGCGCACCCGCGACTTCCTGCAGGCCGTCCTCGCCTCCTGACCGGACCGGGGCCTCGCGTCCCCGCGCGTCGCCCGCGTCCCCGTCGCCCCGGGGACGCGGGCGACTCTCGTTCTGCGGGTGCCGGGCCTCCCCGGTCTCAGGCGACGCCGGGCCAGGCCGCCGCCATGAGGTCGCCCCAGGCGGGGACCTCGGGGCCGATGCGGTGCTGGCGGGCGATCTCGGCGGGCAGCGTGCCGAAGGGCGCCTTGGCCGGGTCCCTTGCGATCTGTTCGAGGACGGGCAGGGCGAGGCCGCAGTCCCGCTCCAGGCGCGGGAAGGCGGCGTGGACCCGGTCGGCGAAGCCCTCGGGGAGGGCTTCAGCACCCTGACCGGTGATGTCGATGCTGGTCCCGGCGTGGGTGAGGGCGATCTCGGGCCGCATCCGGTTGGCGATGCCGGTGCTGCTGTGCAGCGCGATCGCCTCCCACATGACGCGCGTTCGCGCGTCGTCCAGACCGTGCCCGCTCACGAACTCGGCGGCGGCGTCTGCGCCGTCCACCTCGAAGCGCTGGCGGCCGTCGCCCCGCTCGGTCAGGCCGAGGTCGTGCAGGACGCTCGCCAGGAACAGCACCTCGTCGTCGTAGCCGTCGGCCGGGCGGAGGCGGAGGCCCTCCCCCACCGCGCGGCCGAACAGGTAGGTGCGGACGCTGTGGTTGGCGAGCGCCGCCGTCTCCGTGGCGAACACCAGGTCGTACGCCTCGCGGGTGAGGCCGGTGTCGGGGAGGGAGAACTCGGCGAAGGCATCGGTCATCAGGACTCCTCGGTCGGATGGTCGTCCTCGATCGTCCGCTGACCGATCCGGGGGCGACCAGTGGCCAGATTGCCGATATCCGCTATATTCCGGCCATGCATGTGGTGGCGGTGCTGGCGCTGGACGGGGTGGTCGCGTTCGATCTGGCCGTCCCGGGCCAGGTGTTCGGCGTAACGACCACGTCCGGGGACGTTCCGCTCTACGAGACGCGGGTGTGCACGCCGCCGGGCGGGGTGGAGACGTCCGCCGTGCTCGGCCGGATCCGGGTCGAGGCCCCCTTCGGGCTCGACACGCTGGCCACGGCCGACACGATCGTGGTGCCCGGCCACGACGACGTCCGGTCCGAGCCACCCGCCGCGGTGCTGGACGCGCTGCGCGACGCGGCGTCGCGGGGCGCCCGCATCGCCTCCATCTGCGTCGGCGCGTTCGTCCTCGCCGCGGCCGGGCTGCTGGACGGGCGGCGGGCGACGACGCACTGGCGGTTCGCCGACGAACTGGCCCGGCGGTTCCCCCGCGTCGACCTGGACCCGTCGGTGCTGTACGTGGACGGCGGCCAGGTCCTCACGTCCGCCGGGGTGGCCGCCGGCATCGACCTGTGCCTGCACATGGTCCGCCGCGACCACGGCTCCGCGACGGCCGCGCGGACCGCGCGGCGCATCATCATGCCGCCGCAGCGGGACGGCGGCCAGGCCCAGTTCATCCGCCACGAGGACCCGCCGGACGGCCAGGCCGCCCTCCAGCCGCTCCTGGCCTGGCTGGAGGCGAACCTGCACCGCCCGCTGACGCTGGACGACATCGCGAGGCACGCGTCCGTCAGCGTGCGGACGCTGACGCGGCGGTTCCGCGACCAGACGGGGACGACGCCGCAGCAGTGGCTGTCGCGCGCCCGCGTCCACCGGGCCCAGCAGCTCCTGGAGAGCACGGACCTGCCGGTCGAACGGGTGGCGGCCGAGGCCGGGTTCGGGTCGCCGGTGACGCTGCGGGCCCATTTCTCCCGGCGGGTGGGGGCCTCACCGCTGGCGTACCGGAGCGCGTTCCGGGGCCGCTGATCACCCCGCCGAGCGTCTACCGAACGCGATTCTGTACCGTGGCGGGCACGGACGAGGAGAGCGAGGCGATGGGCACTTCGATCGTGGGGCTCGGGATGACCGAGCTCGGCAGGGTGTACGGGCGCAGCCCCCGGCGGCTGGCCGCCGACGCGGTACGGCTGGCCGCCGCCGACGCGGGCCTGGAGCTCGGCGACCTGGACGGCCTGCTGGTCAGCCACGGCATGGGCGGCTCGCCCGGGATCGAGCTGGCCGACACGCTCGGCCTGCGCGACCTGCGGCTGCTGGCGCTGGTCAACTCCTACGGGGCGACGGCCGGGGCGATGGTGTCGTACGCGGCGATGTCGGTGCTGAACGGATCGGCGACCACGGTCGCGTGCGTGTTCGCCGACGCGCCGCTGAAGCCGAAGCAGTCGGCGGGCTCGGCCTACAACCGGGACGCGCGCGAATGGTACGGGTTCGGGGGGATGACGGCGGCGCTCGGCCTGCGCAGCGTGAACTCCCACTACGCCCTCGCCGCCCAGCGGCACATGGCCCGCTACGGGACGACGAGCGAGCAGCTCGGCGCGATCGCCGTGGCGACCCGCGCCTGGGCGTCCGGAAACCCCCTGGCGCAGATGCGCGAGCCGATCACCATCGAGGACCACCAGGCCTCCCGCTGGGTGTCGGAGCCCCTGCACCTGCTGGACTGCTGCCTGGTCTCCAACGGCGCGATCGCCGTCATCGTGACCAGCGCCGACCGGGCCCGCGACCTGGCCCGCCCGCCCGTGCACCTGTGGGGCTGGGGGCAGGGCCACCCGGGGCACCGCAAGGAGCGCGGCAGCGACTTCGGCCTGACGACGGGCGCCGCGGCGTCCGGCGCGACGGCGATGAAGATGGCCGGGATCACTGCGGCCGACGTCGACGTGTGCGAGCTGTACGACTGCTACACCTACACCGTCCTCGTGACGCTGGAGGACTACGGGTTCTGCGCCAAGGGCGAGGGCGGCGCGTTCGCCGCGTCCGGCGCGCTCGCGCCCGGCGGGTCGCTGCCGACCAACACCGGCGGCGGGCAGCTGTCGGCGTACTACATGTGGGGCATGACGCCGCTGTCGGAGGCCGTGATCCAGGCGCGGGGGGACGGCGGGGAGCGGCAGGCGCCGTCCACCGACGTGATCCTCGTCAGCGGGAACGGCGGGATCCTCGACCACCACTCCACGCTGATCGTCAGCCCGCACGCGAAGGGGGCCTAGCCGGTGGACATCGGCATTCTGCGCCGCGACGGCCGGACCGACCCGTTCTTCGACGGCGCCGCCGCCGACCGGCTGGTCGTGCGGCGCTGCGAGGCGTGCGACCGCTGGTTCGCGCCGGACGCGAGCGGCTGCCCCGGCTGCGGCGAGGAGAACCTCGCCTGGGCCGAGGCGAGCGGCGCGGCGTCCCTGGCGACGTGGACGATCCTGCCCAAGGAGCCGCCCGTCTTCCTCTCGCTCGTCGAGCTGGCAGAGGGGCCGTGGCTGCACACCCGCCTGGACGGCGTGACCCGCGCGGACCTGCGCGAGGGGCTCCCGCTGCGCGCGGTGTTCGAGCATCCGGACGAGGGCGAGTCGTTCGTGCTGTTCCGCCCCGCCGCCGAATGAGTCGCCCACGCCCGGCTAACCGGGGTCGAGGACGCTCCGCGGCGGCGGCCCGGGGAACCGCATCCACACCGCCGTCCGGGGGCCGTCCGTCCGCACGCCCCATGCCAGCGCGAGCCCGTCGATGATCCGCAGGCCCCGCCCGTCCTCGGCCAGCGGATCATCTCGCATGACCGGCCGCTCCCCCGCCGCCCCGTCGTCGACGACCTCCGCGACGATCTCCCCGCCGTCCGCCGAGAACATCACCGTCACCTTCCCGCCCCGTCCGGACGCGGTGTGCTCGACCGCGTTCGTGAAGGCCTCGTTCACACACGTCTGGACGTCATCCAGCGAGGGATGACCCTCCCGCAGCACGTCCCGCGCGAACCACCGCGCATACCTCGCCGACTGCTCCACGCCGGGGAGCGTGAGCGCCGCGATGACCTCGCCGATCGCCATGAGGACCCCTTCTCTCGGGTCCAAGGTTCTTCGCGCTCCGCCAACCGCCTCAACACGTTCCGCACCTTCCGACAGGACTCCCCGCTGAAATTTCAGCGGTCGCCGATTCTCCGGCATCCGACTCCGCAGCGTGACATTCTGATCACATGTCGGAATCGACACTCTCCACCACACGCCGCCGCAAGATCGGACGAGTGCTCCGCCGCCTCAGGGAGGAATCCGGCTACACCCTCAAGACCGCGGGCGGCCACCTGGAGCGCTCCGCGTCGTCCCTGAGCCAGATCGAGAACGGGGTGCAGTGGCTCCGCCTCCGCGACCTCGGCTTCATCCTGGACCGCTACGCCGTCCCGGCCCCCCTGCGCGCGGCCCTGATGACCCTCGCCGAACAGGACCGCCGCCCAGGCTGGTGGGACGCGTACAAGGACTTCGTGTCGCCGGAAGCCCTGGACTACGCCTCGGTGGAGGACAGCGCGGCGAGAATCATGATCACGGAGACCACCTACATTCCCGGACTCCTCCAGACCGAGCGCTACGCCAGCGCGCTCCACCAGAGGCAGATCCCGGAGAACCCGCCGGAGTCGATCGAACGGTGGGTGGCGTTTCGTCTGGCCCGGCAACACATCTTGCAGGCGCCTCGACCACCCCGGTTGGACGTGATCCTGGACGAGGCGGCGCTTCGTCGCATGCGCGGGGGTCGCCACACCATGAGAGCGCAGCTGAGAAGGCTCCTGAATGAGATGGAGAGAGAGCACCTCCACCTGCACGTTCTCCCCCTCGATGTCGACCCGGGCACCGCTTACGGCGGCCAGTTCGAACTCATCGAGGTCGGCACTCCCGCGATCCTCGGCATCGTGCTGACCGACCACCTGACGGGACGATGGATTCTGGAGGACGACCAGCACGTTTCGCAGTACAAGGCCAAGTTCGAGGAGGTGCGCTCTCTCGCCCTCTGCGAGAACGCGAGTCGTGAAGTGATCGAAAGAATAATCTCGGAGCTATGACGGGATCAGACCTGGCACGTGCGCGTTGGCGAAAGAGCAGCCGGAGCAGTTCCCAGACCCAAGAGTGCGTGGAGGCGGCGGCAGCCGCTGGGCTGGTTGCGGTGCGGGACTCCAAGGACCCCGACGGTCCCGTCCTCACCTTCACCCTCGACGCCTGGAGCAGCCTCCTCGACCGTCTCAAGATCCGCGGCGCCTGACGACCCTAGACCGAATGGCGTTCGGTCCATTAGCGTCGGGGGCATGAACACCGAGGTATGCGCACGGTTCGGTATCGAGTTCCCGCTGTTCGCCTTCAGCCACTGCCGCGACGTGGTCGCCGCCGTCACCAACGCCGGCGGGTTCGGCGTCCTCGGCGCCGTCGCGTACACCCCGGACCGGCTCGAGGAGGAGCTGCGCTGGATCGACGAGCACGTGAACGGCCGCCCCTACGGCGTCGACGTGCTCGTCCCCGGCAAGATCGACAAGGCGGCGGAGGGCGGCGCGGGGCTGGACGCCCTGCTGGCCGCCGTCCCCGACGAGCACTGGACGTTCCTCACCGGCCTGTTCGCCAAGTACGACGTCCCGCTGCCCGACTTCGAGAAGGCCAAGCGGTCCAACGCGCGCGGCGGCTCGCAGGTCACCAAGGAGGGCGCGACGGAGCTGATCGACGTGTCGCTCGCCCACCCCATCGGCCTCATCGCCAGCGCCCTCGGTACCCCGCCGCCGCTGATGGTGGAGAAGGCCAAGGCCGCCGGGATCCCCGTCGCCGCGCTGGTCGGGACCTCCGAGCACGCCCGCCGCCAGGTCGCCGCCGGGGTCGACCTCATCGTCGCGCAGGGCGGGGAGGCCGGCGGGCACACCGGCGAGATCTCCACGATGGTGCTCGTCCCCGAGGTGGTCGACACGGTCGCGCCGGTCCCCGTCCTCGCCGCGGGCGGGATCGCCACCGGACGCCAGATGGCCGCCTCGCTCGCGCTCGGCGCGTCCGGCGTGTGGTGCGGCTCGGTGTGGCTCACCACCGAGGAGGCCGAGACGCCCCCGGCGGTGAAGGAGAAGATGCTCGCCGCCACGTCCCGCGACACGATCCGGTCGCGGTCGCGGACCGGCAAGCCCGCCCGCCAGCTGCGCTCCGCCTGGACGGAGGAGTGGGAGGGGCCCGCCAGCCCCGGCCCGCTCGGCATGCCGCTCCAGATGATCGTCGCGGAGGGCGCCATGCGGCAGATCACCAAGGTGGCCGAGTCCGGCAACCCGGGCGCCCGCGCGCTCGCGAACTACTTCGTGGGCCAGTGCGTCGGCCTGATGAACACCGTCAAGCCCGCCCGCCAGGTCGTCTACGACATGGTCGAGGACTTCGCGAACGCCGTGGAGCGCCTGAACCGCGTCACCGGCGAGGAGTAGACCGCTCGCCCCTGGAGGACCAGGCCGGGCCCGCCGGTTCGGCCCGGCAACGGCGGGCCCCCGAAGCCCCGCCCTCGCTGTGATCACCGCAGCGAGGGCAGGGCCCGGGGAACCGCGTCCGCGGTGCCCGGTCAGCGGGCCGCCGTCACCGGTCTCCCAGACGGGGATGAGCACGCGTGCGCGGGGCCGGCCCTTCGCGTCGACGGTGGTCATGGTCGCGTACACGATGTCGCCGATGTAGGCGTCGAACTGGTCCTGGATCTCGGCGAACGGCTTCACCTTCGCGGCCACTGGCGTCTCCCTTCCAGATCAGACGGCGGTCTTGGCGGTTTCGGCGGGCGGGTTCCCGTTCGCGGCCGCATCGTCCAGGGCCGCCTCCGGGGCGGCGCCATCCGGGGCCGGGCGCGTGCGGAGGCCGAACGCGATCACGACCGCGCCCAGCGCCGCCGCCGCGACCGGGACGGCGAGGGCGGTGCGCAGGGCTTCCGGGCCCGTTCCGGCGGCGACGCTGACGGCGGTGACGGCCGACAGCCCGAGCGCCGTCCCGAACTGCATGGCCGTGTAGAGCAGGCCGCCCGCCACGCCGTGCTCGTCCTCCTGGACGCCCTCGGTCGCCGCCATCGTCAGGGGTCCGTAGGCCAGCGAGAACGCGAGGCCGAGCAGGACCAGCGACGGCAGCATGGCGGCGTAGGTCCAGTCCGCCCCGACGGGAAGGAACAGCGCGTACGCGACCGCCGCGAGCAGCATCCCGCCGAACAGCACGCGGGTGTTGCCGAAGCGCTCCACCAGGCGGGGCGTCAGCGTGGGCGCGAGCACCGTGTCGATGCCGATCACCAGCATGGCCAGGCCGGTCTGCATCGTGCTCCAGCCGCGCACCTCCTGGAAGTACAGGGTGGCCAGGAACTGGAAGCCCGCGAACGCGCTCAGGAACAGCAGTGCGGCCGCGTTCACGCGGACCAGCGGGGCCGTCCGCAGGATGCCGAGCCGCACCAGCGGCGACCTCGACCGCCGCTCGATCGCGGCGAACAGCCCGAGCAGCGCCAGGCCCGCGGCGAACACGCCGGCGGTCAGACCGGGACCCGCGCCGAGGTTCTCCAGCCGGACCACCCCGTACGCCAGCAGCAGCATCGCCCCCGTGACGGCCAGCGCCCCCGCGACGTCGAAACCGCCCCCGCGCCGCACCGCGCCCGTGCCGGGGAGCAGGGCCAGCGCCGCCACCAGGATCACCGCCGCCATGATGACCGGCGCGAAGAACACCCACCGCCATCCGAAGGACGCGAGCACGCCGCCGGCCACCAGGCCCAGCGAGAACCCGCCCGCGGCCGTCCCCGCGTACACGCCCAGTGCCCGGGTGCGCGCCCGCCCCTCGGGGAAGGCGGAGGTGACCAGCGCCAGCCCGGCGGGCGCCATGAACGCCGCCGCGACGCCGGTGAGGAAGCGCGCGAGCAGCAGCATCCACCCCCCGGTGGCGAATCCGCCGACGCCGGAGAAGACCAGGAAGACCGACAGCCACAGCACGAACATCCGCCGGTGCCCCAGCAGGTCGGCGGCCCGGCCGCCCAGCAGCATGAAGCCGCCGTAGCCGAGCACGTACGCGCTCACCACGCCGCCGAGCATCCCTGTGGACAGGCCCAGGTCGGCGCGGATCGACGGCAGCGCGACGTTCAGCATCGCGACGTCGATCCCCTCCAAGAAGATCGCGCCGCACAGCACCATCAGGACGGCCCACGCTCGCCCGTTCATTCGCTCGCTCGAATCCGACATCGTCGCCCGGCTCTCCTTCGACGGGAACCGGGCGGGGCGGTTCCCCTGATGACTGCCGGTTCCCACTTGTAACCGGCAACATCGTCCGGCACCGCCCGTGAGCGTGGAAGACGGGACTTCCGAGTCCCTCGGTTACCGCGCGGATACCGGCATCGGTGACGTTCCCAGTGAGACGATGGGGCGGTGCCCATTCCGCAGCCCATCGCCGCCGATCCGCCTGGCGTGGTCCCCAGGCCGTGGCTCACGCAATCGTGGCTCGACCTGGCGTTCATCCACTGGGCCGTGGAGCCGCGGCGGGTGGCGCCGCTGCTGCCGAAGGGCCTCGTCCCGGACACACTGCACGGCACCACCTATGTCGGGCTTATCGCGTTCTGGATGCACCGGGTGGGGTGGTTCCGACTGCCCGGGGTCCCGTACCTGGGAACGTTCCCGGAGACGAACGTGCGGTTGTACTCGGTGGACGCGCAGGGGCGGCGCGGTGTGGTCTTCCGGTCGCTGGACGCCTCGCGGCTGCTGCCCGTGGCGATCGCACGGGCGGGGCTCGGACTGCCGTACCAGTGGTCGCGCATGGCCATCCGGGCGCGGGGCGACGTGATCAGTTACGCCAGTTCGCGGCGCTGGCCGGGCCCGCGCGGCGCCTACAGCCGGATCGCCGTGCGGATCGGCGAACGGGTGGAGGAGCCTTCGGAACTGGAGCACTTCCTGACCGCCCGCTGGGGTATGCACAACGCCCAGCTCGGACGTGTCGCCTTCCTGCCGAACGTCCATCCGCGGTGGCCGCTGCACCGGGCGTCGCTCCTGCGCTGCGAGGAGAACCTCGTGGCGGCGGGGGGTCTGCCGGGGCCGCTCGGGGAGCCGGCGAGCGTGCTGTACTCGCCGGGCGTGGCGGTGCGCTTCGGCCGTCCGGAACCTCTCGCCGAGGCTCCCTGAGCCGCCGCTTCGCGGGACGGCCCGCCCGGCCGGGGGCCGGGCGTTCCCGCTAGAGCACTAGGGGGCTGCGGCGTTCGAGGAGGACGACGTCGCGCCAGTGGCCGTTGAGGCGGCCCAGGCGTTCGCGGACGCCCACGGTGCGGAACCCGGCCTTGGCGTGCAGCCGGAGGCTTGAGGTGTTCTCGGGGAAGATGCCCGACTGGATCGTCCAGATGCCGTCGGCCTCGGTGGAGGCGATGAACGCGGCCAGCAGGGCGGACCCGACGCCCCGCCCCCGGGCGCGCGGGCAGACGTAGACGCTGTGCTCGACCACCCCGCTGTAGCAGCAGCGGTCGGACACCGGAACGGCGGCGATCCAGCCGAGCACCTCGCCCGGCGGGGCCGCGTCCGCGGCCACGTACCGGTGGCGCTCCAGTTTGGCGGCGTCGAACTCCTCCCAGGTCGGAGCCGTGGTCTCGAAGCTGGCCTGGCCGGTGTCGAGGCCGTCCTGGTAGATCGCCAGCACCCGTGCGGCGTCGTCCGGGCGCATGGGCCTGACGGCGATGCCGGGGTCCGCCGCCCGCCCGGTCATGGCCGTCCCCCCGGGGCCCCGGCGGGCAGGGCGGGGACGGGCCTGCCCATGACGACGTCGGCGGCGGACGGGAAGCAGCGCACGCAGGCCTCGTTGACGCGGTAGTAGGAAGCGGTGCCCCGCCGCTCGGCCAGGACGAACCGCACCCCGGCCAGCACCTTCAGGTGGGCCGAGACGGTCGACTGGCCGACCTCGACCGCGTCCACGATCTCGCCGACGGCCATCGGGCGGCCCTGGCGCGCCAGCAGCGAGACGATCTGGATCCGGGTGGGATCGGCCAGCGCCCTGAACCAGGAGGCGTACTCGGCGGCGGTGGACCGGTCCAGCGGCCCCTTCTCGACATCCATCGTCCATCGACGATAGACGATGGAGCGCGAAAGATCCAGATCATGCCGCCCGGGGCGGCGCCCGCCGCCGCGATGTCGTACCCGTCGGCCACACTCCTGCCATGAGCCTGCCAGAGGATCTGGACGCGCTGGCGCGGACCGTCATCGACGAGAACCGCTACATGACCCTGGGAACCAGCGAAGCCGACCACCGGCCACGCCTGTCGCCGGTGTACTTCACGCACGCCGGCTACCGGACGTTCTACTGGGTCTCCTCTCCGGAGGCGCGGCACTCGGCCAACATCGCCGCACGTCCGGAGGTCGCCATCGTCATCTACGACTCGTCGATGGAGATCGGGCAGGGCAGCGCCGTCTACATCGACGCCGCGGCCTCCCTCGTGCCGGACGAGGAACTGCCGGAGCGCTGCGCCGAGGCGTTCCCCAGGGTCGATCCGGGTGCCGTGGCCTTCCGGCCGGACGAGCTCAGCGGCGACGCCCCGCTGCGCCTCTACCGCGCGGACGCGACCGGATACGAGGTGCACCTGCCGGGCCGGGACCCGCGCAACGCCTCGGGCATCGACACCCGGCGCCGCGTGGACCCGGTCCCGCCTGCCTGACCGGGCGTCAGGCGGGGCCGGCGGCCTTCGACGCGGTGACGGCCATGGTGGCGTAGGGCATGGTGAAGCTCCCGCCCATGGCGTCGATCGCCTCGCCGACGCCTTCCAGCACCGCCGCCCGCTCGGCGTCCGGGAGCCTCGTGAGCGTGCCGTGGGTGGGCATCTGGTCCAGCCACTCGTCGCGGGTGTAGGCCTGCTCCCAGTCGAACCGCCACTGCTCCGGCTCGCCGAAGCCGCCGGCGGCCGTGATCCCGTCGGCGGCCTTGGTGAACATCGCCTGGTAGATCTCCATGGCCGGCTTGTCCGACTGGAGCTGGAACGGGGAGTCGGGCACGACCCGCCGGTAGACGGCGGCGAAGGCGTCCGCCACGCTCGGCGGGAGCTGGAACACGTGCCAGAACGCCGCCAGCCGGCCGCCCGGCCGCAGCACTCGCGCCGCCTTGGCCGCGCCGGCGACCGGGTCCACCCAGTGCCAGGCCGTCCCGGCGATCACGGCGTCGAAGTCCCGGCCCGCCGGGTCCCACGCCTCGAACGTCGCGACCTCGACCTCCAGCCCGCCGCGCCGGGCGAAGGCGGCCATCCGCGCGTCGGGCTCGACGCCGAGCACCGTGCAGCCGGCCGCCTGGAACTGCCGGGCCTCGATGCCGGTGCCGCAGCCGACGTCGAGGACGTCGGGGCCGGGACAGGCCGCGACGATCCGCTCCACGAGGGCGTCGGGATAGCGGGGACGGGCGCGGTCGTAGCGCTCGGGGTCCGTGCCGAAGGACTCCGCCACCTCGCGGGCGCGATGCGGCTCGGGGGAAGGGGCGGTCGGTATAGTGGTCATGCGCCCATTCTTAGTGGGCGCATGCCCACTCGTCAAGGAGAGTCCGCCGTGCCGACAGGGATCGCCATGCGCGACGTGCGCAGGCAGCTGTTCGACGCCGCCGAGCGCGTCCTGCTCCGGGAGGGGGCGAGCGCGCTGACCAGCCGGGCCGTCACCGCCGAGGCGGGCTGCGCCAAGGGCGTCCTGCACCGGCACTTCGACGACTTCGACGCCTTCCTCGCCGAGTTCGTGCTTGACCGCGTCCACAGGATGGACGCCGAGGCCGCCGCCCTGCGCGACGCGGCGGGCACCGGCACCGTCGTCGGCAACCTCACCGCCGCACTGACGGCGGTGTTCGGGTCCGTCGCCGTCGCGATCGTGCCCCTGATCACCTTCCGGGACGGGCTGCGCGCCCGGCTGCGGGAGACCTGGCCGGCGGGCGTCCCGGTGCTGACGGAGGCCGTCGACCTGGTCGCCTCCTACCTCGCCGCCGAACGCGATCTCGGCCGCCTCGCGGCGGACGCGGAGGTCGACCTGCTGGCCCCCACCCTCATCGGCACGACCCACCTGCTGTTCGCCGACCGGGCCGCCGCACCGCCGGACGAGGAGGCCGTGCGCAGGATGGTGGCCGGCGTCGTCGCGCCCGCCTTGCCCTGACCGTCGCCCGCCTCCGGGGCCGCTACGGCCCTTCGACGACGAGCCGGCCGTCGCGGACGGCCACCGGCGTGTCGAAGGCGGCGCAGGCCGCGGTGAACCGGTCCGCGATCCAGGCGCGGTCGGCGCCGCCGGCCAGGCGGGTGCGGCAGAAGTCGAGCCGGATCGGCACCGCCTCGATCCGGGACGGCCCGGCGGCGTCCAGCGTGACCAGGAACAGCAGGCCGAGGTCGTTGCGCAGGAGGGGGTCCACCGCGTAGTCGTCGATGAAGTCGCCCATGTCGAACAGGACCGGCCGCACCACGGCGTGGAAGACGTGCGCGGAACTCCCGGCGACGAGCGTCGCGCCGGCGTCCACCAGGCTCTCCGCCGCACGCCGCACGTACGGCAGCGGCGCCGGGATCATGTTCGGGCCCCAGTGCGGCATGACCAGCACGGCGTCGTGCCCGTCGCGGAGCCGCCGGATCTGCTCCAGCAGGAAGGCTGGGACGCCGCTCTCCAGATCGGCGAGGGCGACGCCCGGGCGGTCGGCGGCCGCGGCGAAATCGGCCGGGTGGTCGGTGACGCCGAGGACCGCGACCCGCACTCCCCCGGCCTCCACGACGGCGGGCTCCCGCGCCCGCCCGAGGCTCTCGCCCGCGCCGACCGTCCGGATGCCCGCCCGCCGCAGGATGTCGAGCGTGTCCGCCAGCGCGTCGGGTCCGTAGTCCAGGGCATGGTTGTTCGCGAGCGTCACGCAGTCGACGCCGAGGTCGGCGAGGGCCTCGGCCGCCGCAGGCGGGGCGCGGAAGTGGAAGGGCTTGCCCGGCGCGTCCCATCGCCGCCCGCGGTCGGACACGCAGCATTCCAGGTTCACCAGGGCGAGGTCGGCCTCGCGGAAGACCTCGCGCACCCCCTCGGAGAACAGGCCGTGCGGACCGGACGCGGCGATCTCCTCCGCCACGCCGCGTCCCAGCATCGTGTCCCCGGCGAGCGCGATCGTGATGGGCATCGCAGAACCCCTTGAACAGTCGTGCCCTGCTCGGGGGCGGTCCTCACCCGGTGGGCGGATGAATATGGGCCCCCGGAACGCGCGGCGGCGGTCAGGAGAGCGGGCGCCCCGGGCCCTTCTTGATCTGGTCGACGAAGAGCCGGGCGAGCGCCTGCTGCCCGGCGACCGTCGGATGGTAGCTGCGCGGCTCCGCCTCCAGCGCCGCGAGGTTCAGCGTCAGGCCGTTCATGTAGGCGTCGCGGCTGCCGACCTCGTGGCCGGCGAACGCGCTGTAGGCGTCCACGAACTCGACGCTGCCGTGCCGGCGCCCGGCCGCCTTCCGCGCGTCGGCCTCCATCACCGACTGCCGGATCACCCCGCCCAGCTCGTAGGCCCGCGCGTTCAGCCAGCGCTGGTCGGGCACGGTGATGTTGTCCCCGTCCACGCCGCTGATCTCGGAGAACGCCTTCGGGTAGGACATCACGACCACCCGCGCGTACGGCGCCCGCGCGGTGATCTTGGTCAGCAGGGCGGGCAGGTCCTGCCGGAGCTCGGAGAGGCGGCGGGCGATCTCCTCGCCCTGCGAGGTGCAGCCCCTCCCCCACGGCAGCTTGACGACGCAGCCGGCGAGCACCCGGGAGAACCCGACGTCGTTGCCGCCGATGCTGAGGGTGACCAGGCTGGTGTCACGCCCGATGCGGTCGATCTGCGGGGGCTCGCCGCCTCGCCCGTCCAGGACGTCGTCGGTGGTGGCGCCGGAGCACGCCCAGAACGCGGTGCCCTTCGCGAAGCGGAACGCCCGCGAGACCTCGTGGTAGTAGGCCTTGGACGTCCGGTGGCACCGTTCGAGGGGGTTCTGGTCGGCCACGGTCGCCTCCGCCCCGACGCCCGCCGAGTACGAGTCCCCCAGCGCGACGTAGGCGCCCCGCGTGGCCACCTCGACCGGGGTGGGCGTCCGGGTGGCCGCGACCGGGTCCGCCCGCGTCTCAGGATCGGGCGTCCGGCACCCCTTGCCGAAGACCTCGCACCGGGCCGCCGGCAGCGCCACCAGCGGGACGACCCCCAGCGCCAGCAGCAGCACCAGGCAGGCGAGCGCCGTCCCCCGCTCGCCGAGACGGCCCCGCACCCACGCGACCGGGCTGATCATCATCCTCCTCCGTCGACGAACCCGGCGTCCATGGCGCGGGACGCCCATGGGCCAGACGTCTCCCGGCCGTCCCGGGTTCCCGCCTTTACATTGTAGATCTTTAAGTGGGCCGCCCCAGCGGCGCCCACATGACGAGCCGCGGCCCCAGCTCGTGCAGGCCCGCCTTGATCTCGGCGTCCCAGTAGGACCTGATCCCCGGGCCCCACCGCTCCTCCGGCAGCTCCGCGAACCCGTGCCGGGCGTACCAGGGGCCGTTCCACGGGACGTCCCGGAACGTCAGCAGGCTGACCCCGGGCGCCCCGGCCGCGGCGGCCCGCGCCTTGACCTCCTCCAGCAGCAGGACGCCGATCCCCCGCCCCGTCAGGTCGCCGCGCACCGAGATCTGCTCCAGGTGCGCGGCGCCGTCGACCTCCTCGACGGCCGCGAACCCGACCGGCGGGTCGCCGGCCACCACGATCTCGGCGCCCCTGCCGGCCACCTGCTCGATCACCGTCGGACCGGGCGGGAACACGATCCCGATCTCGCCGAACATCGCGTCGCCCGAGTCCTCGATCGCCGCCAGCCCCGGCAGGTCCTCGTCCCGCGCCGTCCGGACCTCATGCATCATGCCGCGATCGTAAGCGCTGCCCCCGCGCGCGTCCCTCGATTAATCGACGGCCCGGCTCAGGAGTAGAAGCGCATGTGCCAGTCCATCGGAGGCTCGCCGTAGGAGTCGGCGGGCGGACGCGCGCCGAACTCCACGGCGCTGCCCTCGGCGAGCGCGGTGATGGTCCCGGCGGCCTCGACGCCGGCGCGCCAGTGCTCGGGGACGGCTCGGGCCCCGTACCGGGCGCCGAGGAGGTTCCCGCAGATCGCGCCGGTGGAGTCGCTGTCGCCGGAGTGGTTGACGGCGAGCAGCAGCCCGCGCGGGACGATCTCCAGCGGGTACCCGCCCGCGGCCTCCGCGACCAGCGCGGCATGCACGGCGATGGCGAGGGCCTCCGGTCCGGTGAAGCCGCGCCCGAGGCTCTCCAGCCGCTCGGGCGCCTGGAACGCCGGGCCGCCGCGCGGCAGCTCCAGCGCCTTCTCCAGCGCGGCGGCCGTCTCCTCGTGCCCGGCGTGCTTGCGCAGTTCCGCCATGGCGCGCCCCAGGGCGTCGACGAGGGTGACGCCGTTGACGAGCGCCGACACCGCGACGGCGAGCGTGCCCGCGGGCAGGTGGCCGGACGGGTGGCCGTGGGTGAGGGCCGCGACGCCCTGCCCCCGGGTGAAGACGGCCCCGGGGTCGGGGTACCCGAAGCCGCAAGGCGCGGCGCGGACCGTGCCGGCGCAGCCCTTGGAGTCGTTGACGGGGTCGTCCACCCTGCCGAGCGGATGGCCCGGCTTGCCGCGCGCCGCCGCCATGCGCAGCGCGGCGAGCGTCGTGCGGCCCGCGCCGCGCGGTGCCGTCACCGCGGGGTCGCGCTGCGCCGGGCCGCCCGTGTTCAGGTGCTGCTCGGGCATCGGCTCGCCCTGGACGCGCAGCCACTCGATGTAGTTCGCCTGCACCAGCCCGAAGTACGCGCCGCCGATCCCCCGCGCCCGGGCCCGGATCGACGCCTGGACGCCCGCCTGCGCGGTGACCAGGCTCAGCTGCGTCGCCTCCCCGATCTCCGCGCGCCTCGGGAGCCCCGTGACGCCCGCGGGCCCGTACGCCGCGCGGATCTCGGCGAGCGACATCCCCTCGACGGGCCGTCCGAGGGCGTCGCCGACCGCCCCGCCGAACAGGCACCCCAGCATCCGATCGCCCGCCATGTCCGCCATGCCCGACACGCTATCGGCCCCTCCACCGGCGACATCCGGAATGCCCGCCCCGCGCCCCGGCCAAGGCGCCAACGGCACCCCTCCCCAGATCGCCGCCGCTGAGGAAGCGGTCCTCCGTGCCCGACCCTGGTGCGGCTCGGCGGAAAACGGGCTGCGTCCGGCGCGCGGGCGTGGGCATGCTGGGGCATGGCGTGGAATCTGACCGGTGATGTCCATGAGTTCCTCGCGCGTGCGGGAGGGTTCCTGCGCGCCGATCCCGTCGCCAACACGGTGCCGCTGAGCGTGGCCGAGGCCATCCGGCGGCAGGGGTCCGGCCTCTACCGGACGGCGCTGTTCGGCTGGTCGTCGGACGGCGGCGGCGTCGCGGGCACGTTCATGTGGACCGGGGCGTACCCGGTCCTGCTCAGCGCGATGCCGGAACCGGCCGTCCCGGAGCTGGCCGAAGCGCTGGCCGGACGGGACACGAGGCTCCAGGGCGTCAACGGGGCTCCGGACCTCGCCGAGGTGTTCGCGGAGGCGTGGACCCGCCGCACCGGGGCGCGGGCCCGGGTCGAGCTGCGGCAGCGGCTCCACCGGCTGGCGGGGCTCGACATGCCGGACCCGCCGCCGGAGGGGGCCGCGCGGGTCGCGGACGGCGGGGACCGGGGCCTCGTGCGCGACTGGTTCGCGGTGTTCCACCGGGACGCCGGCGGCCACGGGGACCCGAACCCGGCGGTGATCGAGGGTCGGCTCGCGGAGGGCGGCGTCACGCTGTGGGAGGCCGGCGGCCGCCCGGTGGCGATGGCGGGACGGACTCCGGCGGTCGCGGGGGCGGCGCGGGTGGCGCCCGTGTACACCCCCGCCGAGCACCGCCGCCGCGGCTACGGGGCCGCGGTGACCGCCGCGGTGACCCGGGCCGCCCAGGAGGCGGGCGCCGCCGAGGTCGTGCTGTTCACCGACCTCGCCAACCCGACCAGCAACGGCGTCTACCGGCGGCTCGGCTACCGCCCGGTCGAGGACCGGGTCGTGCTGGCCTTCGCGTGACGGCCCCGGGCGTCAGCTGACGCCGGCCTCCTTCATGTCGCGCAGCTCGCGCTTGAGCTCCTTGATCTCGTCGCGGAGCCGGGCGGCGAGCTCGAACTGCAGGTCGGTGGCGGCCTGGTGCATCTGCTCGGTCATCTGCTCGATGAGGCCCTCCAGCTCCTCGCGCGGGCGCTCGCCGACCAGGTCGGCGGCGTGCCGGCCGACCTCCCTGGTACGGGACGCGAGGCCCGGCACGGGCGCCTTGCCGCGGCTCTGCTGGCGCCCGGCGCCGCCGATGAGGGTCTCGGTGTCGGCGTCCTCGCGGACGAGGGAGTCGAGGATGTCGGCGATGCGCTTGCGCAGCGCCCGCGGCTCGATGCCGTGCTCCTCGTTGTAGGCCCGCTGCTTGGCGCGGCGCCGGTTCGTCTCGTCGATCGCCCGCTCCATGGACGGGGTGACGGTGTCGGCGTACATGTGGACCTGGCCCGACACGTTGCGGGCGGCGCGGCCGATCGTCTGGATGAGGGACGTCTCGGAGCGCAGGAAGCCCTCCTTGTCGGCGTCCAGGATCGCCACGAGGGAGACCTCGGGCAGGTCGAGGCCCTCGCGGAGGAGGTTGATGCCGACGAGGACGTCGAACTCGCCGGCGCGCAGCTCGCGCAGCAGCTCGATGCGGCGCAGCGTGTCGACCTCGCTGTGCAGGTAGCGGACCTGGATGCCGAGTTCGAGCAGGTAG
Organism: Actinomadura sp. NPDC000600; assembly: GCF_040492135.1. Classification (NCBI taxonomy): domain Bacteria; kingdom Bacillati; phylum Actinomycetota; class Actinomycetes; order Streptosporangiales; family Thermomonosporaceae; genus Actinomadura; species Actinomadura sp. NPDC000600. Next base: position 82,769 of record NZ_JBEUPD010000033.1, read on the forward strand.
TCGGTGAGGTCCTCGGCCATCTTCTTGGTGAGGGTGGTGACGAGGACGCGCTCGTCGCGCTCGGTGCGCTCGCGGATCTCGTGGATGAGGTCGTCGATCTGGCCCTTGGTCGGCTTGACGACGATCTCCGGGTCGATCAGGCCGGTGGGGCGGATGACCTGCTCGACGACGTCGCCCTTGACGCGGTTCATCTCGTAGGGCCCCGGCGTCGCGGACAGGTAGACGGTCTGGCCGATCCGGTCGAGGAACTCCTCCCACTTCAGCGGCCGGTTGTCCATGGCGGACGGGAGCCGGAACCCGTGCTCGACCAGCATCCGCTTGCGGGACGCGTCGCCCTCGTACATGGCGCCGATCTGCGGGACGGTCTGGTGGGACTCGTCGACGACGAGGAGGAAGTCCTCGGGGAAGTAGTCCAGGAGGGTGTTGGGGGCCGTGCCGGGGCCGCGGCCGTCGATGTGGCGGGAGTAGTTCTCGATGCCGGAGCAGGTGCCGACCTGCCGCATCATCTCGATGTCGTAGGTGGTGCGCATGCGCAGCCGCTGCGCCTCCAGCATCTTGCCCTGCCGCTCCATCACGGCGAGGGTCTCCTCCAGCTCGGCCTCGATGTCGCGGATGGCCCGCTCCATGCGCTCGGGGCCGGCGACGTAGTGGGAGGCGGGGAAGACGTACAGCTCGTCGTCCTCGGTGATCAGCTCGCCGGTGAGCGGGTGCAGGGTGGCGAGCTTCTCGATCTCGTCGCCGAACATCTCGATCCGGACGGCGAGCTCCTCGTACTGCGGGATGATCTCGACGGTGTCGCCGCGGACGCGGAACGTGCCGCGGGTGAAGGCGAGGTCGTTGCGGGTGTACTGCATGCCGACGAGCTGCCGGAGCAGGTCGTCGCGGTCGATCTCCTGGCCGACGCTGAGCCGGACCATCCGGTCGACGTACTCCTGCGGGGTGCCGAGGCCGTAGATGCAGGACACCGACGCGACGACGACGGTGTCGCGGCGGGTGAGCAGCGAGTTGGTCGCCGAGTGCCGCAGCCGGTCGACCTCGTCGTTGATCGAGGAGTCCTTCTCGATGTAGGTGTCGGTCTGCGGGATGTACGCCTCGGGCTGGTAGTAGTCGTAGTACGACACGAAGTACTCGACGGCGTTGTTCGGCAGCATCTCGCGCAGCTCGTTGGCGAACTGGGCGGCGAGGGTCTTGTTCGGCTGCATGACGAGGACGGGCCGCTGCAGCTTCTCCACCAGCCAGGCGATCGTGGCGGTCTTGCCGGTGCCGGTCGCGCCGAGCAGCACCGCGTCCTTCTCGCCGCGCTCGACGCGGGCGGCGAGGTCGGCGATCGCCGTCGGCTGGTCGCCCGACGGCGTCATCTCGGTGACGACCTCGAACGGCGCCACGCGGCGCCGCAGGTCCGTGACTGGGCGCATCGGCACTCCCCTGGATCCGGCGTACTCCCCTGCTCTCCCAACTGTATGCAGGGGCTCCGACATTCCGCGGCCGAGCGGGCGCGGCCCGGGGCTCAGGAGGCGGGCAGCGGGAGCCTGGCCCGGACGGCGTAGCCGCCGCCGCGGGGGCCGGCGTCGAAGCTGCCGCCGAGGGCGGTGACGCGCTCGCGCAGCCCGATCAGGCCGTTGCCCCCGGAGGGGAGCCGGTGCTCGGGCCCTGCGGTGGGCGGCTCGTTGGCGATCTCCACTTCGATCGCCTCCGGGAGGAGGCCGAGGTCCACGCGGGTGTCGGCGGCGCCGGCGTGCTTGTGGACGTTGGTGAGGGCCTCCTGCACCAGCCGGTAGACCGTCCGCCCGACGGCGGGCGGCATGGGGCGCTCCTCCCCGCGGACCTTCAGGTCCACGCGCAGGCCCGCGGCACCGGACTGGCCGACCAGCTCGCGGAGGTGGGCGAGCGTCACCACCTCCTGCGGGAGGGCCTTCTCCCCCTGCCTGAGCACGCCGACGACGTGGCGGAGCTCCTCCAGGGCCTGCCGCCCCATGTCTCCGATGACGGCGGCGGTCTCGGCGGCCCGTTCGGGATCGCGGACCGCGATCGCCTTAAGCGCGCCCGCGTGGACGACCATCACGCTGATGCGGTTGGCGACCACGTCGTGCATCTCCCGTGCGATGCGGGTGCGCTCCTCCCCCCGCGCGCGCTCCGCGAGCAGGTGCTGCTCGCGTTCGAGCCTCGCGGCGCGCTCCTGGAGGGAGGCGAGGAGTTGCTTGCGCGCGCCCATGTAGAGGCCGAGCAGGACGGGGACCCCGACGAACGCGATCCCGAAGATCGCCTGCGCGAGGAAGGACTCCGTCGCCGCCGTCGGGCCGGGCAGGACCAGGTTGGCGACGTATCCGGCGACCGCGATGACCACCACCGTGCGGCGGGAGGCGGTGTAGGCGGCGAGCGAGTACAGGATCACGAGGGTCCCGAACGCCCCCGCGCCGGTGACGGTGCCGAACACCACCGCGAACACGGCGAGCCCCACCGGATGGGAGCGCCGCACGATCAGGGCCAGCCCGAGCACGACGCTGCTGACGGACACGACGGGGGGCGGGAGCCAGAACTTCTGCTCCGCGAACCACAGGAAGAGGCCGTCGGCCACCGCCAGCGTCACGGCGAGCGCGATGTCGAAGGCACGGGAACGCCGGGTGGGCCAAGCCCCCGCCGCCCCCGTCCACCAGCCCCGCACGCGCATGGCGACGAGCCTATAGCGACCGGAAGGGCGCATCGTCGCACAGGTGAGCGAACCCCTTACCTGCGGGGCTTTTCCGGCGGACGGACGCTGTGGTTACGATGACCGCGCCGGCCGTGTCGTTCCAGGGGGACGCGACCCTCAGACGCCTCCCGAGCACCCCCGGCGCCGACTAGGACGGGGAAACCGCACAATGGCCCGATTCGCCAACTGGTTCGGGAAGAACGCCGACGCAGTGATCGCGCTGGTGCTCGCGATCGTCGTCGCGGTCCTCGGCCTCGGGGTGAACCTGCCGAACGAGACCGAGATCACCAACAGCGGGATCCTCGCGGTGATCGGCCTGCTGGCGACGTCGGTGCTGCGCGACCGCGGGCGGCGCCTCCCGGTCGAGGCGGAGGTGCGCGACACGCTGCGCGCCTCGTCGGCCACGCTCGGCGAGCTCGACGCCAAGCTGACCCATATCGAGGGGTTCGAGAGCGTCCTGTCCGACACCAAGCGCGCGCTGGACGAGACCACGGTCGTCCGGGTCATCAGCGGGGCGCAGGTGGCGCAGGTCCTCGCGGACGCCCGCCGCGACACCGACCGGTGGTTCTTCAAGGGCGGCACGGGCACCTACATCCGCGCGCGCACGCTGCCCGAGTGCGTGGCGGCCGCGCGCAGGGAGCGGCGGACGCTGCTGTTCCGCCTGGAGATCCTCGACCCCACGAACGTGGAGGTGTGCGAGGCGTACGCGCGCCACCGCCGCTCGGTGTCGGACGGCCCGGACGCCACGGGCGAGCCCTGGACGCTGGAGCGCACCCGCAAGGAGGCCTACGCCACCATCCTGGCGGCGTGCTGGCACAAGCAGCGGTTCGCGATGCTCGACATCGACATCGGCCTCGCGCAGACGATGACGACGCTGCGGTACGACCTCGCCTCGTCCCGCGTCGTGGTCACCCGCGACGACCCGCGCGGCGAGGCCCTGGTGATCGACAACGCGAAGTTCTACTACAGCTGGGTGAGCGCGGAACTGCAGACCAGCCTCGACCAGGCGCGCCGCGTCCCGGTCGAGCAGGCCAGGCTCGCGCCCCTGGACGACGAGCCGACCGTGGAGGAAGTGCGCAAGCTCTTCGAGGTCATCGGAATCGACCTCGCGCAGGGCTATGCCGACCGCGATGTCATAGAGATCATACGTAAGGCCCTGCGGGCCAAGGACCCGTACGAGTGACCGGGCCTGGAGAGGCCGGGCAGGGCGCGGGCGACGGTCCGCAAGGCGCCCGGGAAGGCGTCTCGGCGAAGGGTGAGGCCGCCGGAGTGAGGTACGAGGAGATCCGCGAGGAGATCCACGCCGGTACCGCGGCGCGGACGCTTCCGGCATGGGCGGGGCGCGTCCTCGACGGCGTCCTGGAGGATGTCGCGGCGGGCCGCTCGACCCTCCCGGCCGTGCGGCACCCCCTGGGCTTCCTGTGCCTCCCCCTGGAGCGCAGCGGCGACCTCGGGGTGTGCCTCCACATCTGGACGCCGGAGGTGCTTCCGGCGCCGTCCACCACGTCGCCGGTGCACTGCCACAGCTGGGACCTGCTCAGCTTCGTCCTGTACGGGACGGTCCGGAACGTGCGGATGGAGGTCACTGAGGCCTCCGCCACCGGGACGCAGCAGGTCTTCGAGGTGTTGAGCCAGGGCGACCTGGACGAGCTGAAGGCGACCGGGCGCGCCGTCAACTGCGTCCCCGCCAAGTCCACCACGCACCGGACAGGCGAGTCCTACACTCTGCCCGCGGGCGTCTTCCACAGCACGCTGATAGAGGACGGGCGGGACGCCGCCACGGTGGCCCTGGGCCGCCAGACGCCGGGCGGGGGCGACCTGTCGCTCGGTCCCCTGGACGTCTCCAGCCACAAGGTTCGCCGCTCGCGTTCCGACCAAGCCGACACTGTGCGGGCCCTGCGGCGCTCGGCCCGCAGGATCGCCGCCGCCCACTGCTCGCCGCGCCGGTAGCCGGCCGCCGGATCCGACTGGAGAGGCCCGATGAGACCCACGACCCCGTCAGCGGCCCTTCCGGTCGACCTCTCCGAGGCGCGCCGCGTGGCCGTGGAGGCCGCGGAGGCGGCGGGCGCGCTGCTCAGCGCCCGTGTGGACGGCCCCCTGGGGGTGCGGCCGAAGGGCGACGGCGGGGACGTGGTGACGGAGCTGGACACCGCCGCCGAGGACCTGATCGTCGGGCGGCTCCGGGCCGCGTACCCGGGGCACCGGATCATCGCCGAGGAGTCCGGGATCCTCGACGGCGCGCCCGGCGAGGACATGGTGTGGCTCGTCGATCCGCTGGACGGCACCAACAACGTGGCGATCGGCATGCCGGTGTACGCCGTCGGGTTGGCGCTGTGCGCGCGCGCCGAGCCGGTCTTGGGCGTCGTCCACGACCCGGTAAGCGGCCGGACGTGGTCGGCGGTGCGCGGCAGGGGCACGCTGGGTCCGGACGGGAAGCCCCTGGCACTGGCCGACCGGCCTCGGCCGGGGCGGGAGAAGAACCCGCTGCTGGCCTGGACGCAGGGCCACAAGGTCGGTGCGGGCGATCCGGTGGCGTTCGCCATGCGCTCGGCCCTGGAGCTGCGCTGCGCGCGCATGCTGCAGCTGTGGGCGCCGCTGGTGGCGTGGACGATGCTGGCGCGCGGCGACATCGACGGCATCGTCGGCTACCTGCCCGAGATCGTGGACCTGCCCGCCGGGGCGCTGGTGGCCGCCGAGGCGGGCGCGGAGCTGCGCCGCCTGGACGGCGCGCCCTACGAGCTGGGCATCGACCGCCCGGCGTCCGAACTGGGGTTCGTCGCGGCGCGTCCGGAACTGCTCGACCGCCTCCTGGAGACCACGGCGAAGATCGACCCGTAGCACGGGCCCCGCTTTCGCCTGCCGGGCGACCGGGTCAGCGGGTCAGCGGGTCAGCAGGAGGACGCCCACGGCGGCGGCGGAGCCCGCCACGGCCAGGACCGTCCCCGCCAGCACGAACGTGCGCATCGGCACGCGGACGTCCCAGCGCCGGCACCACTCGAACCACAGCAGCGTGGCCAGCGACCCCCAGGGCGTGATGACGGGCCCCACGTTCGTCCCGATGAGCAGGGAGAGCAGCTGGTCCCTGTTGGAGGCGGGCACGGCCGACTCCCCCGCGACGTAGGCGGGCAGGTTGTTGAGGACGTTCGACAGGCCCGCCCCCGAGAACGCCGCCCGGAAGGCGCCGGCCGTGCCGCCGTCGCCGCCGATCAGGCCGCGCATGGCGTCGTCCAGCCCGAACCGCTCCAGGGTGGGGACGACGAGGAACAGCCCGGTGACGAACACCATGAGCTGCCAGGGGATGAGGACGGGGCGCAGCACCGACCGGTCGCGCACGGCGAAGGCGGCCACGGCCACGGCGGCGGCGACGGTGGCGGCGACGCCCAGCTGGATCCCGGTGTGCACGCCCGCGAGGATCGCCCCGATGAACAGCAGGCACGCCGCGCCGGTGGCGGAGAACAGCACCGGGTCGCGGACCGGCACCGGCTCGGGCGGGTCGTAGGTCTCCTCGCCGCGCATCCGCCGCCGCCAGTAGAACGCCCACAGCAGCGCCATCGTCACGGCCAGGACCGCCAGTTGCGGCGCCCACATGCGCGCCGCGAACGCGCGCGTCTCAAGCGCCACGCGGTCGGCGGCGAGCAGGTTGGTGAGGTTGGACACCGGGAGCAGCAGGCTCGCGGTGTTGGCCAGCCACACCGTCGTCATCGCGAGCGGGAGGGTCGCGATCCGCGCGCGCGCCGCCAGCGCCAGCATGACCGGGGTCAGCAGCACTGCGGTGGTGTCCAGGTTGAGGAACACGGTGGTGAGCGACGCGAACGCCACGCACAGCAGGAACAGCGCGAGATAGTTGCCGCGTCCGGCTTGGGCCATCCGCTGCGCGATAGCGTCGAAGACCCCCGCCTCCTTGGTCAGCTCCGCCAGGATGATGACGCTGAACAGGAAGAGCAGCAGAGGCGCGATCCGTCCGACGCTGGAGCGGGCCGTGTCGGCGGGCAGCAGGCCGGTCGCGACGAACACCAGGCCGAGCACCAGCACGGCGATGCGGATCCAGTCGAGGACGCCCAGGGAGCCGAGGGCGCGGCGCAGGGCCTCGATCGGGGCGGACGGCACGCGCGTCATGATTCCACAGGCGATACTGGCGCCATGACGACCCCCGGCCACCCCCAGGAGCGCCCGACCGACTTCTTCATCAGCTACTCCCCGGCCGACGAACGGTGGGCGTCCTGGATCGCCTGGCAACTGGAGGCCGCGGGGCACCGCACGATGATGCAGGCGTGGGACTTCGTCCCCGGGACCAACTTCATCGACTACATGGACCGGGGCCTGTCGGAGGCGAAGGTCGTGGTGGCGGTGCTGTCGCGCAACTACCTGCGCTCCCGGTACGGGCGGCTGGAGTGGATGGCGGCGCTGCGGGCCGACCCTGACGACCCGGCGCGCAAGCTGGTCACGGTCCGCATCGAGGACTGCCCGATCGACGGGCTCCTCTCCACGATCACCTACGTGGACCTGGTGGGGGTCGACGACCCGGACGAGGCGCGGCGGCTGCTGATGCGGCGCATCCAGGAGGCCCTCGCCGGCCACGCGCGCCCCTTGAACGGCCCTGGATTCCCCGGAGGGGCCCCGAACCGCCCCGGGCCGCTTCCCGGTGGCCGGGAGCCCCTTGTGGGCCGTCTGGAGGAGGCTGACGGGCCTGCGGGCGGGGATCGGCGGCCCGAGCCCGCCGGGGAGCGGCCCGCCCGGCGGGCGCCCGTCGCCGCGCCGGCGTTCCCGGCCGCCGACACCGCGCAGGAGCCGCGCGAGCGGCTGACCGTCCTGCACGTCTCCGGCCCCCGGTTCGGCCGGACGCTCGCCGAGCCCGGCGAGCCGACGACCGCCACCGAGCTGCAGGACCGGATCTGGAGCGACGTCACCCGGCTCGCCGACTCCGGCTTGCCGCGGCCCGACCTGCTCGTGGTCACCGGCAACATCACCCACTCCGGCAGCCGCAAGGAGTTCGCCGAGGCGCTGTCGTTCCTCACGAGCCTGCGCGCGCTGCTGGGCCTGGAGGCGCAGCGCGTCGTGGTGGTGCCGGGCACGCACGACGTCACCCGGGCGGCGTGCCAGGCGTACTTCTCCAGCTGCGAGGCCGACGACATCGAGCCCCAGCCGCCGTACTGGCCGAAGTGGCGGCACTACGCGGGCCTGTTCAAGGAGTTCTACCAGGGCATCGACGCGCTCATCTTCGACAGCGCCCAGCCGTGGACGCTGTTCCCCGTCCCCGATCTGAAGGTCGTGGTGGCCGGGCTCAACTCGACCCTGCCGCAGACGCACCGCGAGGAGGACCGGTACGGGCGCGTCGGGCAGGCGCAGGCCGCCTGGTTCAACGAGCGGCTGCGGCACTTCGAGGGCGAGGGCTGGCTGCGCCTCGGCGCGATCGAGCACACGCCCGTCGCCGGGGAGCCGGGCGTGCTCCGAGACCCCGAGACGGTGGAGACGCTCCTCGCCTCACACGTCAACCTGTTCTTCCAGGGGACGGAGTCGGAGTACGGCACCGTCCCCCTGCTGGCGGGCGGCGGCGTCCCGTCCGTCCCGACGCTGGGCCCGGGCCGGCACCAGCTCGTCGTCGTGCACCCGGAAGGGCTGGAGCGCTGGATCCCCGAGGAGGCCGGGAGGCGCGGCCCGGAACGCCTCGAACGGTCCTGGACGGCCGTGAGCGGAACGTTCCCGCCGCCGCGCGCGCAGACGCCTCCCGCCCCTCCCTCCCCGGAACTCGGCCCCGGGGCCGACGGCAGCGCCGACCCCGTCCCCGACCCCACGGCGCGCCTGCTCGACCGGCTGACGGAGGCGTGCGAGACGCGGTTCGAGCGCGCCACCATCCGGCGCGTCGTCCCGCCCGCGCGCGAGGACGGCCGGTCCGACCCGCCGCACCTGCTGCTCACCCACCTGGAGGACGGCTTCGTCCGCCAGTACCGGATCGGCGCCCACGTGGGGCAGGTGACCGAGGCGGACGTGGACGCGTTCGTCCGGCACGTGCACGCCGACGGGACCGACCACGGGTCCGAGCTGGTGTACCTGGGGCCGGCCCCGGCGCGGTCCGTGCGCGACGACGCGCTGCGCCGCGGCATCCGTGTGCGCAGCCTCACCGAGTTCCAGGGGCTGGTCGACCTGTCGGAGTACGTCGCGGCCCAGACGCGGCGGCTGTCCGCGGGCGGCCTCTACCCGCCGTCCCTGTACGTCCCGCAGCGCTACCGGGAGCTCGACCGGTTCCTTCCGGAGGGCGGCCCCGGCGGCGAGAGCCGCTCGGGCACGGACGTCCACGACGACGTCGTCGGCGAGATGCTGCGGCTCCTGGCCGCCGACCACGGGCGGTTCCTGCTGCTCCTCGGCGACTTCGGCCGCGGCAAGACCTTCGCCCTGCGGGAGCTGGCCCGCCGCGTCCCGCAGGAGCTCCCGCACGTCATCCCGATCCTCATCGAGCTGCGGGCGCTCGACAAGGCGCACTCGGTGGACGGCCTGGTCGCCGCGCACCTGGCCAACCACGGCGAGGAGCTGATCGACCTCAAGGCGTTCCACTACATGCTCCGCCAGGGCCGCATCGTCCTGCTCTTCGACGGGTTCGACGAGCTGGTGACGCGGATGACCTACGACCGGGCCGCCGACCACCTCGACACGCTGCTGCAGGCCGCCCAGGACAAGGCGAAGATCGTGGTGGCGAGCCGGACGCAGCACTTCAAGTCCCAGGCCCAGGTGCTGACCGCCCTCGGCGAGAAGGTCGGCGTGCTGCCGCACCGGCGCGTCCTCTCCCTGGAGGAGTTCGCGCCCACGCAGGTCCGCTCGTACCTGGTGAACCGGTACGGCGACGAGGACGCCGCCGAGGAGCGGCTGAGCCTGCTGGCGGGGATCGAGGAGCTGCTGGCGCTGACGTCCAACCCGCGGATGCTGTCGTTCATCGCCGACCTCCCCGAGGAGCGGCTGCGCGCGGTCGCGCAGGCCCGCCGCGCCGTCAGCCCCGCCGACCTCTACCAGGAGATCCTGTCGTCCTGGCTGGCGTACGAGGCGGAGCGGGTCGGCGGCGCGGGCGGCCCGTCCGGGATGAAGGCCGAGGACATGTGGCAGGCCGTGGGCACGCTCGCGCTGCGGCTGTGGGAGGGCAACGAGCAGTTCCTGCGCCTCGCCGAGCTGGCCGACGTCGCCGACGCCCTCACCGGCCTCACCGCGGGGCGGATGTCGCCGCACCAGGTGACCCACGCCGTCGGCGCCGGAAGCCTGCTCGTGCGCACGCCCGAAGGGCTGTTCGGGTTCATCCACCAGTCCGTCATGGAGTGGCTCGTCGCCCGGCACATCGCCGACGAGTTCGCCAAGGGCGAGGCCCCGGCCGCCCTGAGCCGCCGCGCCCTGACCCAGCTCACGGTCGACTTCCTGTGCGACCTCGCCGACACCCGCGCCTGCCAGGAGTGGACGGCGGGCGTCCTCGCCGACCCCGAGGGCGACGACATCGCCCGCGCCAACGCGATCCGCATCACGACACGGCTGCGCACCCCCGCGCACACCGACCTGCGCGGCGCCCGCCTGCAGGGCGAGGACCTGTCCTACCGCGACCTCCAGGAAGTCGACCTCACCGGCGCCGACCTCACCGACGCCCAGTTGGTGGGCGCGAACCTCTCGCGCGCCGTCCTGCGGGACGCCTCCCTCGCCGGGGCGCGGCTGGACGAGGCCATGCTGACCGGCGCCGACCTGCGCGGCGCCGACCTGTCCCGGGCCCGCCTCGCCCGCGCCGACCTGCGGGACGTCGCCGTGGACGGCAGCCGCTGGACCCGCGCCGCCCTCGTGGACGCCGTGCTCCCCGACCGCGTCGCGACCGCCCCCGAACTGCGCGAGGCCGCCATCGCGCCCGGCCGCCCGATCGACATCCAGGTCGCCCCGGCCGCGGTGGGCGTCCCCTACGGCTTCCACTTCCAGACGAGCCGCCTCCCGCAGCCGCTCGCCTACAGCCCCGGAGGCTCCGTCCTGGCCGTCGGCAGCGAGGACGGCGGCGTCCTCGTCTGCGACGCCGTCACGGGCACGCCCCTGCGCAACCTCCAGGGCCACACCGACCGCGCCTACGCGGTCGCGTTCGACTCCGAGGGCCGCCTCCTGGCGAGCGGGTCCGCCGACGGATCCGTCCGGCTGTGGGACCTCGCCACCGGGCACACCGCGCACACCTTCGCCGTCCACCCCGAGGGCGTGTGGCCCGTGGTCGTCGGTGGACGCTCCCCGGCGGGCGGCGACCTCCTCGCCGCCGGCGCCGCCGACGGGACGATCCGCGTGTGGGACACCGTGTCCGGCGTGCTCCTGCACGAGCTCGCCGGGCACACCGCCCCCGTCTACACCGCCGTGTTCGACCCCGCCGGCTCGCTCATGGTCACCGGCGACGCGGGCGGCACGCTGCGCGTCTGGGACCTCGCCACCGGCGCGCTCCGCCGCGAGCTGGCCGGGCACCACGGCGCGGTGTTCCGCGCCGTCTTCCACCCGGACGGCTCCCTGCTCGCCGCCGGGGACGAGGCGGGCGTCGTCCGGCTCTGGGACATCCGCACCGGCGAGATCCGCCAGGAGCTCCTCGGCCACACCGGCCGCGTCTACGCCATCGCGTTCCACCCCGAAGGGGACCTCCTCGTCACCGGCGACACCGACGGGTCCGTCCGGATCTGGGAGGACGGCCGGCAGCGCAGCGTCCTCACCGGCCACGGCGGCGGCATCTACCAGGCCACGTTCAGCCCGGACGGCGGCCGGCTCGCCACCGCCGACAGCGCCGGGTCCGTCCGCCTGTGGGACCCGCGCACCGGCCGGCAGCGCCTCGAACTGGCCGGGCACCGCGGCGCCGTGTGGCCGTTCGCGTTCCGCCCGGACGGCTCGCAGCTCGCCACCAGCAGCAACGACGGCACGGCCCGGCTGTGGGACGCCGAGACCGGCCAGTGCCGGGTGGTGCTGCGCGGCCACGGCCGCCGCGTCACCCGCGTCGCGTTCAGCCCGGACGGCGGGATGCTCGCCAGCAGCGGCAACGACGGCCTCGTCCGGCTGTGGGACCCGCGCTCGGGCCGCATGATCCGCGAACTGCGCGGCGTCGCCGACAACCTCACCTCCGCCGCGTTCAACACCCGCGACTCCCAGCTCGCCACCGCCACCAACGACGGCGGCGTCCACCTGTGGCAGGCCGGGACGGGCACGTTCGAACGCGAGCTGAACGTCGAGACCGACCACGTCTGGGCGCAGGCGTTCGCCCCGTCCGGGGACGTCCTCGCCACCGCCAACGACGACGACTCCGTCCGGCTCTGGTACTGGACGACCGGCCGCGAGATCGTCAACCTGGCCGACCACCGGGGCCGCGTCCGCTCCATCGACTTCCAGCCCGGCGGCGCGCTGGTCGCGACGGGCTGCGACGACGGCCTCGTCCGCCTCTGGAGCCCCCGCACGGGCGAACTCGCCTCCGCGCTGCGCGGCCACACCGACCGGGTGTACCAGGTGTCGTTCTCGCCGTCCGGCGAGACCCTCGCCAGCGCCGGCAACGACGGGACCGTCCGCCTCTGGGACCCGTCCGCGGGCGAACTCCTGCACACCCTGACCGGGCACACCGGACGCCTGTGGACGGCCGCGTTCCACCCGTCCGGGGCCATGCTCGCCAGCGCGGGCGACGACATGGTGGTGCGCCTGTGGAACCCGTCCAACGGTCGGCTTCTGCACACCCTCACCGGCCACACCCGCCGCGTCTGGTCCGCGGCGTTCAGCCCGGACGGCTCCCTCCTCGCCACCGCGGGCGACGACGGCGCCATCATCCTGTGGGACGTCGCCGACCGCGACGCCCCCGCGCGCCGCGCCACCCTCCTCGGCCTGGCCGAGGGCTGGGCGGCCCTGGCGCCGGACGGCCGCTACAAGTGGGAGGGCAACGCCACCGCCGAGTTCTGGTACGCCGTGGGCATGTGCCGCTTCGAGCCGGGCGAACTCGACGCCTACCTCGCCGAGGTCCACCGCCTCCCCCTCGACGCCCCGTTCTAGGGGGGCGGTTCTAGGAGGCGCTGCGGGTGAGGGCCTCCCAGAGGGCGTCGACCTGGGTCTTCAGGTCGGCGAGGGAGCCGGAGTTGTCGATGACGCGGGTGGCGACGGCGCGGCGCTCCTCGCGGGACGCCTGGTTGGCCATGCGGGCGCGGGCGTCCTCCTCGGTCATGCCGCGGCGGGCGACGAGGCGGTCCAACTGGACCTCCTCGGGCGCGTCCACGACGACGACCTCGTCGTACATGCCGGCGAGACCGTTCTCCGCCAGGAGCGGGACGTCGTAGACGACGACCGCGTCCGCGGGGGCGGCGTCCATCAGCTCCTGCATCCGCTCCCCCACCAGCGGGTGGACGATCGCGTTGAGGGCGGCGAGCCGGTCGGGGTCGGCGAACACGACGCGGCCGACCTTCTCCCGGTCGAGGGCGCCGGACGGCAGCAGGACGTCCTCGCCGAACTCCGCCACGACGGCGGCGAGGCCCGGGGTGCCCGGCTCGACCACCTCGCGGGCGATCATGTCGGCGTCGATGACGACCGCGCCGTGCTCGCGCAGCCGCTTCGACACCTCGCTCTTGCCGGATCCGATACCGCCGGTGAGTCCCACTTTCAGCACGGGACTCACCCTAGCGGCGCGGCCGCTAGCCGGTTCCGGCGGGGACGAGGGGTTTGCGCATGTGCACGTGCGTGAGGTGGGCGGCGACGCGCTCCCGGCGCACCTCCGCGTAGCCGAGGCTCCGGTACAGGCGCAGGTTCGACTCGCTCAGGTGGCCGGTGAACAGCACGCACGCATCGGCGCGCCCGGCCACCTCGCCCTCCAGCGCCGTCAGCAGGCGCCGCCCGATGCCGCGCCCCTGGAGGTCGGGGACGACGACGAGCCGCCCCACCAGGCACGTACGGTCGTTGAACTGGGCGCGCACGGCGCCGACGAGCCGGCCGCCCAGCACCGCCTTCAGCACCACCGCGTCACCGGCGAGCACCTTGCGCAGCTGCTCGGCCGACTCCACCAGCGGCGGGATGAACGGATCGCCGTACAGCTGCGCCTCGGTGACGTAGGCGGCCCGCTGCACGGTCATCACCTCACCCGCGTCCTCCGGGCCCGCCCGCTCGATCACGACCGTCTCGACGCTCACAGGCAGTCTCCCTGCGGGGGGACGACCCCCCGCACCCCCCGGTTCGCTTCGCTCATGTCAGGAACCTAGCCGCGAGCGGCGCCGGCGTCCGGTCACCGCCCGATCCGGACGGTGACCGCGACGGGGTAGTGGTCGGAGGCCTCGGACTCGGGCACGGAGTAGTCGGTGACGAGCACCCCGTCGGACCCGAAGACCCAGTCGGTGCTCGTGCCGTCCGGCCGCGTCGGGTACTGCTCGCCGCCGATCGCGGTGTTGCGCAGGTCGGTGCCGTCGGTCATCGCGGTCAGCTCCGCGCTGCCCGCCCCGGCGTTGAAGTCGCCGCCGATCAGCGTGCGGGGCGCGCCGCCCCAGGCCCGCAGCAGCGCCGCGATCTCCCGGGACCGCTCGCCGCGCTGGTCGTCGCCGCCCTCCAGGTGCGTCGACCACACGTCCATCGTGGTGCCGCCGACGGCGAGCCGCGCCCACACGTAGCCGCGGATCTGCGACCAGTCGCCCCTCGGCATCCGGCCCGTCCCGGAACTGCGCACCGGCAGCGAGGTCAGGATCGCGTTGCCGAACTGGCCGTCGGCGGCGGGCCCCCAGACCAGCTTCATGCCGAGGCGCCGCGACAGCCACACGGCGACGTCGGTGGTGCCCGACAGCAGCGACCCGCGTCCGGCCTCCTGGAGCAGGACGACCTGGGCGTGCTGGCCCTCGATGACGCGTGCGACGCCCTCGGGGTCGAGGCGCCCGTCCTGGTTGACGGCGTCGTGGATGTTGTAGCTGAGCACCCGCACCTGGCCGCCGGCGGGCGCCGCCGGGGCCTCGCCGTCCGGCGCGGCGACGGTGAACACGAGGGTGCCGGCCAGCAGCACCAGCGCGGCGCCGCCGGCGGTGAGGGCGCGCAGCGG